>JAQXUH010000021.1 GCA_029219885.1 Eubacteriales bacterium | reverse complement strand
ACTTTTACAACAATTACAGAATTCAAACAAAAACAAAACTGACTCCGTCAGAAAAACGAAATCAGTTTGTTGCTTAATATTTAATAATTCTGCCGTTTAGGCTGTTTTTGTACTGTCTGCACAATCTGGTGCAGTTCATTACACAAGAGAGCGTTTGTTAATGTTAATTTGGTTAGATTGACTTGAGAAGAGCAGGAAGTCTTGTAAGAGCACCGCCGATTCTCCAGAAAATCTTGTTAAAGCCCTTGAAGCTTGACTCGTCATCGTTGAGCATCATAAGAAGTCCGTCTGCCATATCAGGCGAGAACACACCCATACTCATAGCAATAAAGTTACGGATAGGAATCTGAGTTGCCATAGCAGCAAGCATCTTTCCGTCGCCGTTTTCAGCAGAGCCCATCTTTGACATAATGCCCTCGATAAGTCTGCAAATCTTACCGCCCCACTTAGTGTGGCGAGCGTCATTAAGACAGCAGTAAATATCAATCTTCTTTGTGGTGTCAGGCTCAGAATTCGGAAGCTCACTGCCGTAAACAGCAGCAAACTGTTCACCCTTCATTCCGTCAAGGTCTGCTGTGTAGTATGCAGGAGCAGACTCTCTGTAATCAGGAATTTCAGCCTCAACAGTAGAAGTAACAGTCATTGTTGCAGAAAGCTTAACGTCACGGCTTGATGCAGAAACGAGAATTTCAAATTCGCCTGTTTCAACCATCCAGTCGCCGAGCTTAACGTTGTAGAAAGCAAATGCTCTCTTTGAAAGCTCAACGGAAACTTCCTTTTCCTCGCCTGCCTTAAGGAATACTTTTTTGAATGCACGAAGCTCCTTAACAGGACGGAAAATTGTTGATTCCTTGTCGGCAACGTAAATCTGTGCAACCTCTGCACCGTCAACGTCGCCTGTATTTTTAATCTTAAAGGATACTGTTACTGTGTCTGTATCCTTGATATTGTCAGATGAAAGCTTAATATCGCTGTACTCGAAGGTAGTGTATGAAAGGCCGTAACCGAATGGGAAAAGAACTTCCTTGTTAGCCTTATCATAGTAACGATAGCCGATATAAACAGACTCTCTGTGCTCACTTGTAACAGGACCGCCGGGATAATTGCCGTAGGTTGGGTTCTGGTCAAATGAAAGAGGATATGTTTCAGAGGTCTTACCTGACGGATTAACCTTACCTGTAAGGATATTAGCAACAGCAGCACCGCCTGCCTGACCGCCGAGACCTGAATTAAGAAGTCCCTTAACCTCATTTACCCAAGGCATATGAACTACTGAACCGCCTGCAAGAACAACAACGGTATTCGGGTTAGCCTTAACGATTTCGGAAACAAGGCTGTTGTGGCTCTTTGGCATTTCGATAGTTTCTCTGTCGTAGCCCTCGCCCTCAAATTCTTCAGTAAGACCAACGAATACAACTGCAACGTCAGCAGACTTAGCAGCGTTTACAGCCTCACTTACGAGAGATGCGTTAACCTCGTCCTTGCTCTTTTCATATGCTTGAGCATAAATCATATCAACGCCTAATTTCTGCATTTCGTCATAAGCGTTGTCAAGCTTAGTAGGATTGATAACAGATGAGCCTGCACCCTGGAAACGAGGTGACTTAGCCATTTCACCGATAACGGCAACCTTCTGTCCTTTCTTGAGAGGAAGAATAGCGTCGTCATTCTTAAGAAGCACCATTGAGCCCTCGGCAATTTTCTGTGCAAGGCTATGGTGAGCGTCAACATCATATGTATGCTTTTTCTCAAGAGCAGGCTTTGACTTAACGATAAGGTTTACAACATTGTCAACTCTCTTGTCGAGAACAGCCTCGTCAAGAGTGCCGTTTTTAACAGCCTCAATAATTCTCTGTGTGTTAAGAACGCCTGATGACGGCATTTCAAGGTCTGTTCCGCACTTAAGTCCGGGAATACGGTCAACAGAAGCACCCCAGTCTGTAACGATAAGTCCCTCAAAGCCCCACTCGTCACGAAGCACCTTTTCCTGAAGCCACTCGTTCTGAGAAGCGTAAACGCCGTTAATGCGGTTGTAGGAATTCATAATTGTCCAAGGCTGAGCTTCCTTAACGCAGATTTCAAATGCGGTGAGATAAAGCTCTCTCATAGCTCTTTCGTCGATAACCTCGTTGATTACCATACGGAAAGCTTCCTGTGAGTTGCAGGCAAAGTGCTTAAGTGAAGTACCAACGCCCTTTGACTGAACGCCGTTTACAAGGTTTGCAGAGCATTTACCTGCAAGATACGGGTCCTCGCTGAAATACTCAAAGTTACGTCCGCATACAGGTGAACGCTTAATGTTTGTACCCGGTCCGAGAATTGTAGAAACCTGCTCCTTTAAACATTCCTCGCCGAGAGCCTCGCCCTCTGCCTTGAGCAAATCTTCATCCCAAGAACAGGATGATGTTGCTGCAGGAGGGAAACAGGTAGCAGGAACGGAGTTACCGAGACCGATACCGTCAGATGTTTTCTTGTCTGTGTTCTGCTTACGAAGACCGTGAGGGCCGTCAGTAATCATAATTTTAGGAAGTCCAAGCTCAGGAGCCTCCTCAAGATGCCAGTAGTCATAGCCTGAAACAAAAGCAGCTTTCTGTTCCAGGGACATTTTTTTAACAATTTCCGGGTGTTTCATTTAAAAAACGCTCCTCTCTAAAATTTAACATTTCTATTATACTATAAAATTTTCAGTATAGCAACAACTAATTTTGTTAAATTTTACTATAATTAAAGCCGTTACGATAAACATAACGGCTGAAACAATATTATTTATGATATTTTGAATTGTTCGAAATCGAAAAAGCACGGTAAATCTGCTCAAGGAGCACCATTCTTGCAAGCTGATGAGGAAGTGTCATTTTGCCGAAAGAAAGCTTGGTTTTGCCAAGAGCCTTTACCTCGTCGCTGAGGCCGAAAGAGCCACCGATAACAAAGCAAAGCGATGAATGGTCAAGAGAAAGCTTTTCAATCAAAGCGGAAAAATCAGGACTTGAATACTCCTTGCCCTCAATACAGAGAGGGATAACCGCAGAGCTTTTAGGTATCTTTTTAATTATCCTTTCGCCCTCTTTTTTAATCACATTTTCTATCTGTGCAGGTGAGGGGTTGTCCCCTGTTTTCTCCTCGTCAACCTCAATAACGCTGACCTTTGAATAAGCACCGAGACGTTTTATATACTCCTTACAGCCGTCACGGAGATAGCTTTCCTTAAGCTTTCCCACGGCGATAACAGTTACATTTATCATAAGGCAATACCTCTGCTGTTATTTTCCCTCGGCGAAACAAAAAGCCTGAAATCACTTTCCTCTTTAAGTCCGATTTCGTCGAGAGCTGCAAGAGCCGTCTGCCTTGCAAGTGACGGAACATTATTCTCCTCGCTGAGATGAGAAAGAACAAATCTTGTAGTGCCGTTTTTGGCAAGCTCCTTAATATATTCACCGCAGGCGAAATTTGAAAGATGACCTTCAGGTCCTAAAATTCTCTGCTTTAACGGATAAGGATAGGGTCCTGTATTCACCATAGAAATCTCGTGATTGGACTCAAGAAAAATCAAATCTGTACCGGGCAGGACTTTCTTTGCATCGTCGGTAACAAAGCCTGTATCGGTGCAGACCGAAACTGCTCTGCCGTCTGGAAGATTAAGCCTGAAGCCTAAGCAATCCACGCTATCGTGACTTTGGTGAAAAGGTACAATCTCCGTACCGCCGATTTCCATAGGCTTGCTGATTTCGTATGTATCATTCTTTTCGCTCAAAAAGCCTGTAACGCTCATTTGACCTAAGCATAAAGGAGATGCGAACACGGGAATTTTGTGCTTTGACGCAAAGACACGAACGCCTTGACTGTGGTCCCTGTGCTCGTGAGTAACGAAAATTCCGTCAATATTGTCAGGGTCAACGCCTAAGGACATCAAAGCGTTTTCGCACCTTTTGGCAGACACGCCGATATCCACAAGAAAGCTGTGCCCCATTGAGGAAACAAGTATTGAATTTCCGCTGCTGCCTGAAAACAGCTGACAAACCTTTGACATTTTGAAATTCTCCTAACGGCCTTTGCTCAAAATAACATTTCTAAAAAACAAGGCGTATCAAATGATACGCCGCATAATTTTTAATAATCAATTGTTGAAATTAACCTGCGTCGGAAATCTTAACGTCGGCATTCTTAATTTCAACTCGCCTGATATCAGCACCGAGAGAGCCGAACTTTTCGCAGACATCCTCATATCCTCTGTCGATAAACTGAATATCCTCAACAACAGTTTTGCCCTCTGCTGTAAGTCCTGCAATAATCATAGCTGCACCGGCACGAAGGTCGGTAGCCTTAACTGCTACGCCTGCAAGCTTATCAACGCCCTTGATAACGGCAACCTTACCGTCAACCTGAATATCAGCACCCATTCTGAGAAGCTGACCTACATACTGAAAACGATTGTCCCACACACTTTCGGAAAGGATACTTGTACCCTTAGCAATAGAAAGAAGTGCTGCCATCTGTGGCTGCATATCTGTAGGGAAACCGGGATGTGGCATAGTTTTAACATTACAGCCTGTGAGTGGTTTGAAACGGGTAACTCTGACTGCGTCATCATACTCGATAATTTCAGCACCTACCTCCTCAAGCTTTGCACTGATAGACTCAAGGTGCTTTGGAATAACATTTTTAACAAGAACGTCGCCGCCGCAAGCAGCCGCCGCAACCATATATGTTCCTGCCTCGATTTGGTCGGGAATGATAGAGTAGGTACAGCCGTGAAGCTTTTCCACACCCCTGATTTTAATAACGTCTGTTCCGGCACCTCTTACATCTGCTCCCATAGAATTAAGGAAGTTTGCAAGGTCAACAATATGAGGCTCTTTAGCTGCATTTTCAATAACAGTAAGTCCTCTTGCCAAAACTGCGGCAAGCATAATGTTAATTGTTGCACCGACGGAAACGGTATCCATATAAATTGACGCACCTACAAGCTTATCAGCCTCGGCACAAACCATAGCGTTGATTATATCAACCTTAGCACCCAGCATTTCAAAGCCCTTTTGATGCAAATCAATAGGTCTTACGCCGAAGTCACAGCCACCGGGCATAGCAACCTCAGCCTTTTTAAATCTGCCAAGCATTACGCCGATAAGATAATAGCTTGCTCTAAAATGAGACGCAAGCTCGTCGGACACCTTTTGGTATACAACAGGTCTTGAGTCAATTTCAATAGTGTTTTTATTTATCATTTTAATTCCTGCACCCATACGGTCAAGAATCTGTATAATTAAACTAACGTCGCTGATGTTAGGTATATTTTCAATTCGTACTACGTCATTTGAAAGCAGGGCGGCAGGAATAATGGCAACTGCTGCATTCTTGGCACCGCTGATATTAACTTCACCGAAAAGCTCTTTACCGCCTTGAATTACAAAATTCTCCAAGTACATTTCACCTCTTTCGCAGGTATCTGTCTTCTGATTTTTGAATTTCTATATATAATGTTTGTAGTTCTCAAATAAATATGTATCCCCAAAGGTTCATTATATTATATCAAAAAAAACCATAAAGGGAATGGAATACGCAAGATTTTTTCCAAAATGTAACCACTTTGACTTGTGTATCAAAGTGGTGTTTAGTGCAATATTCATACTATATATTGTATATTTTTGGTAATCTTCTTTTAATGAACAAAATATTGTATTTCTAAAAGGTAACAAAAGAGTAACACAGTATCAGGAAAAAGTCAAGATATAATTAACATTTTTCAAAATTATATTGTGTCACGCTGATTATTATATCTTCCGCCGGTAAGAATTGCGTCGGCGGCGAAGATAAGCTTTTTCATATCGTTATTATTTTTAAGTATTTTGCTCGGAATAGTCATAACAGACATTACCAGTTTATAATAATCGTCCTGCCTGTCATATGTCACCATACTGCCGTCAAAAAGGGACAGCATAATTTCGTCAACAAAGGATATGAGCTTTTTGTTTTGGAATTTTTCCACAAGCTCTTTGTCGATAAAATGGCTCAAGCCCACGAATTTAAGCTTTTTGTAAAGCTGAAAAACCGTATTTGTTTTTATGATGTTTAATACGGGACGAACTGCAAAAAATAATTTTTGAAAAGCCTTTCCGTCAATTTGAAGTGCCGTCAGCCTGTCGGCAAATTCCTCTGCCGTAGCACAATCTAATACTCGGTGAACAAGTGCCGTACAATGAGATGCAAGGAATTTTTGTGCGTCAACCTCCTTGCCGTCAAGGGTAAAACGCTCAAGATGCTCCACCTCATATGTCAGCGTCATATCATCATTAACCGTCACATTTACAATTGGTGCAGGATATCCCACAAGAGAGCCGATATTTACCTCTACAATTTTGTTGCCCTTTTCGGAAACAAAATCCGTTGTGCTTTGAATATGAGAATGGCCGACAAACATATATTTAAGTCCTGCGTCGGCAAGACGAGACGCAACATATTCCCTGTTTTCAACGCAGGTTCCGCCGCCTGTAATAAGGGAGCTGATATGAGGTGTCAGGAGATGATGCTCCATACCGATAATAAGGCAGCCGTCTTTTTCCGCCTGTTTGATTTGCTCCTCTATCCACCTGAAATGCTCCTCGGTAAAGCCTGCGTGGTCGTTGTCATTTTTGTCATCGTTAAGTGCTAAAAGCCTGACATTTTTTGAAAGCTGAACCACGTAAGAGCAGGTGCCGATATGAGTTATATATTCGCTTATAGCATCCGACGGACCGAAATCATAGTAAAAATCTCGAAGCTCGTCACTTCTTATAGTTTCCACATCGTGAGTTACAATACTGCCCTGAAAGCGTCTTGGATTTTCGTCACAGCACCAATCGTGAGTGGCGGTAATAAGGTACACCCTTTTCTTCTCTTTAAGCCTATACAGTTTTTCACGAAATTCAATATGAGAAATCTTTTCGCCGTCGTTTGATACGTCACCTGCAATCATAACGGCGTCGGTATCGGAATTTGCGATTTTCTCAAAAGCGGCGTCGATTATATCTCCTGTTTCCGCAAGGCACTTTTGGTCAGAGCCCGAACGCAGAAAATACTGCCTGCCGTCAGTTCCGAGAGTTTTGCTGTAATGATGAGTATCTGCAATAAATGTAAGCTTAGTCATTATTTATCCTGCTTTGCAAATTATTTTATCTGTTCAATCTTGTCGCCTTTAACGAAATACACGTGGTCGGCAATATCCATCATTGCCTTGTCATTCATTGAATCTGTATAGAAATTATCTATATGAGCGTCGGGATAAAGCTCTTTGAAAAACTTAACTTTATTTTCCAAAAAGCAAAGGCGTTTGAACTTTCCCGTTTTCTTGTCGATAGACGAGCCGATATAATTTTTAATTCCCATACGCTTCATAATCTCGTCAAGAATAAAATCTGTTGAGCCGGAAACGATTATATCATCAGGCTTTCTGACCTTTTCGTACCAAGGCTTAATCTTCTTTTCGTTTTTGTCCCAAAACTTTTTTACATCTTCCTCTATGGTGTCAATTTTAGTGTAATATCCCTCTAAAAAGCTTGCGTAGGCGTCTACTGCGTCCTCAACGGTAAAAAGATGAAAGGCGTCTTTAAAGCAAATCACAAGAAGCTTGGGAACATATTTCCATATTCTCGGGTCGGTTTTTACATAATAGAGGATGAAATCTACCAGCGTTTCGCCGTCGTATATTGTGTTGTCAAAATCATATACATTCATACAAAATTCTCCTTATTTTTTTATTTTACCACAATATATATCCTTATTCAATCTTGACAATCGGCCAAAAACATTATATATTAGAATAAGTATATCTAAATATACTCTACCCTAACGATATTTAGTTTAAGGAGATAAAGACACGGTCTTTTCAAAAATCAATGAATACTAACGAATTCATCAAAACAGAAACAGTAATTGTAGGCAGCGGTGTTGCAGGACTTTTTGCAGCTCTTTGTCTGCCTGAAAATATGGACGTCCTTATTATCACTAAGGAAAATTACAGCGACTGCGATTCATTCCTCGCTCAAGGCGGCGTATGCGTTTTAAAGAATATTGACGATTTCAAGTGCTACTATGAGGACACTATGAAAGCAGGTCATTATGAGAACAATCCTGAATCAGTCCGTGTAATGATTGAGTCATCACCTGAGATTATCCAGACCCTTGTTGACTTAGGCGTTAAGTTTGATACCGATGAAAGCGGTGACTACGACTACAC
The DNA here is from genome assembly GCA_029219885.1 of Eubacteriales bacterium. Lineage (GTDB taxonomy): Bacteria > Bacillota > Clostridia > Oscillospirales > Acutalibacteraceae > Eubacterium_R. The sequence goes on along the minus strand of JAQXUH010000021.1, from coordinate 4,493 downwards.
AAGAGAGGGTGCTCACAGGAGAAACAGAATTCTTCACCACAAGGACGAAACAGGCAAGGAGATTACAGACACTCTCCTTGAAATTGCAAAGAAAAGAGATAATATCACTATTGTTGCACAGACAACAATGATTGATTTTATAGAGAAAGATAACATCTGCCAAGGTATTGTCTGCGAGGACGAATACGGCGAAATGGGTGCAATTCTTGCAAAGAATATTATCCTTGCCACAGGCGGTATCGGCGGTCTTTTCAAAAACAGCACAAACTACGCCCACATTACAGGCGACTCTTTTGCACTTGCTATCAAGCACGGCGTGAAGCTTAAGGATATGAATTATATTCAAATTCACCCAACAACACTTTACAGCAAGAAAAAGGGCAGACGTTTTCTTATCAGCGAAAGCGTCAGAGGCGAGGGTGCAATTCTCCTTAACGAATTAGGCGAGCGTTTCACCGACGAGCTTCAGCCGAGAGATGTGGTAACAGACGCAATAGTTAAGGAAATGAACAAATTCGGCACCGACCACGTATACCTCACTCTGCCTACAATGACAACAGAGCAGGCTAAAAAGCGTTTTCCTAACATCTTTGAGGCTTGTATGGATGAGGGCTACGACATTACAAAGGATAAGGTTCCTGTTACTCCGGCACAGCATTATATGATGGGCGGTATTGAAACAGACATTAACGGCAGAACATCTATGGAACATCTTTATGCAGTAGGCGAAACTGCCTGCAACGGCGTTCACGGCAAGAACAGACTTGCGTCAAATTCACTCCTTGAAAGTCTTGTTTTCGCAAAGAGAGCAGCGGACCTTATTGCAAAAGACACAGATGAAAAAAATGTAGATTTACCTGAACTCAACCTTTCCGATTATCCTGATAAAGAGACAAGACAGGCTGAATTCAGAAAGCTGATACTTGACGATATTAAAGAAAAGGACAAAGATTTTTATGATAAATGGTGTAACACTGAAGGTTAATGTTGACGATTACATAATGAATACTCTGCGTGAGGATATCACCTCCGAGGACGTTTCCACAAATGCGGTTATGCCTGAGGACAAGCAGGGCAAGGCTGACCTTATCTGCAAGCAGGACGGTATTATCTGCGGTCTTGATATTTTCAAAAGGACCTTTGAGCTTCTTGACGATACAAGCAGATTTGAGGCTAATTTCAAAGACGGCGACAAGGTTAAAAAAGGCGACCTTTTGGGCGTGATTTACGGCGATATTAAAGCAATACTCAGCGGTGAAAGAACTGCTCTCAACTATCTTCAGCGAATGAGCGGTATTGCCACAATCACAAGAGAGTATATGGATGAGCTTGAGGGATATTCAACAACTCTCCTTGACACAAGAAAGACCACACCTAATATGCGACCTTTTGAAAAATACGCAGTTACGGTAGGTGGTGCCACAAATCACAGATACAACCTTTCCGACGGCGTACTTCTCAAGGACAACCACATCGGTGCTGCCGGCTCAATTACAAAGGCAATTCAAATGGCAAAGGCGTATGCTCCTTTTGTCCGTAAAATCGAGATTGAAACTGAAACTCTTGAGCAGGTACAGGAGGCTGTTGACGCAGGTGCCGACATCATTATGCTTGACAATATGGATAATGACACAATGAAAAAGGCACTTGAAATTATTGACGGCAAGGCTGAAACAGAATGCTCAGGCAACGTTACAAAGGAAAGGCTTAAGGAGATTGCCGAAATCGGCGTTGACTTCGTTTCCTGCGGTGCACTTACCCACTCTGCACCTATTATGGACGTGAGCCTTAAAAATCTTACTCCTATCGAATAAAGCACAATAAATAATATATGATAAAATGAAAAAGTCTTGCAGAAATCAAAACTGCAAGACTTTTATTTTTGTATGTTTACTCTCCCAAACGGCTTTTAATTTCTTCCAAAATAACAGCCGGCTCGGAATCAAAGGAATCGCACAATTTTTTAAACTCGGAATACGTAGGCTTTCTTGTACCTCTTTCAAAGGTGGAATACTGAGTTCTGCCGATACCGGCAAGACCGCTTTGTATTTCCTGAGAAAGGCCCTTCTTCTTCCTGTGCTCAAAAAGGACCTTGCCGATTGTTACAGCGTCAACATGCGGACTCTCGTAAAATTCCTTCATACTTCCCATTGTAATTCACCCCTTATTTTTACCGAATACACGGCAAACAAAATCAATCTTGACGGTTTGGCCTGATTAATTCCGCTCAGTTAAGAGGTGAAGTTTCAGGCTCCTCCTGCTGAGGTCCGCCGATTCGTACTGTGTCCCTATTAAGCCTGATGATAGGCAGAAGAAGTCCCGGCATACCTGTAAATGACGCAGCGGTGTTTACAATCTGCCTGATGAAAGGAAACAGCTGGTCAAAGGAGCTTATGTGAATATCAGTCTTATTGTCTCCCTCATCATAAGAAAATTCAGCAACAGCCTCAATTCTTATTTCAAAGGGACTTTGGTTTGAATCTGAAATGCTCAGGTTGAGAAAGCCCACACACTTCCTGTCAGCCTCCATATAGTTAATATTGTACTTGACATTGTTCTGCAAATTGAGCTGACTGCCCGGCTTCGCCTTGTTTTCAATTTCAAGTCTGTTTACCTTATAGCCCTTAAGTTCTACCATTTTTATTACCCCTTTTAATATAATTTATTGATTTGTAAGCTTAACGTTGTTGAATTTAAAATCTTCAACATCATCGGATACGCTGTGTCCGTCAAAGCGAACAAGCTCAAGATTTTCCACGTTTTCAGCGTCGATTGCGTGCTTGTAGCTGTCGCAGAGATTACCCCAGCGTGTCTTTGTTTTCATTATAGTTACGTTTTTTGCGTACCTGATGAAGAATGCAGAATTGTCATATGGCTCCACTCCCCAATCAAGACAAGGTCTTAAATCATAAAGACCGCACTGCCACTTGCTTGTTTTAGTCAGCTCTATCCGGCAGTTTTCAAAGGTCACATCCTCAATAATATTGTCGGCGTTGCCGTGAATGAGAACACCGTTTTCACCCTTGGCGGTAACGTTGAAGAAACGAACATTTTTGATAGTACCGCTTTTTGTATTCTCATCACGATTAAAAGTAGTTATAACAATCGGCTCGGCAGTTCCCCACCAGTCAGGACAGAAGCGTCTTGTTTCAATAATAATATTTGAATACGAAACATTTTCAACGCATCCGCCGTCACGAATTTGAATGGAAAGTCCTCTGTTTGAACGGCTGATTACGCAGTTTGAAACCAAAACATTTCTAAAATCTCCCACGCCCTCAGTACCGATTTTTATTGCGGCAGAGGTGGAAACAAGAGTACAGCCGTCAATAACTATATTTTCGCAGGGACCGTATTCACTGTTGCCCTTTGATGCCTTAAGGCAGATACAGTCATCGGCACAGGTTACGTGACAGCCTAAAATTCTCACGTTTGAGCAGTGGTCAGGGTCAATGCCGTCGCTGTTTGCCACGTCAAGGTCATTGAGTATTCTTATTCTGTCAATCAAAACGTCATCACATCCGGCAGGATGAAGTGTCCAGAAAGGTGCATCAATTACAGTAAAATCTTTAAAGGTGATATGATTGCTCTTTTCCACATACATAACAGTAGGACGAGGATAAAAGTCGCCTGTAACATAGTATTGGTCCTTACGCTGAACAAAAGCGTGGCCGTTGGCGTCAATAGTGCCCTCACCGCTTATGGTGCAATGGTCTGCCTCGTATGCATAGATAAACACAAAGCTCGGCTTGCCTGTTACAGGATTGCCGATAAGTGCAGTTTTCGGGTCATTAATAAGCTTGTTAGGTCTTATATATCCGTCAATATTGCTTGTGGCTTTAATTGTAGCACCCTTTTGAATATGTAAATCAACATTGCTTTTAAGCCTGATTGAATCGGAATAAAACACATATCCGCTGGGAAGAACAACCTGACCGCCGCCGTTTTTTGCACAATCGTCAATTGCGTGCTGAATCGAAAAAGCGTCATTCGTCTTTCCGTCACCCTTTGCACCGTAGTGCATTACGTTGTAAATTTTCATTTGATGTACCTCTGTTTTCGTTTATAGGGATATAATAACATAAAAGTATGCTATTTACAACAAGTATTATATAGCTAAGTTCCCGCCTTGCAAATATGATTTGTTGTATAAATTATAGTTTATTTGTCGGTCTAAATTGACAAAACCGCACCGATAAAAAATCGGTGGCTAAATTTCTCGTAATAACAAAACATAAAAAATAAAAATGTTACAGCGACCGCACACTTGAATTACAGCGGGGGCATCGAACCCCACGCCGTAATTGGTGCTTCGACTTTTTCGCCTCGAAGCAGTACCTATGTACAGCTCATCTCGGCGAGAAAAGCCGATTTTGCCTAATTTATCCTCGACAAACTCGTCGCCGTAAAAATATTTTTATTGAGAATTTGTAGGGGATGGCGTCCTCGACATCCCGTAAATAAACAGCATTGTTGGGTAACTCGCGGGTCTC
>JAQXUH010000020.1 GCA_029219885.1 Eubacteriales bacterium | reverse complement strand
AAGCTCAACGTCCTGAGTTACGCCCTTCTCAGCCTTCATCTTGTCGATAAGCTCTTCAAAATACTTCTTACCAACTTCCATAACTACGTCAGAATACATCTGAATGAATCTTCTGTAGCAGTCCCAAGCCCATCTTGGATTACCTGACTTTTCAGCCATAACCTCAACAACCTCTTCGTTAAGACCGAGGTTGAGGATTGTATCCATCATACCAGGCATTGATGCTCTTGCACCTGAACGAACAGAAACAAGAAGTGGGTTCTCCTTGTCACCGAACTTCTTACCGGTGATTTCTTCCATCTTTACGATGTACTCGTTGATTTCAGCCATAATATCGTCGTTGATTTCACGGCCGTCCTCGTAGTACTGTGTACAAGCCTCTGTTGTAATGGTGAAACCCTGAGGAACAGGAAGACCGATGTTGGTCATTTCTGCAAGGTTAGCACCCTTACCGCCGAGAAGCTCTCTCATGTTAGCATTACCCTCTGAGAAAAGGTAGCAATACTTTTTTGCCATTGAGAATACCTCCTAAATTAATTAACATCTTTTTAGACTTTTATACTTGATTTGACGTTTTACGCAGTAAATCGCACAACGTCATAGTATAATGCGATAGCATTATAACATAATATGAAATAAAATACAAACATTTTTTATAAATTTTTACCTTTATAATTATTCCTCTTGAAAAATCACAACTTTTGTTGCATAATTGGGTAATATCAATTATAATATAATCTTGATTAAATACAGAATTTACGGAGGATATTCCTATGAAATGTGCGATAATTCTTGCAGGGGGAAAAGGAACAAGAATGAAGGCAGACTGCCCTAAGGTTATGTGCTGTGTTCTTTTCAAGCCTATGATTGATTATGTTGTTGACGCTGTAAAGGAAGCGGGAGCAGAGGATATCTGTGTTATTACAGGCTACCGCCACGACGAGGTAGAGGCACATCTGTCTGCCGACATTAAAACAGCTCTTCAGGAGCCGCAGCTTGGTACAGGTCACGCAGTAATGCAGGCGACGGAATTCATCAAGGAGCACACAGAGGACGATATCCTCATTTTAAACGGCGACGGCCCTCTTATGGACGCTGAAACTATCAACAAGGCTTACGCTTATCACAAGGAGAATAACAACTCCATTACTCTCATCAGTGCTATTGTTGAGGACACCAACGGCATCGGTCATATCAAGCGTGACGAAAACGGCAAGCTTGAAAGAATTATTGAGCACAAGGACGCCGACGAGGAGCAGAAGAAGATTAACGAGTCAAATGCCGGATGTTATTGGTTTAACGGCGGTGATTTGCTCTACGCTCTTTCAAAAATCACAAACAACAACGCACAGAACGAATATTACCTTACCGACAGCCTTGAAATACTTCTTAACGCAGGAAAGAATGCCGGTGCATATGTTGTTGAAAACAGCGAGGTAATCTTAGGTGCAAACGACAGAAAGCAGTTAAACGGCTTAACCTCGATTATGAGGAGAAATATTAACGAGCGTCTTATGGTTGAGGGCGTTGATATTCCTTGTACCGACGGCGTAATGATTGGAAAAGATGTTAAAATCGGCAGTTCAACAGTAATTCTTCCCAACACAATTATTATCGGTGATACTGTTATCGGCAAGGACTGCACAATCGGTCCTAACACATATATTGACAGCTGTGAAATCGGTGACAATGTTGCTCTTGACAACTGCAAGGTTCTTGACAGTAAAGTAGAAAACGGAGCAGACGCAGGTCCCTTTGTTAAAATCAGGAACAATTCCGTTCTCGGAGAAAATGTTCACATCGGCAATTTTGTTGAGGTGAAAAATTCCGTTATCGGCAAAGGCAGTAAAAGTGCCCACCTGACCTATATCGGCGACAGCGATGTAGGAGAAAGAGTTAATTTCGGCTGCGGTACTGTTACCTGCAATTATGACGGAAAGAAAAAGCACCGCACAGAGATTAAGGACGGAGCTTTTATCGGCTGTAACACAAATCTTATTGCACCTGTTAAGGTTGGCGAAAACGCTTATATCGCGGCAGGCTCAACAATAACAGACGATATTCCCGACAACGCTTTATCAGTAGCAAGAGCAAAGCAGAAAAACAAGGAAGATTGGGTAACTGAAAAGAAGCCATACAAGGAGAATAAATAGGTGAAAAAATTTATTGCTGTTATTTTGGCGGTAATTATTGTCTGCTGTACTTTTACCGCTTGCAGCGAAAGAACGGCTGAAAGCGTCAACGAGGAAGTTGACGAAACAACTGTATCAGCCACAACGACTACAATGCGTACTACGGAAGATTTGTCCACAACCTTTAAAGAGGCGGAGACTAACACAATTTATCCTGCCTTGAAGAAAGATACAAGCGACGATTATCCCTACGAAATATCAAGCTTTACAACGTATTATCTTGCCACAAACACAACAAGGACAACTAATATTCACAACGCTGTTGACCATTTGAACAACGTTGTCATTCCTGCCGGCGAAACCTTTTCATTTAATCAAACGGTAGGCAAGCGTACTGTCCTTGCAGGCTATGAGGAGGCAAAGGTTGTTAAAGGTGACGAGTTCGTTGACGGTCTCGGTGGCGGTATCTGTCAGGTAAGCTCAACAGTTTTTCAGGCGGCACTCAGAGCCAATTTGGAAATTAAGGTGAGAGCCTGTCATTCCCTTGAAATAAGCTATGTTGACCTTGGGGGCGACGCAACTGTTCAGTGGAATTCTCAGGACTTTCAGTTTGTAAATAATTCCGACAGCGATATTAAAATGTCTGTTATTGCCAATGACGGCACTCTGACCTGTAAGATTTTTGCTAAGGAAGATATTAAGCCCAAAGGCAAGGTGGAAATCAAGATTAAAAAAGACGGCAAATCCTATGTCCTTACCAGGTCTGTTGACGGCAAGGTAAACTATACTACATACAGCAAGTATCAAAAGGCAAAAACCACCACTACTAAAAAAGATAAGGATAAAGACAAAACCGAAAAGGATAAAACCGAAAAGAAAAATACAACTAAAAAGAATTAAGTTTTTTGCGAATAACAAAAGCAACAGTTTCAACGGAACTGTTGCTTTTACTTTTTTATATGTATTTTTTAAAAATCACACCATACCGGGAATATCTGCTTCGGTATCGTATTTCTTTGTCACATTTTTAAGTCTGCCCACCATAGAGCCTGTGCCGTCCTCCTGGATAACAACCTTTCTGGTGTCCTCAACCACAAGGAATTTACCGCTTTTTGTCCTGATTTTATACCTGACGGAAACGTCCTTGCTGTCTTTCATCTGCTTCCTGAAAGTGGCCTCAACATACTTTCTTTCCCTTTCGGGAACAAAAGTGTCAAGTCTGCCCTCGTAATCTTCAAAAAGCTGACGACGGGAGTAGCCTAAAAACTTGACGAACTCTTCGCTGACAATCTGGAGCTTGAATACATCCTCTGTTTCTGTGCAGAAAATCGGGTCGGGAAGATTTTTGAACATCTCCACAAGAGTATCATTCATTCTGTCTGCCTTTTCCTCCGCCACTTTAATACGGGTAATATCTGTAATCATAGCGTGGAAAATCGGCGTGCCGTCATCATCATATTTTTGAATTGCGGCACTGAGCTTGCACCAGCGGTACTCACCTTTATGTACAATTGTCCTCATTTCAAGGTCAACGTCCTCACCTGTTGCCATTGCTCTGCCGATAGCCTGAAAAACTATGCTCTTATCTTCAGGATGAATAAGCTCGTCAAAGCGGTGAGGCTGCTTCCTGCTGGCAGTTTTTGTAGTGCCGAAAAGACGGCAGGCCGCTGCGTTAAGATAAATAACCTCAATGTGCATATCGGCCGTTACCTTAAAAAGACAAACTCCTCCCGTAACAAGGTCGATAAGATAATTCATCTGCCTTGCGTTGTTCCTGAGCTGTTCCTGCTTTTCTTTAGATTTTGTCAAATCTGCAAGAGTTAAACGGCAAAGGCTGGAGTCCTCAAAGTTCTGACCTGTGCAGTGCATAAAAACATCGTTTCCGTCTTTATCCTTAAATTCTGCGTCAAAATACACATAGGGCGAATTCTTTTTGCAGAGTACCTGCATAATTTCTTCCCTGTATACAGGCCTTATAATATCGTGGAGAAAAAGCTTTCCCTGTTTGATTTTTGACGGATGCACTCCCGTAAACTCGGAAAAATGGCTGTCCGAATCTACAACCTTAAGATTATCCGCCTTGTCAACCACAAGGTTCATAAACTCCACGTCATAAATATTTTCATCTGCTAACGTATCCGTTTTCTTGTCACTCCTTTCATAAAATAACAAAAAACCGCTATCAATATTTATTCGGTAAAAATGTAAAAATTAACCGTTCACATTAATTCTACCATAAAAAATGACAACAGTGAATAATATTTGTAAATAAATATTTAATTTTAACAGAAAAATAATAAGAAAAAATTATAAATTTGGTATATGCAAGCAGAGCTTTTTGTGGTAGAATATGATTTGTATATAATTATATTAAATTTACATAATTTTCAAGGAGACAAACTATGGCTAAGGTTTACCGTGTATTTGTTGAAAAGAAAAAGGGCAACGATATCGAGGCAGGACAGACACTTACTGACCTGAAAGAAAATGTAGGTATCACCGCTCTTGAAGATTTGCGTATCATTAACCGCTATGATGCACAAGGCTTAAGCGATGAGGAATTTTCTCTTGCAGTCAGCGAAATTCTCTCTGAGCCGAATCTCGATAATGTTTATTACGAGCTTGATATACCAAGCGGCTGGAGATATTTTGCAACCGAATATCTTCCGGGACAGTATGACCAGAGAGCAGATTCCGCCGCACAGTGTATTCAGCTTCTTACCGCAGGTGAAAGACCTGAGGTTCTTTCCGCAAAGGTTATTGCCGTTAAGGGTGATATTACCGACGAGGAATTTGAAAAGATTAAGTCTTACATAATCAATCCTGTTGAGTCAAGAGTTGCGTCTCTTGATTTGCCTGAGTCCCTTGATGTTAAGTCCGACGTTCCTGCTGATATAATCAGGATAGACGGCTTTATTGATATGAACGATGAGGAGATTGCACAGTATCACGCTTCTATGGGCTTTGCAATGAGCGTTGCCGATTTGTGCTGGGTAAGAGATTATTTCAGCAAGACAGAAAGCAGAAACCCAAGCCTTACAGAGCTTAAGGTTATTGATACTTATTGGTCTGACCATTGCCGTCACACAACCTTTGCCACAGAGCTTGACGAAATAAAGATTGACGAGAGCAAGTACAACAAGGCTATTAACGAGGCTCTTGAGCAGTATTTTGACATAAGAAAAGAAGTTTACGGCGACAGAGATAAAATTGTCTGCCTTATGGATATGGCTTGTATCGGCACAAAGGTGCTTAAAAAGAGAGGTTATGTAAATGACCTTGACGAAAGCGACGAAATCAATGCTTGCTCTATTCAGGTGCCTGTTGTTATTGACGGCAAAGAGGAGCAGTGGCTTGTTCAGTTTAAGAACGAAACACACAATCACCCTACTGAAATTGAGCCTTTCGGCGGTGCCGCAACTTGTCTCGGCGGTGCAATCCGTGACCCACTTTCAGGCAGAGCTTATGTATATCAGGCAATGCGTGTAACAGGTGCAGGCGACCCTACAACTCCTTTTGAAGATACACTTGACGCCAAGCTTCCACAGAGCAAAATTACCACAGGTGCGGCAGCAGGCTATTCAAGCTACGGTAACCAAATCGGTCTTGCTACCGGTCAGGTAACAGAGCTTTATGACGAGGGATACATTGCAAAGCGTATGGAAATCGGTGCTGTAATCGGTGCGTCACCAAAGGATAATGTTATCCGTGAATGTCCTGAGGAGGGCGATATTATAGTTCTCCTCGGCGGAAGAACAGGACGTGACGGCTGCGGCGGTGCAACAGGCTCCTCCAAGGCTCACAACTCATCATCAATCGAAACCTGCGGTGCAGAGGTACAGAAAGGTAATCCTCCTACCGAGCGTAAGATTCAGCGTCTTTTCCGCAAGGCAGAGGTTGCAAAGATGATTAAGCGTTGCAACGATTTCGGTGCAGGCGGTGTTTCCGTTGCTATCGGTGAGCTTGCAGACGGACTTAAGATTGACCTTGACAAAGTGCCTAAGAAGTACGACGGTCTTGACGGTACAGAGCTTGCTATTTCCGAATCTCAGGAGAGAATGGCAGTAGTTCTTGACAAGAACGATGTAGATAAATTTATCAAATATTCAAATGAAGAAAATCTTGAGGCTACTCCTGTGGCAGTTGTAACCTCTGACAACCGCCTTGAAATGACCTGGAGAGGCGACAAGATTGTTGATATCAGCAGAGATTTCCTCAACACTAACGGCGTAACTCAGCACGCAAAGGCAGAGATTACAGCTGTTGACGATAAAGAGAATTACACAAAGAAAGTTCCTGAATGCCTTGCATCTCTCGATAACGCAAAGGCACTTAAGGCAAACCTTTCACGTCTTGAGGTTTGCTCACAGAAAGGACTTGTGGAGCGTTTCGACTCATCAATCGGTGCATCAACTGTTTTGATGCCTTATGCAGGTAAATATCAGCTTACACCTGAAGACGCAATGGTTGCTAAAATTCCTCTTCTTGAGGGCGAAACAGATACTGCAACAGTTATGGCTTACGGCTTTATTCCAAAGCTTTCACGCTGGTCACCATTCCATTCAGCTGCTTTTGCTGTTTCCGAATCTCTTGCAAAGCTTGCAGCAGTAGGCTGTGACCCATCAAAAGCAAGGCTTACTTTCCAGGAATATTTTGAAAGACTTAACGATGTTCCGTCACGTTGGGGCAAACCTGCCGCAGCACTTTTAGGTGCTCTTTCAGCTCAGGTTGGATACAAGTGTCCGTCAATCGGCGGTAAGGACTCAATGAGCGGTTCGTTTAATGACCTTGATGTTCCTCCTACTCTCGTTTCTTTTGCAGTAGGTATGAGTGAGGCATCAAAGACTGTTTCATCTCAGTTCAAGAGAACAGGCTCTGTTGTTAAGCTTCTTCCTCTGCCTGTTGATGAGGAAACAGGACTTCCGATTTACGATAAAGCAATGGCACTTATGGTAAGTGTTTATGAGGGCGTAAGAAACGGAAAAATTCTTTCCGCATCAGTAGTTAAAGAGGGCGGTGCCGCTGCCTGCGTATGCAAAATGGCATTCGGTAACAAGACAGGCTTTACCTTTGAACAAGGTCTTGACAAGGAAACTCTTTTTGCTGCTAAGGAAGCATCATTTGTTGTTGAGCTTGCTGATGAAAACGCTTATGACGGCATTACTCTCGGCAGAACAAACGACAACGGCGTGTTCATTATTGACGGCGAGGTACAGACTGTTGACGAGCTTATTGAAGCTTGGACAGGAAAGCTTGAAAAGGTATTCCCAACCGATTCAGGCAAAAAGGCTAAAATGCCTTACGATGTACCGCTTTACAAGGAGCGTTCAATCTTTGTTGCTAAAAACAGAGTAGCAAAGCCAAAGGTATTTATTCCTGCATTCCCCGGTACTAACTGCGAGGTTGATACTGCAAGAGCATTTGAAAAGGCAGGAGCAGAAACCTCAATTCTTGTTGTGAACAACCTTTCATCATCTGCTATTAACGAAACTATCGAGAAGATGGTTAAGGAGATTGAAAGTGCACAGATAGTTATGCTTCCGGGCGGTTTCAGCGGCGGTGACGAGCCGGAGGGCTCAGGTAAATTTATTGCCACAACATTCAGAAATCCTGCTGTTAAAGAAGCAGTTACAAAGCTTCTCAACTGCCGTGACGGTCTTATGCTCGGTATCTGCAACGGTTTCCAGGCACTTATCAAGCTCGGTCTTGTGCCTTACGGCGAGATTAGAGAGATTAAGGAAACAGACCCGACTCTTACATTCAACACTATCGGCAGACATATTTCCAAAATGGCATTCACAAGAGTTACAAGCGTTAAGTCACCTTGGTTCAGCTCTGTTAATGCAGGCGATATGTTCGCTGTTCCAATCAGCCACGGCGAGGGCAGATTTGTAGCAAATGATGATGTTATGAAAAAGCTTATCGAAAACGGACAGGTTGCTACTCAGTATGTAAATCCTGACGGCGTGCCTGTTGACGATATGCCGTTTAACCCTAATGGCTCTGTTTGTGCAGTAGAGGGTATCACCTCTCCTGACGGCAGAGTTCTCGGTAAAATGGGACATTGTGAGAGAAAGGGTGCAGACCTTTACGCAAACGTTCCGTTTGAAAAGGATATGAAGATATTTGAAAGCGGCGTAAATTACTTTAAATAAAATTACCAATTGAGCCTTCCCTGTGCAAGGGAGACTTATTGTCAGTAAATCGAACACTCCTCTCTTTACACAGGAGAGGCACAATATATTGAATAACAATTTGAAATACAGGAGTATTGATATGAAATACGCAGTTGTTCTTTATGACGGTATGGCAGATTATCCCGTACCGGCACTTGACGGCAAAACACCTATGATGTGTGCAAAAAAGCCTAATATGGATATGCTTGCAAGCAAAGGTGAGGTAGGTCTTATCAGGACTGTTGCCGAGGGCTTAAAGCCAGGCTCTGACGTTGCAAATATGAGCGTTATGGGCTTTGACCCCATGAAATTCTATACAGGCAGAAGTCCTCTTGAGGCTGCATCAATCGGCATTGATATGAAGCCTACCGACGTTTCTCTCAGAACTAATCTTGTTACTCTTTCCGAGGACGATTTACCCTATGAGCAGAAAACTATCGAGGACTACTGTGCCGACGATATTTCCACCGAAGAGGCAGAAATTCTCATTAAGTATATTGATGAAAAGCTCGGTACAGACGAGTTCAAATTCTATCCCGGCGTATCCTACCGCCATTGCTTGATTTGGGATAACGGCACTACCGATTTAGGCAAAATGACACCTCCTCACGATATTACAGGCAAGGTTATCACCGAATATCTTTCCACAAGCGAAAATGCAAAACCGCTTATCGAAATGATGAAAAAGTCCTATGATTTACTCAAGGACCACCCTGTAAATATTGCAAGGAAGAAAGCAGGCAAAAGACCTGCAAACTCCATTTGGCTTTGGGGCGAGGGCAAAAGACCTGCCCTTGCACCTTTTGAAGAAATCTACGGAATTAAAGGTGCAGTAGTTTCCGCTGTTGACCTTATTAAAGGTATCGGCGGATGTGCTAAAATGGAAGTGGCAGACGTTGAGGGTGCTACCGGATATATTGACACCAACTTTGAGGGCAAGGCAAATGCGGCTCTTGACCTTTTAGAGAGAAACGACCTTGTATATATCCACTTTGAGGCTCCTGACGAATGCGGTCACAGAAATGAGCCTGAAAATAAAGTAAGGGCTATTGAGCTTATCGACGAGAGAGTTTTACCGATTCTCTTTGAGGGACTTAAAAAATATGATGATTACAAGATTATGATTCTTCCTGACCATCCGACACCTATCGTTACCCGCACTCACGCCAGCGACCCTGTGCCTTATCTTATTTATCACAAGAATAAAGAGATTAAGGGTGTTGACACTATCAACGAGGAAACGGCAAAAGAGACAGGTAACTATATCGACTTCGGTCCGAGTATTATGAAGCATTTTCTTGAAGATTAAGGAGAAATAAATATGGCAAATAATATTGAAACACTTTGCGTTCAGGGTGCTTACAAGCCGAAAAACGGCGAGCCGAGAGTAATTCCTATTGTTCAGAGCACCACCTACAAGTACGATTCCAGCGAGGAAATGGGTGACCTTTTCGACCTTAAAAAGTCAGGCTACTTCTATTCCCGTCTGCAAAACCCAACCTGCGATTACGCTGCCGCAAAGATTGCACTTCTTGAGGGCGGTGTGGCAGGTATGCTGACCTCGTCAGGCCAGGCTGCTAACTTCTATGCAGTATTCAATATTGCAAGTGCAGGTGACCACATTGTGTCATCCTCTGCAATTTACGGCGGTACTTTCAACCTCTTTAACGTTACTATGAGAAAGCTCGGCATTGACTTCACTTTCGTCAGCCCTCAGGCAACAGAAGAGGAAATTCAGGCAGCATTTAAGCCTAATACCAAGGCTGTTTTCGGCGAAACAATTTCTAACCCGAGCCTTGATATTCTTGACATTGAGAAGTTTGCAAAGGTGGCTCACGCCAACGGCGTTCCGCTTATCGTTGACAACACTTTCGCAACTCCTATTAACTGCCGTCCTTTCGAGTTCGGTGTTGATATTGTAACTCACTCCACTACAAAGTATATGGAGGGACACGCATCAACTATCGGCGGTGCTATTGTTGATTCCGGCAAGTTTGACTGGACACAGAATGACAAGTTCCCGGGACTTACAACTCCTGACGAGAGCTATCACGGTATCACTTATACAGAGGCATTCGGCGAGGCTGCTTATATCACTAAGGCAACAGTTCAGCTTATGCGTGACTTAGGCTCAATTCCTGCACCGCAGAACGCTTTTCTTCTTAACGTAGGTCTTGAAACTCTCCACCTTCGTGTTCCGAGACATTGCGAAAACGCAAAGAAGGTTGCCGAGTATCTTAAGAATAATGACAAGATTACTTGGGTTGAATGTGCAATGCTTGAGGATGATAAGCAGTATGCTCTTGCACAGAAGTATATGCCTAACGGCACCTGCGGTGTTGTATCATTCGGTATCAAGGGCGGCCGTGAAGCTGCTACAACATTTATGGATAACTTAAAGCTGGCAGCTATCGTTACTCACGTTGCTGATGCACGCACCTGCTGCCTGCATCCTGCATCAACTACTCACAGACAGCTCACCGACGAACAGCTTAAGGAATGTGGCGTAAGCCCTGACCTTGTTCGCTTCAGCGTTGGTATTGAAAATGTTGATGATATTATTGAGGATATTCAGCAGGCACTCGACAAGATTTAACAGCTTGTCGGTCTAAATTGACAAAACCGCACCAAATATTAAAGTTGTTGCTGAATCACTCGTGATGACAATTTTACAATAATACAGCTCCCTGAATAATGGGAGCTGTTTTTGGTTGTTGTAATTCAACGCAAAAAAAGACATCGGGTTTCCGATGTCTTTTGCTATATACGATTAAAACTGCTTTGTGTGTTCGTCGAGAGTGTAGTAATAGGACTCAAGGAAATTATCCTTAAAATACTTCACTTCCTCCAACTCAATGGCGTCGATAATTTTTTTCTGTGCCTCGAGAGCCTTTTCAAACTCACGATTTCCCATTCTGTCCTCTTCAATACACTTGATGAGAGCACTTATCTTATCTGCCGCCTTAACAAGCCTCCATAAGTCTTTGTCCTCCTCCTGATGCTCAAAAACAGAAATATAATCTTCTCTGAATTCATCAGGGAGCATAGCGAGAAGTCTTTCACCTGCAACACGCTCAATATCCTTATAGACGTTTTTTATATCGTCATTATAATACTTAACGGGAGTAGGCATATCGCCTGTGATAACCTCGGTAGTATCGTGATAAAGAGCAAGAACGGCAGCTCTGTCGGCGTTATAGTTCTTGCTGAATTTCTTGTTGCCGATAAGGGCGAGAGCGTGAGCAATCACCGCAACTGTGTGGCTGTGCTCTGCAATATTCTCTTTAGTGGTATTATTCATCAAAGCCCATCTGTCGATAAGCTTCATACGATTTACCATAGCGAAGAAATTATTACTCATCCGCCTTTTCCGCCTTTGCAATATCTATACCAAGCTCGTCAAGCTGAATATTGTCGATATAATCAGGTGCACCGCTCATAAGCTCGCTGGCGTTTTGCACCTTCGGGAAAGCAGTTACATCTCTCAGGCTGTCTGCACCGCAGATAAGCATTGCAAGTCTGTCAAGACCGATACCCATACCGCCGTGAGGTGGTGATGCGTAATGATACGCCTCAACAAGGAAACCGAACTTTGCGTCAATCTCCTCCTGCTCCATACCGAGAAGCTCGAACATCTTATTCTGGAGCTGACAGTCGGTAATTCTCATAGAGCCTGATGAAAGCTCAATGCCGTTTAACACAAGGTCGAAAGCCTTTGCCCTAACCTTGCCCTTGTCGGTATCAAGATACTCGATACATTCCTCCATAGGCATTGTAAACGGATGGTGCATAGCAATCCACTCGCCTGATTCCTCATCATACTCGAAGAACGGCATTTCTGTAATCCAAAGGTAATTCCACTTGCCATCAGGAATAATATCAAGCTCCTTGGCAATGATAAGACGAAGTGAGCCGAGAATTGAAAGAGCCGATGATGTCTTGTCGGAAATGATAAAGATACAGTCGCCTTTTTCTGCTCCGAGAATTGAACAAAGCTCCATAAGCTCGCCGTCCTTAAGGAACTTATTGAAAGAGCAGGTTGGCTCCTCCTCTGCCCACCTTACATAGGCAAGTCCCTTTGCACCGATACCCTTTGCGTGTTCGGTAAGCTTGTCAATCTTCTTTCTTGTATAAACAGAGGCGGAATTTTTAGCAACAATTGCTTTAACAGAACCGCCGTTTTCAATAGCGTTTTTGAATACAACAAAATCAGTTTTGTCTGCCCAATCGGTAATATCGTTGATGAGCATATCAAAACGAGTATCAGGCTTGTCGGAGCCGTACTTTTCCATAGCCTCGGCAAAGGTCATACGAGGAATCGGGAGAGTGATGTCAACATCAATAGTCTCTTTCATCAGCTTTTCAATAAAGCCCTCTGCCATTTCCATAATATCCTCTGTGTCAACAAAGGACATTTCCAGGTCAATCTGTGTAAATTCAGGCTGTCTGTCAGCTCTCAAATCTTCATCTCTGAAGCATCTTGCAAGCTGAATATATCTGTCAAAGCCTGCAACCATACAAAGCTGCTTGTAAATCTGCGGAGACTGTGGGAGAGCGTAGAACTTGCCGTTATGTACTCTTGACGGAACAACGTAGTCCCTTGCACCCTCCGGAGTAGATTTGATAAGCATAGGAGTTTCGATTTCAATAAAGCCGTTATCGTAGAAATATTCTCTTGCAATCTTTGCAATCTTGTGACGCATAAGAATATTCTGTGTAAGCTTTTGATTTCTAAGGTTAAGGTAACGATATTTAAGTGTAGTTTCGTCGCCTACTCTCTCGGAATTAACAATCTCGAAAGGTGGAGTTTCTGCCTTAGAGATAATACGAAATTCCTTAACAAGAATTTCAATCTCGCCTGTGGGGATATCCTTATTTTTGCTTTCACGCTCGCAGACAGTACCAACGGCAGCCACAACATATTCACTTCTGACGCTCTGTGCCTTTGCAAAAACCTCACGGTCTGTAGCGTCGTTAAATGAAAGCTGAACAATGCCTGTTCTGTCACGAAGGTCGATGAAAATAAGATTTCCCAGGTCACGCTGACGCTGACACCAGCCGAAAAGAGTAACTTCCTTTCCTGCGTCGGACAATCTCAAATCACCGCAGTAATTAGTTCTTTTAAGTCCTTTTATAGTTTCTGTTTCCATAGTTTAATCTTCCTCTTTATTTACTCCAAACAGCGATGTAAAATCAAATTCCTCGCCGTTAATCTCTAAATCAGCTAACTGGTCTGACAGAGAAATGTTATAAAAGCCGTTGACGAATAAGTTCAAATCAATATCATATTCCTCACCGCTTGCCATATTCTTAAGCTTTGCCTTGCCTGACTCAACCTCGTTGTCGCCGATTACCACATTGAATTTCGCACCCAGCTTATCCGCATATTTCATCTGTGCACGAACACTTCTTTGATTAAGGTCATAGACTGTTGAAAAGCCCTCTTCCCTCATATCCTTGGCAATCTCCACAGCCTTCATTGTAGCCTTGTCGCCCATAGCAACGATAAACAAATCAGGAACGGCAGGTGCGGGATAATCACAGCCCTGAGCGTCCATAAGGAGCATAAGCCTTTCAAGTCCCATACCGAAGCCAAGTGACGGAGTGTGCTGACCGCCTAATTCTTCCACAAGACCGTCATATCTTCCGCCGCCGCAAACAGTACCCTGTGCACCAATGGAATTTGATACAAATTCAAATACAGTCTTTGTGTAATAATCAAGTCCTCTTACGATTTTAGGATTGATTGTGTAGTCAATATTCATTGCCTTGAGATACTGCTGTACCTTTTCAAAATGCTCCTTGCAGTCGTCGCAGAGATAATCAAGAACAACAGGTGCACCTGCTGCAATTTCGGAGCAGACAGGACTTTTACAGTCAAGAATTCTCATAGGATTTCTTTCAAGTCTGCCTTTACAGGTGTCGCACAAATCCTCCTGCCTTGAGGAGAAATACTCCTTAAGTGCCTTGTGGTATTCTGCACGGCAGGTTGGACAGCCGATAGAGTTAATCTCAAGAGCTAAATCTTTAACGCCCAAGGTGGTGAAAATTGAATTTGCAAGAGAAATCATTTCTGCGTCTGCAAGAGGTGACTGAGAGCCGAAGCACTCAATACCGAACTGATGAAATTCTCTGAGTCTGCCTGCCTGCGGTTTCTCATATCTGTAGCAAGAGGTCAGGTAGCATATTTTCTGTGGCAAGGTTTCGTTGCAAAGTCCGTTTTCAAGATAAGAACGTACCGCACCTGCCGTACCCTCAGGTCTTAATGTAATAGACCTGCCGCCTTTATCGTCAAAGGTGTACATCTCTTTCTGCACAACGTCGGTAGTGTCGCCCACGCCACGCTGAAAAAGCTCTGTATGCTCAAATACAGGAGTTCTCATTTCCTTATAGCCGTATTTCTCGGCAATATCAAGGACAGTAGCCTCAATGTACTGATACTTGTGTATGTCCTTTGGAAGTGCGTCTTTAGTGCCCTTAATTGCTTTCGTAATTAACGCCATATTATAAAGCCTTTCTTTTGCTGAATTTAATTATATAATGCCAAAATTCTTGCACACCGAAAAGGGCGTACAAGAATTTTTTATCACTTATTTTGACTGATTATACCTTGGATTAACAATCTCTCTCCACTCGAAGTCGCCTCGCTCAACACCTCTGATAAGTGCCTCTGCTGTGGCAATATTCGTTGCAAAGGGAATATTATGAACGTCGCAAAGCCTTAACAAATCGTTGTCTTTAGGCTCGTGAGGTTTCGGTGAAAGAGGGTCCCTGAAGAAAATGAGCAGGTCAATCTCGTTGCAGGCGATTCTGCTTGCTATCTGCTGACCGCCGCCTTGACTGCCTGAAAGAAAGCAGTTGATTTTAAGACCTGTTGCCTCAGAAACAAGCTTGCCTGTTGTGCCTGTGGCACATACGTCGTGACGGCTGATAATACCGCAGTACGCAATACAAAACTGGACAAGAAGCTCTTTCTTTGCGTCGTGTGCAATAAGTGCTATATTCATAAAATTACCTCCTTGGAATATTTGTTTACTTTTTCATAACTGATAATTTTGCTGTTTATTTTGCTTATTTATATTATTTTAGCATATAATGTATTTTTATTCAATAAAAAATTATTTTTACGGAAGAATTGTACCGACCTTTTGATTTGTTTTGGCGTCGGTATTGTTTTGATACCAATAGTCGATAATCTCGGCGGTAATCTCTGCCGTTTCCGAACCGGAGCCTGCCAGCTCAACTACTGACGAAACTGCAATTTCGGGACTGTCATATGGTGCATAGGTGATAAGGAAACCGTTGTTCCTCTTCGCACCGTTTACAATAACCTCAGAGGTACCTGTTTTGCAGGCAACCTTAGTGTCAATTTCGTTAAACACAAGATAGGGACCGCCTTGTGTGGCAACAAGACGCATACCCTGATGAACTGCGTCGAGGGTGGTTTTGCTCAGCTCTATCGTATCGGCAACTGTTGCACCTGTTTCCCTGACAGAGCCTGTTGATGCAGCGATAACAGATTTAACAAAGTGCATTTCGTACCTTGTACCGCCGTTGGCAATTGCGGAGCAATAGTTGGCAAGCTGGAGAGGAGTAAACAAGTTATCACTCTGACCGATAGCCGCCTGAAGTGTATCACCTGCGTTCCAGAGACCGCCTGCCTTTTCTCTGTTTTCAGGAGTGGCAAGAAGTCCTGACGCCTCTGCAATTTCAACGCCTGTTTTTTCGCCCAAGCCAAAGGCTGCTGCGTACTCGTTCATTTTGCTGATACCGAGCTTCATAGCACAGTTGTAGAAGAACATATTACAGGAATCACGCAAGGCGGTTTTAACATTTTCTCCGCCGTGAGCCACGCTGTGAAGACATTTAAACTTCTGTCCTCTGTACTCCATTGTACCTGTACAGGTGAAGATTGTATCGCTGTTGATTGTGCCCTCCTCCATAGCGGCACACGCCATAACAGGCTTGAACGTTGAGCCCGGAGCGTAAGTACCAAGAGCAAATCTGCTCCAAAGAGGATTTCTCGAATTAGATGCTAACTCATCATATTTATCGTAATAATCGTTTAAATCGTAGGTGGGATATGACGCAGCCGCCAAAACCTCACCGCTGTTGCAGTCCTCAACTACCACCGCACCTGCCGAGGACAAAATGCTGACGCTGTTGCACACATCTTTCAGCTTATTCTGTGCTAAAACCTGCAAATCTCGGTCGATAGTCAAAACAACTGTATTGCCCTGAATCGGCTTTTTCGTAACCTCTTCAGTTATAGTACCGTCACGGCTGATTGTAATTGTCAGCTCGCCTGCCGTTCCTCTCAGCTCCGACTCCATAGCCTGTTCAATTCCCGATTCGCCAATCTGGTCGGTAATCTTGTAGCCCTCGTCCTTAAGCTCGTTGTATTCCTCTGCGTTAATCTTGCGGACTGTACCGAGAATGTGAGGAGCAATAGTTGAGTCAACATATTCTCTGTAGGCAACTACTCTTACGTCTGCACCGAGGTAGGTTTCCTTATCCTCTTTAATCTTGGCAATAGTTTTGTCGCTGACGTCGTCGGCAATAGTAACAGGGTTTTCGTAGGAGAAAAGCAGCCTTGTCAGCTCGTACCTGATGTTGCCTATTTTAAGTGCCGTTCTGTCGTCGTAGCCCTCAATCTCATACTTCTCAAGCATTGCATCAAAGCAGTTTCTCGCCGTTGCGTAAGGCTGAAGATTAAGCATATCGGCACTTTTCATTGTGGCAATATCCTCTTTCTTTCCGTCGAATTTGATATTGCCCTTTTTGTCTATTTTAAGGGGTAAATTATCTGCGTACTCCTCGCCGTTTGATTCAAAAAGCTTAATGAGGTTGTAGATAATCTTGTTTCGCTTTTGATTGTTTTCTTTAGAATTTGCCGAGGGAAAATATACAGCGTTTAAGATAACGGAATTTCCCTGACGGTTTGTAACAAGTGAGTTACCGTTTCTGTCAACGATTTCACCTCTTGCCGCCTCAATGGGAACTACGTATTTTTCCTCAGTATTGTTAAGCTCCGAGTAATACTCGTTGTCGCGAATTTGGATAGTATAGAGGTCAAGTGCAAAGCCTGCAACCACCGCAATTACAAGAATAACCGCAATAATGCTTCTGCTGCTTTTATATTTGCTTTTCACGATAAACCTCCTTCAATAATTTGTAGAAATTATATTTCCGGTATTTCCTTATACTCGAACTTCCTTTTAACAGGTCTGAGGATAAGCCACAGAACAGGTGTTGCTGCAACTGTATAAATCATACACGGAATGTAGAATGAAAACAGCGTCATTTCTCCGCCGTCAACGCCTTTGATAATAATGAAGAACAGCCAATAAATAAGGCAGTAGAGAATGACTGTAACCACCGAAGAAATCATATTTGTGATGAATGTATTTCTCGCCACATAGGTCACCAACGCACAGGAGAAAAAGCACATCACCATAATGAAGATACTGTTAAAGCCCAAATGAACTCCCGAGGACACATCCCACAGAAGTCCTGCAAAAAGCCCTAAAAATGCTCCGTCTCTTTCGTCCTCGCCCATAGAAAGAATTATAGCCGCCGGAAGAAGAAGAAAGCACCTTGCACCGCCTATTTCAGGAAAAAGGCCTGCGGTATTCTGGAGCAAATCGCACAGCAGAAGTATTCCGCCGAAAGAGAGCCATTTAGCCGTTTTCTGCCTTTTAGTCATTTGCCTGCTCCTCACTTTCACCGCTGTAGCTTGTAAGGATAAGGCATTTGTTAAGTGACCTGATATCTGTTCCCGGCTCAATAAGAGCATAGGTTGAAATGTCTGTAGTTTCGTCGCTGATATCCTTAACTGTGCCGATTATAATACCCTTAGGCATTTTTGAGCTGATACCTGCGGTGGCAATAATTGAGCCGTAGGAAATCTTAGTAGCAGAATCAAGATTTTCAAATTTGCAGTAGCCGTCCTTTTCAAACTCTGCACTGCCTGTAACATAGCTCAGCTCATTTGTGCTGATATCATAGGCTGAAACTGAAAAATCAGGGTCAATAATTGTGCTGACAACGCTGTAAGATGGGTAGGCTTTTTTGATAACGCCCACAAGATATTTGCCGTAAAGAACAGCGTCGCCGTCCTCAATACCGCTTAAAGTTCCCTTGCTGATTGTAAAGGTGCAGTAAGGATTTGCACTGTCCCTGCCGATAACTGACGCCTCTTCAAACTGAAAGTCCTTGTTTTCCTCTTTAAGCTCCAAGGCTTCCTTGTAAAGCTCGTTTTGTGCTTTCAGGTTGTTGTAGTCTGCAAGCTGTTCCTGAAGCTCGCCAATCTCCTGCTGAAGAGAGTCAATTTTCTTTTCGTACTCTGCATTACCCTTTGCATTTTCGGAAATGGCGTCAACAGCGTCGGACATTTTTCCTGCCACCCAATGAGCAGGTGCAAAAACTGTGCCCACTATTCCTGACTGTGCCGTTTCGCCGTGACCGTTAGCCGCACCGATAAGCATACCCAAAAGCAGCAGAGCGATTACTCCCACTATTAACTTGAAACGGCTGCTTTTAAAAAGGTCTTTCATTTTACAATGCCTTTCTCAGTTTAATTGATGTTCCGATTGCAACGCAGTCAAGTGGCTTTTCAGGAATGTGAACTTCCATTTTAGTTTCCTTGGCAATTAAATCTGCCAGGCCTCTGAGCTGACTTGAGCCGCCTGCAAGATAAATTCCTCTGTCGATTATATCAGCCGCAAGCTCCGGAAGTGTTACTTCAAGAGTTTCCTTAATAGCGGCAATTATACGGCCAACAGGCTCGGCAAGAACTGTCCTGATTTCCTCTGATGTAATCTCAACGCTCTTTGGCAGACCGTCTACAAGATTTCTGCCCTTGACATCCATAGCACCCTCGCCGTCATAAGTCATAGCAGAGCCTATCTTGAGCTTAATATCCTCAGCAGTATTTCCGCCGATAAGAAGATTGTGTGCCTTTTTCATATGGTCGGCAATAGCCTGGTCAAAGGCGTTACCGCCAACCTTGATACTTCTGCAAGCGGCAATTCCCCCAAGGCTGATAACAGCCACATCACAGGTACCGCCGCCGATATCAACAATCATAGAGCCGGTTGCGTCATAAACAGGAAGTCCCGCACCTAAAGCGGCAGCCATAGACTCCTCAATAAGCTCAACCTCCTGAGCACCTGCCGACCTGACAGCGTCCTCAACTGCACGGCGTTCAACCTCTGTAACACCGCTTGGAACTGTAACTACAACTCTTGTTTTAGTAAAAAGATTTCTCCTGCTGGAGCGGTAAATAAAGCTCCTGAGCATATCCGAAGTCATATCGAAATCAGCAATAACGCCGTCCTGAAGCGGTCTCACCGCAACGATTGAGCCGGGAGTTCTGCCAATCATAGATTTCGCCTCGTCACCTGTTGCAAGGACTCTTTTAGTCTTAACGTCTACTGCAACTACGCTGGGCTCTCTTATGATAACTCTGCCTTTTTTGTCGCAGATAACTGTATTCGCCGTACCCAAATCAATACCGATATCTCTTGAAAAAATCATAACAAAATCTCTCTTTCAGTACATACAAAATTCGTTTGCCGTTTTATATATAAAATATAATTTTACTCATAAGTATATCTATTATATAATAGAGTGCCGTTTATAACAATAGCAAATTTTAAAATTTACAAAATTGTTAAATAAAAATTTGTCTGTTTTTTTGTTTATCCTACTGAAACTTGTTAAAATTACTCTCAATTTAAAAAATTCACTTTGCTTGCTTTTTTCATAGACAAAGAAGATTTGTTTCTGTATAATGATAGGTGAAAAAATATTCAGATTACGGAGAATGTTATGAAAATTCTTGACCTTAAAAACGGCATTTTCGTTCTTGAAACGGAAAATACCCATTATGTTCTGGGCGTTGACAAAAACGGATACAACCGCCACATTCATTGGGGCAAAAAGTGTGATGTAAAGGACTACCGCATATTTAATTGGGGCGACGAAAATTCAAATCACACCACCCTTGACGAAATGAAGCAGGAATGTACAGCTTTCGGGCAGACGATGTACAGAGAGTGCGTACTAAAGGCGACATTTCCCGACGGCTGCCGAGAGATAAATTCAAAGTTCATCGGCAGTAAAATTGAGGGCAGTACGCTGACCTTGACTTTCAGCGACAAATTATACTCTCTGGAATATGATTTGAGCTACACCCTCTACGATAAAGGCGATATAATCACCCGCAGTATCACTGTAAGAAACACAGGAAACGAGCCAATTAACTTTGAGCATCTTTACAGTGCAGAGTTCACTTTACCCTCAATAAAGCCTTATAAATTCAGGAATACCAATGGTGCCTGGGGCGGTGAATTTGTTGAAACCGAAAGCTGTCTTGACGGCGGAAGTCTTGTGTTTGAAAGCAGAAAGGGCATATCGGGACATAATAACTCTCCGTATTTTATTGCTCACCAAGACGCTGACGAAAAGTGCGGTAAGGTTTACTTTGGCTCTCTCGCATACAGCGGTAATTTCAAGGTTAAAGCAACACGAGATTTGTACGGCATCACAAGAATTATTATAGGTATGAACGATTTTGATTTCGGCTATACTCTCGGCGGCGGCGAGGAATTTACCACACCTGCCGTTCACTTCGGAATGACTGAGGGCTTTGGTGAAATGTCAAGGCAGATGAACAGATTTTGCGTTGATAACGTTCTGCCAAAGCAGTTTAATGATAAAATTCTGCCTGTTCTCTACAATTCTTGGGAGGCTACCGAGTTTAACGTAAGCGTTGAGGGACAGACGAAGCTTGCAGAGTTGGCGGCCGATATGGGCGTTGAGCTTTTCGTTATGGACGACGGCTGGTTCGGTGCAAGAAACAATGACCGTGCCGGACTTGGAGATTGGTATGTAAACAAGGAGAAATTCCCTAACGGCCTTGACGAACTTATACAGAATGTAAACAATCTCGGTATGGACTTCGGTCTGTGGGTAGAGCCTGAAATGGTAAATCCCGACAGCGACCTTTTCAGAGCTCATCCTGAGTGGGCATACCACTATGACACACGAGAGGCCTGCGAGCTGAGACATCAGCTTGTGCTGAATATGACGAGAAGTGATGTTCAGGAATACATACTAAATGTGCTTGATAAACTGCTGACAGACCACAACATAAAGTATATTAAATGGGATATGAATAGGCCGTTTTCCGAAACGGGAGCAGAAAATCTTGACAATCCAAAGATGCTTTATTACCTCCACACCAAGGCAGTTTATGACATTGTAGACACGCTGAAGGAAAGGCATCCTGACGTTGCAATTGAAAGCTGTTCATCAGGCGGCGGCAGAAGTGACTTAGGTGCACTCACTCATTATGACCAGGCGTGGACCAGCGATAATACTGACGGTATAGACAGAATGACTATTCAAAAGGGCTATTCTCTCCTCAGGCCGACAAAAACAATGCGTGCGTGGGTAACTGATATTGCAGGAATTAACAAGCCGTGCTCCCTTGATTTCAGGTTTAATATTGCTATGCAGGGTGCTCTCGGCGTAGGCGGAAATCTGCTGAACTACTCCAAGGAAGATTTGGAAATCTGCAAAAAGAATATTGCTCTTTACAAGGAAATCAGGGACATTGTTCAGTTCGGCGACCTGTACAGAATTCTTGACGCTGATAAGGACGAGGTGCTGATGAACCAGTACGTAACTGCCGATAAATCACGCTCTGTAGCCTTTATTGCGGCACGTGGTACAAGATTTTACAAAAAAAGACTGCCCCTTACCTTTGACGGCCTTGACGAAAACAAGCGTTACAGCTTTGAGTTTTGGGGAGAAAAGCACACAATGAGCGGTTCCTACCTTATGAATGTTGGCATACCGACTCATATTCACGGAGCATACTACAACAAAATCATTGTTCTTGAAGAAGTAAAATAATAAATAGGCATAAGAAAAACTCGGACAATCCAAAAGGAAAGTCCGAGTTTTGTTTTATCTGAAATTCAATTATTTAACGAATTCTTTGGTAACCTTAGCAATATTCTCTGCTGAAAGGCCGAACTGCTTGAGCAAATCAAGAGCAGGACCGCTGTGGCCGAACTCGTCATTTACGCCGATTCTCTTAACAGGAGTAGGAAGCTTTTCGGAAAGGAGAGATGAAACAGCCTCGCCGAGACCGCCGATAATGCTGTGCTCCTCAACTGTAACAACCTTGCCTGTTTTCTTTGCAGATGCGAGAACAAGCTCCTCGTCAAGAGGTTTGATTGTAGCCATATTGATAACCTCGGCACTGATACCCTTTTCAGCAAGAGCCTTACCTGCCTCAATAGCCTCGTTTACCATAAGTCCGTTGGCAATAATTGTAACGTCGTTACCCTCGGTAATAACCTCGCCCTTGCCGATTTCAAACTTGTAATCGTCGCTGTGGAATACAGGAACAGCAAGTCTGCCGAATCTGAGATAAACAGGACCCTCATACTTGTAAGCAGCTTTAACTGCTTGCTTTGCCTCAACATCATCAGCAGGACAAATAACTACCATACCGGGAATAGCACGCATAAGAGCAAAGTCCTCGCAGCACTGATGAGATGCACCGTCCTCACCAACAGAAATACCTGCGTGAGTTGCACCGATTTTAACGTTAAGATGAGGATAGCCGATAGTATTTCTAACCTGCTCAAAGGCTCTGCCTGCTGCAAACATAGCAAAGCTTGATGCGAAAGGCACAAGTCCCATAGTGCTCATACCTGCTGCTACGCAAAGCATATTAGCCTCGGCAATACCGCAGTTGATATGGCGGTCAGGATAAGCCTTTTTGAAAATGCCTGTTTTTGTTGCTGCGGAAAGGTCAGCGTCAAGTACAACAAGATTATCTGCACCCTCTGCTGCCAGCTCCTTAAGTGCGTTACCATAGCTTTCACGTGTTGCAATCTTCTTAATATCTGCCATAATTACGCCTCCTCTATCTCTGCAAGCTTTGCTTTAAGCTCTGCCATTGCGATGTTGTATTCTTCCTCGTTAGGAGCCTTGCCGTGCCAATCAACCTGATTTTCCATATAGGAAACGCCCTTGCCCTTAACTGTCTTCATAATTACGCCGAAAGGCTTGCCGTTAGTTTTGTGGAAAGCGTCGAATGCCTTTTCAAGTTCGTCAAAATCGTTGCCGTCGATAGTCATAACCTCAAAGCCGAAAGCCTTAAGCTTTTCGTCGATTGGCTCTGTACTCATTACATCCTCACAGCGTCCGTCAATCTGGAGACCGTTGCAGTCGATAAATACGCAAAGATTGTCAAGCTTGTACTGAGAAGCAAACATCATAGCCTCCCAAACCTGACCCTCTTCAATTTCGCCGTCGCCGAGAAGAGTATAAACATTGATATCGTCCTTGCCGATATACTTAGCACCCTTTGCCATACCGACAGCGGCACTGATTCCCTGACCGAGAGAGCCTGTTGACATATCAATTCCGGGAACTGTATTCATATTAGGATGTCCCTGAAGATATGAATCAATGTGCCTTAAGGTGCGGATATCCTCAACAGGAAAATATCCCTTAAGTGCCAATGCACTGTAAAGACCCGGTGCACAATGTCCCTTTGAAAGAACAAATCTGTCCCTGTCCTCCCACTTAGGGTTCTTTGGGTCAACTCTCATTTCCTTAAAATAGAGATAGGAAAAGAGGTCTGCTGATGAAAGGCTTCCGCCGGGATGACCTGCCTTTGCACAGTATGTACCTTCAATTATGCCCATTCTGATTTTTGTGGCATAGGATGAAAGCATTTTCTTTGTTGCGTTATCCATAAATAAAACTCCTTGTTTATTTTATTTCTCCTGTTTTGTGTAGAAGGTGTCAAGAACAACCTCCATAAGCTTATCCTCGTCAGGATAAAATTCAGCATAAACGAAGTCGGCATAATCTTTCTTGTCGCTTTCTACCATTTCGCCCTCAAGAGTAACAGTCTCAAAATCTGTAACTCCCTTTGAAATAAGCAAAGACGCAAGGTATGTTGCATTTGAAAGAGAAAGATTAGTAGTGCTGTAATCAGCGGCGGTATTGTAAAGACTGCTGATTATGCTGAAATCCTGCATAACTGCCGGCACAACCTGACCGGCAAAGGCCTTAATATACTGTACCTGACGTGCCGTTCTGTTAAGCGACGCATTAACTGTATCTAAATCTCTCGTTCTGACATACTTTTCTGTCAGGTCGCCCTCAAGATGAATTTCGTCGCCTTTTTTAACTCCGATATCGTCAAAATCGTAAAGTGATGTTACTGTTACACCGCCGATAGCGTCATTGATAGGAGCAATGCCGTTAAGGTCAAGAGCGAAATATTTATTCACCGGAACATCGTAAAGAATACGGCTCAAGGATGTAGTAACATTCTGTGCCGAGGACTCCTTGCCGTCGCCGTAAGCATAGCTGAGACACAGCTGAAGCTCCTCACTTCTGAGGAAAATTCCGCTTTCGGAATAAAGGTCAACGTCGACCATTGTATCTCTCGGTACGGCAATAACCTTAACTCTGCCCGTCTGCGTATTAACTGTAAAAAGCACGTCGGCGTCAGCCTGTCCCGCAGTACCTACAACGCCGTCCTCAAGTCCTAAATCACGCTTGTCAACGCCGATAAATGCAATAGAAATAACGTCGTCGTTATAAACATAGGACTGACCTTTGTACTCGATAACCTCCTCGTAGGAAGTATCTTCCGAAACGTTTTTCATATCACTTTTTCCGTGGCTTTCAAGATAAACCACAGTGAAAACTATTGCAAGAATGAGAAAAAGCAGAATAAGCAAAACTGCAATAGCAATTTTTGCTGAGGTAGAAAGCTTTTTCTTCTTTTTCTTTGATGAATGGTGCTTTGACGAATGATGATGACTTGACGAGCTGCCCGACGAATGATGATGACCTGACGAACTTCCCGACGAATGATGAGCTGATGAGCTATTTGATGAATGATGATGGTGATGATGCCTTTGCTGTGACTTATCAACTGTTTCAATACTCAGCTGAGTTTCCTCTGATTCATTCTGCAAACGGCTTGTGCCCTCAGGGAAATTCTCCGCCGTGAAATGATTATCCTCAATTTTCGGCTCGTCAGCAGGCACCTCGGCGTTGCTGATATCATCAGCCATAAGAGCGTCATCTATTAAATTATCTAAATTGGGGTCAATTGGTTTTTTCATTTTCCACTAATACTCCTCATACTAAATATCTGCTGCTTTTTTGATTTGTGATACAAGTAGAGAGAACTACTATTCTGCTTTTTGTGTTGATTTCGGTATCAAGCTCCGTTCTCACGTTCTTCAGCGAGGAATCCGGGTCCTGAATCATCTGCTGAAAATCAGTCAAAACCTCCTCCTTTGCAAAATCAAAGGAATTGAGAATATGCCTGTCATCATACTTAAATGCCGAAACCACCTGATACTTCAGCCTTTTCGTAGGTGTGTAAATATAAAAATACGGATGGCTGTTGAAAAACTCCTCTTTCTCAAAATAGTGAAGAGTTGTAAACATTGAATCGCTGTATCCGTTGTGGCCGTAGATTACTGTTACGTAATCGCCAAACGTTTTTGTATTTGCAAGCTCTGTATAAATTGCACCGCTTGAGGACCAAGATTTGTCCTCTGCCTTGTGGCGAAGATAAAAGGCGTCGTCGCTTTTGCTCTGCACAATTGGATAATCCACCTTAGTATCGTCGATTTTTATCCAGGCATAAATCTCGTCATTACCGCTTTGAAGTGTATCAAAATCAATTGGATTTTCCACCGTCACCTGCTGAGATTGGGTCTGCGTTGTTACAGTTGTTTCCTCAGGTGGAGTGGACACACTTTTATTATACACATTCAGCACAGCCATTACAATAACGAAAACAAGAATAAATACAATAATAAATATGAGAATTTTTTTAGATTTATTGTTCTGCCTGTCCTTTTTATCTTCTCTGCCGTCAGTGCTGTTGAAATTATCAGCCAAAGTTATCACCAAAAATCTTTGATATATTAAAAATGACCTGTTCACCATAGGCAAACAGGCCTTTTCTTAACTTAAATTATTCAGCGTCTCTCTTCTTTACAGCTGCGAGAACTGCAATACCTGCACCTGCTGCTGCGATTGATGCTGCTGCTACTGTAGAAGCACCGGTTGAAGGAGATTTTGAAGACTCATTCTTAGTTGTTTCTTCTTCCTCAGGCTCTTCCTCTGTTGGTTCTTCCTCGTCGAAATCAACAAGAGCGTTAACCTTAACCATACCGTCGTTCCACTTGCCGATAGCATTCTGTGAAATGAATGTAACAGTCATAGAGCCGTCATCGTTATTAACCAAAGTGAAGTCAGTACCTGAAACAAGGCCGAGGTCAAGAAGGTTTGTTTCCCAACCGATAAGAGTGCCTTCGCCGTCATATCTGAAAGTTACTTCGTTTGAGTTTGTGCTGCTTGGGCCGTAGATAACGCCCTGCTTGTTCTCACCGTTTACGGTAGGAGTAACCTTGCCGTCAATGAGAGTAGCTGCTGTCGGGCTCTTAACAGGGTCTGCTGCAAAAGCAGGAAGAGCTGCCGCAGTACACATAGTTACAGCCATAATTGCTGAAAGAACAATTGAAAGTAATTTTTTCATCTTTAATGCACCTCAATTTAATATTAAACTCGATTATTTATAATGATTATATCACTATTATATAAAAAAGTAAAGCATTTTTTACGTTAAAATTTTAAAAGAAAGTTTACAAAATACCGCAAACACAATACCTTGTGGCAAAATTATGACGATTTTTCGCAGCCCACGATATATATTGACGAAAAAATTTTTAAGCCTTTTCAAGTCTTGCGAAGTTTGCCATCATCTTTTTGGTGCCTGCCTTGTCAAAAGCGACCTCCATAAGAGTGTCGTTACCCATAGGCTGAAGTGAGAGAATTGTGCCTGTGCCGAAGCTCTTATGAATAACAGTATCGCCCACCTTGTAATCGGCGTGAGCCTGTGCCGTAACATTACCTGCCTGACCAAACTTACGTGCGTTGTCGCTTGTTGGTGCGTGGGCAGTTTTGAGAGAGGCAAAACGGCTGACGTTTGTGGTGTGAATTTTTGTAGAAACATCCTCTGTAACGCCTGACGGAATTTCCTTAACAAATCTTGATTGCATATTTCTTGAGGTGGTGCCGTAAAGCATTCTCTGCTGAGCGTTGATAAGATACAGCTTTTCCTTTGCTCGTGTAATTCCCACGTAGGCAAGACGGCGTTCCTCTTCAAGCTCCTCTTCGCTGTACATTGACTGATTCCCTGGGAAAATTCCCTCTTCCATACCGGGAATGAAAACCACAGGAAACTCAAGTCCCTTGGCTGAATGAAGCGTCATCAAAACAACAGAATCTTCGTCCTCATTGTATGAATCGATATCGGAAATAAGTGCAACATCCTCTAAAAATTCCGAAAGCTGCGGCTCGTCGCTTTCCTCCTGATACTTGACGAACATTGATGAAAGTTCCTTGATATTGTTGGCTCTGTCCTCATAGGTTTCAGGGTCCTCGTTGAGATAATCAAGATATTTAGTTGACTCCAAAATCTCCTGAAGTAAATCGGTCAACGGCATTTTTTCGTCAAGACACTGCTGAAAATGCTTTATCATTGACGCAAAGCCCATAAGCTTTGAGGCACTGCGTGAGGTCTTTTGGAACTCGTCTGCTCTTTCGCAAACCTCGAAAGCGGAAATGCCCAAGCCTGCTGAAATTTCCATAACGTTAGCCATCATTGTGTCGCCGATTCCACGCTTTGGAACATTGATAATTCTTTGAAGTCTTACATTATCCGCAGGATTGTTGATTACTGCAAGATAGGAAACGATATCCTTGATTTCCTTTCTGTCAAAGAAACGGTGACCGCCGATAATTCTGTGGGAAATACCGCTTTTTGTCAGCATAATTTCAAGGTTTCTGGACTGAGCGTTCATTCTGTAAAGAATAGCGTGGTCGCTGAACTTTCTGCCGTTTTTAACATTTTTCAAAATCTCGTCAACGATATACTGCGACTCGTCGGACTCGTTCATAACGGTATTGACAACAATCTTCTCGCCTGCACCGGAATTTGTGAAAAGTGTTTTGCCTTTTCTGTTTTTATTGTTTGCAATAACGGCATTTGCACCGTCAAGAATGTTTTGAGTAGAGCGGTAATTTTCCTCAAGGCGAATAACCTTTGCACCCTTGTACTGCTGTTCAAAGGACAGGATATTCTCGATAGTAGCACCTCTGAAGCGGTAAATACTCTGGTCATCATCACCAACAACGCAGATATTCTCGTACTTGCCTGCAAGAAGTGAGGTGAGCACATACTGAGCGTGGTTTGTGTCCTGATACTCGTCTACCATAACGTATTTGAACTGCGTTTGATAAAGGTCCCTGACATCCTCGTTTTCCTGCAAAAGCTTAACAGTATTGAAAATAATATCGTCAAAGTCCATAGCGTCAGACTTTAAAAGCTCCTGCTGATAAAGCTCATAGCATTGTGCGATTTTGCTTTTCCTGAAATCGTTTTGCGAGGTTGCCTTGTACTCCTGCGGGTCAATAAGGCTATCCTTTGCTCTGCTGATTTCGTTTAAAATTGACTTATGATTGATAAATTTATCTTCGATTCCAAGCTGCTTCTGACATTGCTTCATAACACGCTTTGAATCGTCTGTATCGTAGATTGTAAAGTGACTTGTGTAGCCTAATCTGTCACCGAAACGTCTTAAAATTCTTGAACAGCAGCTGTGGAAAGTATGAGCCCAAATGCTGTTAGCCTCCTCGCCGATGGCGGAAATAAGTCTTTCTCTAAGCTCGCCTGCTGCCTTATTAGTAAAGGTAATGGCGAGAACCTGCCACGGCTGAGCAAGTCCTGACTCGATAATATGCTGAACTCTGCTGACAAGAACAGTAGTTTTTCCCGAGCCTGCACCTGCAAGAATGAGGAGAGGTCCCTCGGTAGTATTAACAGCAAGCTGCTGCATTTCGTTTAAAGGCATAAATTTTTCTCCTTAAAAAAGTTAGGGCGACACGCTGTCACCCTAACTAAAATATTCGTTTTACACTTTTTATAAAATTCTCAAGCGTACCTCTTACTTAAGAAGTGTGAGAAGTATACCTGCTGCAACGGCAGAGCCGATAACGCCTGATACATTCGGTCCCATAGCGTGCATAAGCAGGAAGTTTGCAGGATTCTCTTTCTGTCCCTCTTTCTGTGAAACACGAGCTGCCATAGGAACGGCAGATACACCTGCTGAACCGATAAGCGGATTAATCTTACCCTTGGAGAAGATGTACATAAGCTTACCGAACAGAACACCGCAGGCTGTACCGAGACAGAATGCGATAAGTCCCAAAGCAACAATCTTCAAGGTGTTGAAATTGAGGAAACTGTCAGCAGAGGTGGTTGCACCTACTGAAAGTCCGAGAAGAATTGTAACGATATTCATAAGCTCATTCTGAGCAGCCTTTGCAATTCTCTCTGTTCTTCCGCTTTCCTTAAGCAGGTTACCGAGCATAAGCATACCAACAAGAGCAGCAGCGTCAGGAAGAAGAAGTGAAACAATAACTGTTACCATAATCGGGAACAAGATTTTCTCAAGCTTTGATACAGGACGAAGATTGCCCATAACAACCGAACGCTCTTTCTTTGTGGTGAGAGCACGCATAATAGGCGGCTGAATAAGCGGAACGAGAGCCATATAGGAATACGCCGCAACGGCAATTGTACCGAGAAGTCCAGGAGCCAGCATAGACGTTACGAAAATAGCCGTAGGTCCGTCAGCACCGCCGATAATAGCGATTGAGCCTGCCTCGTTAGGAGCAAAGCCTAAAAGAATAGCACCAACATAAGTAAAGAAGATACCGAACTGAGCAGCAGCACCAAGTATAAAGCTGCTTGGTCTTGCAATAAGCGGAGCAAAGTCGGTCATTGCACCGATACCGAGGAAGATAAGTGGAGGATAAACTCCCGCCTTAACGCCGAAGTACAGGAAATCCATAAGTCCCGGCGTACAAACAGCACCCGT
The DNA here is from genome assembly GCA_029219885.1 of Eubacteriales bacterium. Taxonomy (GTDB): domain Bacteria; phylum Bacillota; class Clostridia; order Oscillospirales; family Acutalibacteraceae; genus Eubacterium_R. Next base: position 1,957 of record JAQXUH010000020.1, on the reverse strand, counting down.
TGCCTCGTTAATCATCCTGCCGGCAATCAAATCTCTGAAGCCCTCAAGGTCGTGATACTGTACCGCCAAATTCGCACCGGGTATATTCGCAAGGAGCATACCGAATGCAATAGGTATCATAAGAAGCGGTTCAAAGCCTTTTTTAATTCCTAAATAAAGGAAAATAAAAGCCATAAGAAGCATAATAAAGTTTTTATATCCGCCGTCAGCAGTAAAGAAATAGGCATAGCCTGAGTTTGCGAAGATGCTGACAATAACTTCCCAAACGCCCTGAATTATCTCCATATATATTTATCCTCCTAAAAAGGTCTGGTGTTTTCTGAAACAGCAGCGGACGCCCAAGGATTTCTTCCGCCTACGTTAACCTTTTTGATTGACCTGACAACTGCCTGAGGTCCCTCGCTGACAGCAACGGCGGCGGCAATAGCAGCCACAACCTCACCGCTTATTCCCTGTTCAACAACAGGAGCAGGAGCTGTATTCTTAACAGCGGCAGGAGCAGGCTTTACGGCAGGAGCAGGAGCAGGAACATCATCCTTTTTCTTACCCTTGCCCTTTCCTTTACTTTCAGCCTTTGAAACAATAGCACCGAAAAGATAGAATACTAAAATCAGGAGCAGAAGTACGCCTAAAACTATGCTGATACCGGCGATTACAACCGTAGCTGTAAACATAGCACTTCTGTCCGCAACTAACATTAAAATCGGACTCACCTATATTCCCCCATTATACAAAATTTGGTTATTATTATAAATCATATCAACAGATATTTCAACGATATTTTTCAATTTTTTTATTTCTGTCATTTTCAATAAATTTACTTGATTTATTTTCGAAATAGTATATAATATTATTAACACGAAGGAGGCAGTTTTATGACAGAAAAGACTTTGGTTATTGCAATTCTTGTTGCACTTATACTTCTTTGGTTTGCCGAAACTCTTAATATGAAAAAGACAAGTAAGGTTTTAGGCGGAGTAATTGATTTGGGCTTTGCAATTTTGCGATAGCCTGTATTTTGCATTATATATAATACTGTATAAAATAAAAGCAATTCATTCAGTTTTTAGCTGTTTGAATTGCTTTTGTTATTTTGTGCTTTTTTATTTTATGCTAAGCTGTTGCCGTCTGCGTCAACGAGCTTTGCCGTACCGCTGAGAGTAACAAGAGCTGACTTGTTGTTAAGGTTTTTCTTTGCACCTGTTAAAGTAACTTTTCCCTGACACATAGTAAGTCCCTTTTTGCCCTCAAGCTGAATAGCGTCGGCACCGCTTACGATTGTTAAAATAGAATCTGTATCACCGAGAGCTGTATCAATAGCCGTAAATTCCATATTCTTACAGCGTATGCCGTCATCGGTGGAATTGATTGATACTGTAGCATTTCCGCCGAATTCGATATTTGAATATTCCTCGTCAGGCTGTCCGTACTCATCAACAGTATCAACTTTAGTATCAATACCTCTGTTACCTGATTTAATATTCAGAGTAAGATTCCTGATATAAAGCTTTGCTCTTGCGTCAATGGAAGTGGAAACTGTGTCCATATTGAGAATGCCGTGGCCTTTAAGCTCAAGCTTTGTTTCGCACTGAATTGCCTTTCCGCCTGTCTGCTTAACAGTAAGATTATTTTCCGTGCCGTCCTTGGCAGAAACGGAAACTGTCGGAACGATTTTTTCTGTTATCGGATTTCCTGCAGTGTCATAAGACGGATTACCGTTTACATCAAGAACAGGCTTGTCACCGCACTTATTGTTTATCCTGATACAATCGTCGATAGTTGCCTTGGTGCCGTCATTTGTTATTGTAAGTCCGCAGAGCTTAATATCTGCATCATCGAAAGCGTCAACGGAAATTGTCAAATCATTTGCCGTACCTGACAGCTCGAAATTGTCAACATACTTTGTTGCAGTCAATGTGAGCTTATTGCCTGTTGTCGAAAGCTTTGCAACGCCCTC
>JAQXUH010000019.1 GCA_029219885.1 Eubacteriales bacterium | reverse complement strand
AACTATTCCGCCGCCTAATACTCTGTCGAATTCTTTTATTCCTGTGGATATACGCTTTTCAACATCACCGGTGATATCGCTTAATGACATTACGCTGCTGACTGCGGAAATACTGCTGCTTTTGCTTACAGAAACAGTTGGTGCTTCCTCAACCATTGTATTCCATTCTCCGCAGCCTGGACATTTGCCAAACCACTTCGGCGATTCGTAACCGCATTCATTACACACATATAAAGATTTTGCTTTAGCCATTTATAATTCCTCTGTTATGTATTCATTAAGACCCAGCATAATTGAATATGCCAGCTCATTTTGGTATTTATCATCCTGCAATTTTTTATTCTCTTCAGGATTGCTCATAAAACCACATTCCACCATAACTGACGGAACGGAGGCTTTATGCAGGATATAGTAGCTGTCATCTGACGGCTTATTCAGCCTTTTATTATCAGGCTGTAAATTCATTTTTGAGATATTTAAAATTTTGTCTGCAAGAACAGGACTTTGGTTATCATTTGGAGAATACCATATCTGCATTCCCCACTCGCTCGAATCCTCAAAATGATTCTGATGAATCGAAATTAGCAAACTGTTATGTATACTGTTTACATAATCTAAGCGATTGTACAGGTCAGAACGGCTTTTATCATCATTTTCGTCATAGACAAGATAATCTCCGTTTCTAATCAAAAAAGCCGAAATACCGCTTACCATGGCAAAATCATAAAGCTTTTGAGCGATAGCAAGGTTAATTACCTTTTCATTTGCACCGTCAACGCCTATCGTACCTGCATCCATTCCACCGTGACCTGCGTCAATAACAAGATTTATTCTTTTATCATTTGAAAAATCATTTACGCTAACTGCTTTCTTCAAAATAAAATTAACAGAAAAACAGCTAACGAAAGTAAAAATAAAAGTCAGACATATTACAATCAGCTTTTTCATAACTATCACCGATAATAATATGAAATAATTATATATCAATATTACAAAACTATCAAGGAAATATTGCAATTTTAGCCGAATAGGGATATAATTAGTATGATATTATAAGGTTGGTGAGCATATGAAAATTGTTAATTTAGACGGATGTACAACAAACCCTGGTGATTTATCTTGGGAAGGCATTGAAAAGCTTGGAGATTATACTGTTTATGACAGAACTTCTCCTGACAAAATAATTGAAAGAGCCAAGGGTGCTAATGCTTTAATTGTAAACAAGACGGTTATTACAAGAGAAATTCTTGAACAGCTTAAACCTGAGCTTGAATATATCGGACTTCAGTCAACAGGTTATAATGTTGTCGATTGCAGTGCTGCTAAGGAGCTTGGAATTGTTGTCAGCAATATCCCCTCTTATTCTACAAACGCGGTTGCACAGCTTGTATTCGCATTTATTTTACAAATTACAAATCAGGTATCTGTTCATTCCGAGTCAGTTAAAAACGGCGATTGGTGTAAGTGTCCTGATTTCTGCTATTGGGTAACTCCCCTTACAGAGCTTTCGGGAAAAACTATCGGTATTATCGGTTTCGGCTCTATCGGCAGAAAAGTTGCGGAGATTGCAGAAGCATTTAATATGAATGTTCTTGCTTACGCTCCAAGGCCGAAAGATAAAGGCGACTTAAAAACTCTTGAATTTGTGGATATTGATACACTTCTCAGAAACAGCGATATTATTACCTGCCATTGTCCTCTGACTCCTGAAACAACCGGTATGATTAATGCTGAAAATATTTCTAAAATGAAAAATAGTGCTATTTTCATCAATACCTCACGAGGTCCTGTTGTTGATGAACAGGCACTTGCTGATGCTTTGAATGACGGAAGAATTGCAGCAGCCGGACTTGATGTTTTAGAAACAGAGCCTGCAAAGGAAAATAATCCTCTTCTTACCGCTAAGAATTGCTACATCACTCCTCATATTGCGTGGGCAGGAAAAGAAACAAGAGCAAGACTTCTTTCTATTCTTGAGGATAATCTTAAAGCCTACATTAGCGGCAAACCTCAAAATGTTGTCAACAAATAATTTTGTAAATCTAAAAAAACTATTGACTTTATTTGCAAAATCATTTAATATATTTGTTGCACGCTGGTGTGGCGAAATCGGCAGACGCAAGGGACTTAAAATCCCTCGGTAGCAATACCGTACCGGTTCAAGTCCGGTCACCAGCACCATGCAGACAGTAGTAGAAATGCTACTGTCTGCTTGTTAAATAAGTGAATATGCCGGCGTGATGGAATTGGCAGACGTGCTGGACTCAAAATCCAGTCCTGGCAACAGGGTGCGGGTTCGACCCCCGCCGCCGGCACCAAAAAAGAGATTAAGTTTCTTAATGAAATTTAATCTCTTTTTTCTCTTTATAAATCTTCCAAATCGGCAGAGGTAATGTCGTTTTCTAAATTATCTCTTGCCAGGTCATTATCAATTACCTTGTAAACATCGGAAATAGGTTTTTCTTTTGCTATTTTGGTAATAGGTACAGGCTTTGAATGGTACACCTTTTGTTCAGGAGGCTCTGTACCTGCAATAATAGTGTGAGCTTTTACCTTACCGCTTTTTGCTTTTCCTTGAATTTCCGGAACTGACGGCTGTTCATTTCTCTGCTTTGTGTGAGTTCTATCAGGTCGTTTCATTCCCTGCTTTGCCACGTTAATCACCTCGTTAAAATTTTTCCCTGTGAGCGAACTTTTATTCTTAATTATCAAAACTGCTTGTTTTTCACCTTTTCATAAATTTCGATTATTTTAAATTTTGGAGTATAGCCGCTGCTTACAAGCTCCATTTCATCTTCTGTCAAATAATCGCTGATGGACTCTGTGCAGGCTGACAAGCACACAGATGGAAAAATAATGCACCACCAATTATGACCGCTCCCCTGCCCTATAGTGATTTTAAGAGAGTTATAAACACCTGATGGAAGCGTAAAATCGTCATAAACTCTTGTTTCAAAAAATTCTTTTGTAACTTCGGCTGAAACAGAATAATTACTTTTTTGCGACGCTAAATATTCTTTGCAAATTTCTTCTATTTCATCGATACTGTCATTTGCAATTTCAATGTTTTCTTTAAGAGTTTTACCGCAAAACAAATCTGCTGTATTTTCAAGTAAATAGTTTTTCATTCCAAGCTTTAGGTTCTGGTCATAAGTTGTATCGGAATTAGCGAGAATGTGAAGTCTTAATACTTTCTCGCTGATGTTTTCTGCGGTAGTAATCAGCGGCTGTGCGAGGCTTATTACAAGGGTTAACGCCATAAATACAGGAAGAAATATCTTTGAAATTTTCATAAAAATAACCTGCCTTTCAGCTTATGATTGGCAGGTTTTGTTTTAATTATTCAGCTTTTGCAAATTTTTCTCCAAGCTCTTTGAGGATGTATTTGCCGTTGCTCATCTCGGTGAGCTTATCCTGAAGAGATTGGACTTTTTCGGCTTTTATGCTGAATTTAATATTTACTTTATCGGCAAAATCAGAATTTTCGATATTTGCTTTATAATCGTTTAAAAGAATGTTCAGCCTTTCGTAAAAACTGTAATCAACGGAAACGGACAGAATTTTGCACGGTGCCATTGTGATAATTCCGCCTGCTTCAACGGCAATCTTAGACGAATGTGAATACGCCCTTATAAGACCGCCGGCACCTAAAAGCGTACCGCCGAAATACCTTGTAACAACTACACAGACATCAAACAGATTTTCTTTAAGCAGAACATCAAGGACAGGAACTCCTGCTGTACCGCTCGGTTCACCATCGTCGGAGGAACGCTGAATGTTATTTTCTCTCAGCACATAAGCGGAAACGTTGTGAGTAGCGTCCCAATGCTTTGATTTAATTTTGTTAATGAATTCAGTTGCTTCAGCCTGAGTTTTAACAGGACAAACGTATCCTATAAATCTTGACTTTTTTTCTATAAACTCGTCCTGAGCCTCTTTTTCAACTGTTTTGTACTCTTTTTTCATAACTACAATGTGTAAAAAAACAAGGCAACAAAAATGTTGCCTTAAATTTTTTATTAGCCTTTTTTAGCGTATCTCTTATTGAATCTGTCAACACGTCCGCCTGTATCAACAAGCTTCTGCTTACCTGTGAAGAAAGGATGGCACTTTGAACAGATATCAACTTTCATTTCGCTCTTAGTACTCTTTGTTTCATATGTTGCACCGCATGCACATTTAACAATACAAGTATCATAATTTGGATGGATTCCGTCTCTCATTAACTTTCACCTCTTTGCAATTTATCTCATTACGCCTTGATATATTAACACAAGAGTTAATAAAATGCAAGTGTTTTTTTATAATTATTTATAAGAACAGATTTTTTGTAGATGGAATGAATACAAAACAGCTTCTTTAACAGGCTTTTTAAGCGTTTTTTCAATGGCACTTCTGTAAAAAGCAATCTGTTTTTTGTATCTGTCAAGGAGTTCATTTTCATCTTTGATATTGTCTGTTTTGTAATCTACAAGCACAAGCTCGCCGTTTTCTTCAAATACGCAGTCCGCAATTCCTTGAATGAGAATTTTATCATCAAAGCCGTTATCGTATATTTCGTTTGCCTGTACAAAAGAAGATACTTTGGTTTCTCTGTAAATCTTATCGGAATTAAACATTCTTTGAGCAAAAGATGAACTAAAGAATGAGTCAAGCCTTTTACGGTCAAGACTTTCCGACTGCTGCGTGGTAAGATATCCGCTGTCTGTCAGCCTTGATATTTCAGCTTCAAGGTCGGCTTTTGCATTATTATAGTCGCAAAACTGCATAAATGTGTGCATAGCAGTACCACGCTGTGCAGGCGACAGTTGAGATTTATTCATAAATGCAGGTTTAGAAGAAGTAATAAATTCAAAGCTTCTCTCGCTGTCGTCAAGGGATGATGCAGTCAACTTGGAATTTATTACAGACAACGGTGCTCTATCATATTGGTAAGAAAGCTTATTTGTTATTTCATCAAGCATTTCTTCACTATACGGCTCGAAAGTAATCTTGCTGTCAGTTTCTATTTCATCAACATCATCTGTAATTTCGACATCCATATCAAAATCAGTTTTAAGCGGCACTTCTACAAAACCGCCAAGCTGTCTTAAAGTATCTCCGTCCTGATGAAGAAGTGCACATAAAAGGAGTAAATCGCCGTCACAGGTGATTTTTTTGCAAATATACGGGTCAATCTGACCGCCGCAAATGTAGCCTGAAAGTCTTGATAATCGACTTTCTATATCATCTACTGTAATAAATGTAATAAACTGTTCCTTTGCTCGTGTCATTGCAACATATAAAACTCTTAAATTTTCGCTCATAAGCTCAAAAGAGTTCTTATTTTTTATGACGCAGTACGGAATTGTTTGGAACTGATAAAGCTTTTCTTCGTTATGGCATTTTAAACCGAAACCGTACTTAGTATTCAGCAGCAGTTTTTCACTCAGGTCGGATTTATTGTATCTCCTTGCTGCACCTGCGAAAATACAAATTGGAAATTCAAGGCCTTTTGAATGGTGAATTGACATTATTGAAACAGCATCCTCTCCTGAAACGCTGAGAGGTGCAGATTCAACAGACCTGTCAGATGCGATAATCTTATCAATATACCTTATAAAAGAAGTCAGGCCTACATTGTCGCCCTTGTCAAAATTATCTGCAAAGGATATCAGCTTAAGAATGTTTTGATATCTTTGCTCACCGTTACCCATAGCATTGACAAGTGGTACAATTCCTTTATCGTCAACAAGATATTTAATAAATCCTGCCACCGACATAGTTACGCTGAGTTTTCTTAGTTCTTTGATATCATTAAGAAATGCTTTTACTTTTTCGTCGTCGGAATTAATAACAGAAAAGTAGAACGATTTATGCTTGTTGTCAATTCTAATTTGTGAAAGCTCATCGCTTGTAAAGGAATAAACAGGTGATGTCATTGTTGCCAAAAGCGGAATATCAAGAGTAGGATTGTCAATAGTCCTGAGCAAAGAAAGAATTATCTTGATTTCGCTGCTGTCAAAAAGGTTGGTAGAATTGTCGCATATTACAGGTATGCCATATTCTGCAAGGACCTGAGAATAATCGTCAACCTTATTTTTAAGACTTCTCAATAGAATTACAAAATCTCCGTAGCAAACAGGTCTTCTGCCGTCTTTTGTCGTGATAAGTTCACCGCTGTCAATCTTTTTTCTGATTGTTTTTGCAATGTAAGCAGCTTCTTTTTTTACAGAATCTTCACCGCTGACACCGGATAGAATCTTAATCTGTGCAGAGGGCACATTTGTATCTTCATATGTAGCTCCGTAATTGAGATACTCGTCCTCGTTATACGTCAACTCCCCTACTCTGTCGGTCATAAGAAGTGAGAAAACATAATTTACATAAGAACAAATACCCTTTCTGCTCCTGAAATTCTTATCTAAAATAATCTTGGAGCTTTGACTGTCATCGTTTTCGTTATATGAAGAATACGCCTTTCTCTTTTCATTAAAGATATTCGGCATAGCAAGCCTGAAGCGGTAAATACTTTGCTTTATGTCGCCTACTATAAACAGATTCCTGCCGTTTGAAAGATACCTAAAAAGTAAATCCTGAGCCTCGTTTGTGTCCTGATACTCGTCAACAAGTATTTCCTTAAATCGTCCCGAAAGCTCCTGAGCAAGAGAGGTTTTTACAATTTCTCCGTTATCATTGCAGGAAAACAGAAGATTGATTGCAAAATGCTCTATATCAGAGAATGAAAAAGCGTTCCTTTCTCTTTTAATGTCCATCAGCCGTTCATCAGTCACCTTAACTATCTCTGTGAGCTTCTTGAGGACAGGATAAAGAGTTTTCATATCGTTTTGGTAATCTTCCTCGCTTGAAACCAAAAATGCCGGAATATCGTCTTTAAGGATAGATTTATAAATGTCACGGGCTGATTTGATTTTATTGACAATTTCTGTTTCGCCTATTTTTGCCGTACTAGGCATTCTTGCAAAATCGGCCTTAGGCTGACTGATTAAGCTTTGCCAGGAATCGTTTAAAGCATTTTGAAATCTTTCAACTTCATTTACATCACTATATAAAAGAGCTTCAAATTTATCATAAATCTTTTTATCATAAAATGTAAGATGCTCTTTTACAAGAAAATAATTGACTTGTACAAGTTTGTGGGAATAATCAAGCTGATAAGCAATTTCTTTCTTTATGTAGTCATACCAAACAGATTCACAAAGCGGAATATCGGGACTGTAAAGTTCAGTCATTTCATTCATCCATCTGTAAGGAAAAGGCTGAGCATAAATGTAGCGAAGAATACGCTTAATTGCATTTACAAGTGCTGAATCGCTGTTTGGAGTTGTAAAAAGCTCTACAAGTGAAATAAAGTCCTTGTCGTCTTTTTCAAAATATTCGTTTAAAACCTCGTCGATAACGCTGTCCTCAAGAAGAGAAAGCTCACTTTCGTCCATATTTGTGAAATCTTGGCTGATTGATAAATCATAGAAATTCTCACGGACAAGATTAATACAAAATGAATCTATTGTGCAGATTTTAGCATTTGAAAGAAGTGAAAGCTGTTTTCTTGCGTTTTTGTCGGCAGGATTTTTCTTTAAAATATCCTTAAGTGATTTTGAAATTCTGAATCTCATTTCAGCTGCGGCAGCGTTTGTAAATGTTACGATAAGAAGCTCATCAACATTTACAGGATTTTTGCTGTCGGTAATCATACGGATAACTCGCTCGACAAGTACAGCTGTTTTGCCTGAGCCGGCAGCGGCACTAACGAGAATATTTCTGTTTTTAGCAGTTATAGCATTATTCTGCTGTGTTGTCCACTGAGGCATTGTCGTCATACTCCTTATGTAAGATTTCTTTAACCTGTCCGTCTGTCAGGTCGGAAAGCTGATTGAATTCAATAAATTTCTTGTTTGCACACACGTCTGCATAATCGCAGAAATCACAGGTGTTTTTGTGGTTTTTGTTCTTAACAGGTGAACGCTGAATATTACCGTTGTGAAGCTCATCGCCCATATTCTTGATAAGGGCATTTATCTTTTTATGCATCATTCCAAGCTCTTCGAGTGATACAAGCTGACCTGTTAAATCGCCGTTTGCCTTAACTTTAACAGGAATATATTTACCCTTTAGCTCGTGCTCCATAGCTTCTGGTATAATTTCTTCTTCGTCCTTGAGAATAATTCCTTTCATTTTGAACGAACTGTTTTCTTCTGAATCAACCGAATTTTCAGCCTGAAGTTTAGAGTCAAAAGGAAATACGCCTCTTGCAGCGTGCATATAAAGAACGCCTGATGGTATTCCATTGAGGTCAGCGGTCTTATCCTCGCAAAGCGAAAACAGATAAATAAACATCTGTAAATTAAGGCCATACATTATGTCGGAAAGTGAAAAAGTTTTATTTCCTGACTTATAATCTACTACTCGTACGTACTTTTTGCCATTATTTTCAAAGGTGTCAACTCTGTCTATTGAGCCTCTGATTTGAACTGTTCCGCCGTCGTCAAGAGAGATTATTTCAGGCTTTACGTCTCCGTCTTTATCAATTTTAAGTTCAAAGGCTTTAGCCTCAAAATCACTTTCGGAAAATTCTCTTGCAAGGTGGATAACTACGCTGTAAACAAGCTTGGAAAGTCTTTTGTAGTTATACATAAATCTTGTTGACGCATCTGCAATATTACCCATATTCTCTTTAAAATAAGCATCAATGTACTTGTCAACAAGAAGCGTTATATCCTTGTCACTCATTGCAGAAAGCTGTTTGCTGCCCACCTCGGAAAGTATCATTTCAAGAATATAATGAATAAGTGTTCCTCTCTGCATAGGGTCGATTTCCGCTTTAGTTCTCGGCCTTGCAGATAAGCCGAACTTGCAGAAATATCTGAAAGGACAGTTATAGAAATCTTCTACCCTTGATGCAGAAACGAACATATCTTTATCGAAAAGTTTAGTGGCAGTTTCCCTGTTCTTTATCTTTTCCGGCTCATTTTCAGCCAAAGCCTTAACTGAAGAAAATCTGCTGTCATTTTCAAAGTATTTTTTTAAAGAGCTGTAAAATGAGTCAGTATTAAAATACCTTTCACTCATAAGCTCAAAGGCATTTTCCTTTGTTTCAATTAAATCTATGCCTGAGATACTGTTGCAGCTATATTCCTTAACACCTGGAAAAATTTCTTTAATCTGCGTTACAATTTCCGATGGCGAAGAATCTTTTCCAGTATTGCCTAAATAAGAAACAAAAAGCTTTTCGCAAGGTGCACAGCAAGCCATATATGCAAAATATTTTTCCTGCGTATCAATAATTTCGCCGTAAGAATAAAGTTTGAAATCATTTTTGAGCATAATTCTTCTTTCGTTTTCGGAAAGAAGTCCGCCATCTGCGGCAGTCTGCGGGAATTCACCTTCATTTGCACCGAGAATAAACACTGCTTTTGGGTTATCAGTTCTTATTCTGTCTGCCTGACCGAACTGAACATTGTCGATTCCCACAGGCAATGAGCCCAAATCTTCGGTAGAAATTATCAAACTGAAAAGATGGTCAAAATCTTTAAGATTTATTTCACCGCTGACAGTTACTGCAATTTGATTTAGAATTTCCATAACCAAATCCCAAATTCTGCCCTGCTCGGATGCAAGTGCATAAAAGCCTGAATTTGAAAGATTTGTGGCATATTCTCTGATTTTTTTATCTGCACCGAATTCTATAATTGTATTGTATATACTTTCGCAGATAGTTTTTGCATCTTTAGATTTTGCGGCTTTTTTGAATTTGAGAATCGGTGCAATAAGCTCTTCTCTTGTACTGTTGATTTCTTCAAGCTTTTTCTTGTCCTTTTCATCAATTTCACTAACAAAACCTTTAGTGGAATTTTCAAAAGGCTTTGTCCATTTTAGTCCGCTGATATTCCAAAGATATATGTAATTTTCAAGGTCGTTAATTTTTTCGTCGGAAATATTTGTCAGTCCTGTTTTTGCAAGGCTGATGATATCGTCGCTTGTGAGAGACTTATTTACACACCTTAAAAGATATTTAATCATAACAACTAAAGGCTGTGTATTTATAGGCTGTCTTTCATCATTAAAATAAGGTGCGCCGTATTTCTTGAACGATGAAGAAAGCTCTGCTCTGTATTTGTTGATATCTCTTGTAATAACAGCAATATCCGACGCATTGTAGCCTTCTCTAAGCAGTTTTTTAATTTGCCTTGAGGTTTCATTACATTCATCAGTGATGTTCTTTGATGAGTAAATTTGAATTGAGCTGTCACAATCTATATTTGATTCAGTAATAATGTCAGAATAAAGACTGCTTTCAAGTGTTAAAAGTGCCTCATTTTTTGCTCTGTAATTCTTCTCAAGATATATGATATCAGTATCAATATTCGCCTTGTCAGCAATTCTTTTAATAATGTTTGCTGATTTGTTTACATAGGCGAAAAGATTATTTTTATCATCAGGCTTTTTATAATCGGTACAAAGGGTAATTGTTACCTCGTCAGCCTCTGCGATAATCAGTTCAAGAATTTTATATTCCTGTGCAACAAATCCGTTAAAACCGTCAATAAGGATAGTTTTACCCTTAAAATAATTCTTGTCAGCAAGAAAGCTGTAAAGTCTGCTGAGTTCGTCAGCAGAATCAAGATATTTTCCATCAATTAATGTTTCATAAGAATTCATTATCGTGGAAATATCAGTAAGCTTTCTCAGCAAAATATCATTTTCAATATTTCTTGACATATCGAAAATTTCTGTGGAAGAAAGACTGCACGATTTCATTTCATCATAGATTTTAATAATTGATGAAACGAATGAAAGAGAATCAATCTTTTTGCCGAAAAGCACAAGCTTATCCTTAACTGCGTCAATAGCTTGCGTCATCAAAATCACCTTACCGCCTTTAGAAAGTGTCGGTAGACCGTCGCCGCCGTAAGTTCTTCTGACGTCATTGGAAATTCGCGAAAAGGATGAATTTTCAACGCAGTTAATCTTGTCCTCTCCAAGCATGGAAAGCAAACGCCTTTCAGCAATAAGAGAATACTGCTCAGGGGTTATGAGCAGTATATTATCATTACCCATTTCAACAAGCTGTGAAATGCGGTTAAAGGTATATTCAGTTTTTCCGCTGCCTGAACGGCCAAAAACAAGGTTTAACAAAAAATCACCAAACTATCTGTTGTAATCTTCAGGCTTTATTAAGCCTTCGTTCATCATATTATCATAAGCTTCGGCAAAAAAATCGTACATAGGTCTTGCTATATCAAATGCAAGCTTCAGCTCGTCAATCAATGCCGGAGTATTTATTCTGCTTAAATCATTTGAGTAATAAGTAAAAGACATATTTTTTGCTTTGAGATAAGGTTTGAGCCTTTCATCAGCATCAGGGTACATATCCTTTTTGTATTCATCTCTGCACTCATAGGTAAAGCCTGCCTGCTTACAAGCCTCTACTGCATCAAGCCATCTGTCAGGATGTTTTAATATAAGCTTATGAACCTCTTTAAATGCAGATGGTCTGTAAAGCCAGAACACAAGCCCGTAGCCAAAGCTGTCAGGAAAAAATTCAAAATAATAAAATGGTGCACAAGGATATTCATTCTTATAACGCCTGAAAAACATCCACATATTTTCCCTGTACTTGATTTTACTTCTGTTACCTCTTGTATCTCTGTAAATTCTTGAAACCGCTCTTACAGGGTCGGTCATCATTTTATCGTCAATGTCATACATAAGACCGCTTAAATCAAGCATAATCTGCCTCATAGGAACTGTTATTCCCTGTTTAAGCTTTTCTTTATTTTCTTCATAAAACGATTTTGAATCGTTAAATCGGTTAAGACATAAAAGCTCAATGCTTTCAGGCTTTATACCTTGAAAATTGTATTCACTCATTTTAAAAGTCCCTTGTCTTCCATTTGCTGTGCCGCTAAAAGTGCACAGATTTTTGCACTGTGAAAATTAAGTCCGCCTTGTATCCAAGCGTAATATGGTTCTCTTATAGGTGCGTCGGCTGAAAGTTCAATAGATGAGCCAAGAGTAAATGCACCTGCCGCCATAACAACCTTACTGTCATAACCCGGCATATCCCAAGGCTCAGGAAGAAGAAAGCTGTCAACAGGGCTTCCGCTTTGTATACCTTGACAGAAAGCAACAAGACTTTCAGGATTTTCAAGTCCCAAAGACTGAACAATATCGTGTCTTGTTTCGTTGTATTTAGGTGTTACATCATAACCGAAAAGCTCATAAAGTGCGGAAATATAAACGGCACTTTTAAGTGCTTCACCTACTGTATGAGGAGCAAAGAAAAGTCCCATATAAAGCTCTCTGTTGTGACCGAGAGTTGCACCAACCTCGGCACCTAAACCGGGAGTAGTAAGCCTATAGGCACATTTTTCAACTAAATCTTCTCTTCCGGCAATATATCCGCCTGTTGTAGCAATACCGCCGCCTGCATTTTTAATAAGCGAGCCTGCGATTAAATCAGCACCTACCTCAGTGGGCTCTTTAGTTTCAACAAATTCACCATAACAGTTATCGACCATAACGATTACATTGGAGTTTTTCTCTTTTACGATTTTGCAAACCTTTCCGATTTCGTCAACGGAAAGACTTGGTCTTAACTCGTAACCTCTGCTACGCTGAATGTAAACCATTGTAACAGAATCGTCAACAGCCTTTTCTATCGCGTCATAATCAAGTTTTTCATCTTTCAAAGGAACTTCATCATACTTAACGCCAAAGTCTTTAAGAGAGCCCATTCCCTCCCCTGAAATGCCTATTACGCTATGTATCGTGTCATACGGAGTACCTGTTACACAGAGCATTTTGTCACCTGGTCTTAATACACCATAAAGTGCAGTAGCAAGAGTATGAGTACCGCAGGTAAAATTGTGCCTTACAAGTGCTGATTCAGCACCGAACACCTGAGCCCAAACCTTGTCGAGAGTTTCTCTGCCCATATCACCGTAGCCGTAGCCTGTGCTTGTACCGAAATGACTTTCTGAAATTCTGTTATCAATAAAGGCTTTTTGTACTTTGAGCTGATTATATTCCGTGATTTTTTCTATATTTTCAAACTGCTCCTTACAAAGCTCCAAGGCCTTGTCTGATGCGTCAAGTATTCTTTTGTCAATTTTAAATAAATCGTTCATTTAAACATTCTCCAAGTTCCGATATTTTCAAATCCAAGCTTAGTATAAAAGCTTTCATTTTTATTTTGCTCACGCATTAAGTATACGTTACCTTTGATATCGCAAATCATTTCGCTGACAAGAACAGAGCCGTAGCCCATATTTCTGTATTCGGGTACTGTCCGTACAGAAGTCAATATTCCGTCATCGTTATAAAGCGATGAAAATATACCGCTTGATATTATCTCTCCGCCTGAATTTAGGGTATATGCTTTAGAACAGCCGTGACGTATTCTGTGGCTTAAATCAACATACCAAGATTCAAAATCTGCTTTTTCATAATCATCGATATTAAAAATATCCATCAGCTTTGGATAACAGTCAATCTCGCAATATGATTTGTGAAGTTCTGCTTTCCTTTTGGTTACCATAACAGCACCGCTGTCGTATTTATCAGTCAAAAATAATCTGTCGTCACCGAGGACAGAATTGTATCCGAGAGTAAGGAAAAACTCCTTAAGCTCGTCAAAATCAGCGTTTTTGTTTGCTGATAAGGTGCAATCATTATCAAGCTTGGAAATAATTGCAGTAAGCTCTCCTGCGTCATTTATCTGCCTGTAAAAAACAGCGAAATCATATTTAGTGCCGTATGCTTTTAGAAGTGATAAAATTCTGATTGAGTAAATATCAGTTTTATTATATCCGTCAAATTGCGACGGCGTATCAATAATTTTAATCATAAAGGTGTGGTAAAAGTGCTTTCAGTAATTTTCTTGTTTCGTCTATGTCAGACTTTTTAACAACGCTTGATGCCGAATGGATATACCTGCAAGGTAAAGAAATCGCAAGAACTCTCGAGCCTTTACCGCTTGTCTGCACCGCACCTGCGTCATTACCGCCTGCAATTGCCGTTTTAGTCTGTGATTTAATACCGTTTTTATCAGCAGTTTTACGAGCAAGTTTATATAATTCACTGTCGTAAACAGTTCTGCCGTCCATAAAGGAAATAACGGGCCCGTTACCTAAAACGCAAACTCTGTCGCCGCCTGTTACACCGCAAAGGTCAGCGGCAGTTGTAGCTTCGAGAATAACAGAAACATCACTTTGTACCTGATAAGAAGTACAAGCAGAGCCTCTTAAACCAACCTCTTCCTGAACGTTAAAGCAGAAGTATGTGTCATATTCCAAATCAGTCTTTATAAGCTCAATAAGGAGCATACAACCGATTCTGTCATCAAGAGCCTTTGACTTAATATATCCGTCGCCAAACTCATAATAATCGCTTGAAAAATATGCACAGTCGCCTAAAGATACATATTTTTCAGCCTCTTCTTTACTTTCAGCACCGATATCAATTCTAAGATTTTTAAAGGTTGGTGCAGTTTTCTTTTCCTCGTCGGAAAGGAGATGAACAGGAGCGAGACCTACAACGCCCTTAATGCCGTTGATTTCTACTGTTCTGTCAGCAACTACTCTTGCGTCAATACCGCCTACAGGTGAAAAAGAAAGAAAGCCATTATCATCAATATCAGTGATAACAAAGCCAACTTCATCTATATGTGCACAAAGCATTACTTTCTTGTCAGGTGTTTTATTTCCTTTTTTGAAAGCAATTACAGAGCCAAGGGAGTCAATCTCGTATTGGCAGTAATCTTTAATTTGGTTGATTATATATTCTCTGACGGCTTTTTCGTCGCCTGAAGTACCGTTTAAATTACAAAGCTCTTTAAGCATTTAACTCACCTGCCCTTTCAGCAATATAAGCACAGATTAAATCGGAAACGCTTTTTAAATCTGCAACATCAACAACCTCAACAGGCTGGTGCATATATCTTTCGGGAATGGAGATAAGTGCAGTTTTAATTCCTCTTTCGGAAATTGAAATTACGTCGGCATTTGTACCTGTTCTGCCTGACATAATTTCACATTGATACGGAATATTATTCTTTTTTGCAATATCAACAAGTCTGCGGGAAATCTCTTTATCAAGGATAGGTGAAAAGCCAATCATTGCACCTTTGCCAAGGTCTTTGCAATCAGCTTTATCACAGCCGGTACTGTAAGCAAATGATACATCAACGGAAATTGCCTCGTCAACATTTTTAGAGTATGGTCCGATTTTTGCACCCCTTGTACCTAATTCCTCCTGAGAAGAGAACATAACGGTAACTTTACACGGCAACTCTTTAAGCCTGTCAAGGCACATTAAAATTGATGCAACGCCGCTTCTGTCATCAAGACATGACGCTGAAATTCTGCCGTTTAAAAGCTGAGTAAAGTTGCGTTTGAAAGTAACTCTGTCGCCGAGAGAAACAAGTTTTTTGAGTTCATCGCAGGAAAGACCTGTATCAATAGAAATGTTCTTTGTATCGGGAACTTTCCTTTCATCATCAGCAGTTTGAAGATGTGGCGGGAGTGTTGAAATAACGCCTTTTACTTCCTCTTTGCCCCAAACGGAAACCTCGTAGCCAAGTAACATTCTGCTGTCAACGCCGCCGCATTTTGCCACTTTTAAAAAGCCGTCATCAGTTATGTCGGTCACAATCAAGCCTATTTCATCAAGGTGTGCGTCAAGGAGAAAGTGATAACCCTCGCCAAAGGTGCAGTACACATTGTTCATTGAATCTACGCTGACATCTCCGTAAGGCTCAAGCTTACTTTTAAGCAAATCAACAATATTTTCCTCTGCACCTGAAACGCCTGTTGCTGAGGTTAATTCTTTTAAAAGTTCAGTTGTATTTTTCATTATTCTTCAAATCCATTCACTAATTCTTTGAATCTTCTACCTCTATACTCAAATGTTTTGAACTGGTCAAAAGCAGGACAAGCAGGACAGAGAGAAACTATATCGCCCTTTTCTGCGTTATTTTTAGCCTCGTTCAAAGCATTTTCAAGAGTATCGGTTTTAATAATCTTAAGTCCTGATTCTTTATAGCCATCAAAATTAACAATAGTATCATATATTTTATCGGCAGTTGCTCCGTTTAAAACGAGGAGTTTAACGTATTTAAGGATATCAGGCACCATTTCGCTCATATCATTACCCTTATCAGAACCGCCCATAATAACAATTATCTTAGTACCGAAGGCCCTTAAACCGCTGATTACTCGTGACGGAGAGGTGGCAATCGAGTCGTTATAATATTTAACGCCTTTATATTCTCTTACAAATTCAATTCTGTGTTCTACGCCACCGAAAGTGTTCGCAATTTCTTTAAATACAGGAACGTCAACAAGTCCCCAAACGGCTGAAATAGCAGTACAGTAATTTTCGATATTATGACTGCCGGGTATTCTTATATCCGACGCAGACATAATATAAGTTTCCTTGCCGTCGTCGGAATAAATTATTTCATTATTGTCATTAAGATAACAGCCGTTAGCAACCTTATGTTTGATTGAAAATTCTGCAAGCTTGCCTCTAACATCAAATCTCATATCGTGGTAAACTCTGTTGCCGATTGAATAGTCGCAGTCAGCGTTTAATACAGTCCTCTGACTGCTGTTTTGATAAATCAAAATATTTCTCTTGGCGTCAACATATTCATCAAGGCTGATATGGTGGTCCTGGTGAGTGCACTCAATGTTGGTAACGACAGCAACATCAGGTCTGTTTACCATATTTCCCATTGTGAGAAGCTGGAAAGATGAAAGCTCAACCACTGCAATATCGTTTTCACATATTGTGTCAAGTACAGGCATAAGTGCTTTACCGATATTACCGCCGACATAAACCTTATATCCTTGCTTTTCAAGCATTTTTGAAATTAAGGTTGTTGTGGTAGTTTTTCCGTTTGAGCCTGTAACTGCAATGATTTTTGACGGACAGTACTTGAAAAATACTTCCATTTCTGTAGTAACTGTCTGTCCTCTTTCGATGCACTCGCCAATCCATTTATTTTGAAATGGCAGAATGCCGTGAGATCTGAAAACTATATTCATTTCAGGAAGAATGTCAAGATACTTTTCGCCTAGTGAAAAGGTTACTCCTTTATCCTCAAGTCTTTTACAAGTATCAAGACCGATGTACTCTTTATCTCTTTTGTCGCAGGCATAAACATCAATGCCGTAATCTGCCATAAATTCTGCACAAGGCACGTTTGCAACGCCCATACCAACAAAAGCAATTTTTTTACCTTTAAGGCTGTCAAAATATTCTTTAGCTTTACTGTTCATTTTATCTCCTTAGTGTGCGTAAAAATTACCGTCTTTAAAGTCCTTGATAGTAAATGATTCCATTTTCTCTTCAAGGTCATATTGAAACTGCATTTTCTCTTTATGTATGAATTTATCCTTTATAGGAACGTCGCAGTTCATAACATAATTTGCAATAAGCCGTCTGCAAATACTTTCCTCGTTTCCGCGGAAATAAATCTTTTTGCTTTCAGGCTCAACAATTGCAATTGCTATTTTGATATTATCTTTTTTACCGAGAGGAGTAATCATTTTGCTAAGCTCAATTGCACTGTCCTCTGCTTTATCAGTAACAAAAAGCAAAACTGCGTTGCCTTTACGCTTAAGATTTTTAATGGTGATATCGTCAATAATTTCATCAAGATAAGCAAGAACATCGTTCTTGTCAATGCTGTCAACAGAAACGCCGTAGAAAAATTCCTTTTTCTTGTATGCTCTGAAATCGAATGTGAAATCGTTAACGGTAACGTTTTTACTCATAGTGAATTTACTGTTTTTCAAATCTTCGTAAACAGCGTTTAAATAACTATCCTGCTCTGATTCTTCTCTTGAAGTAAAGTAATAGCCATTATCGTTTATCTCATATTCAATTGAAGTAAGAAAAGCGTCGCTTTTGCCGTACTTAGAGTAATAGGTGAAAATCAAAATCATATTTGCGATTACAAGAAAATCGCAGACGTAATTAAGGATAACAGCCAGCATATTACTGTATGCCGCAGCGTAAGGCTCAGCACCAATATATGCAAGAATAAAAATGACGCTGAAGATAATGAGAACCTTCATTATTTTGTATAATCTTTTTTGCTTTTTTCTGATTTCTTTCATTTTATCATACCCATAAATTTTTCTTCGTCAATCACTTCAATACCAAGCTGATTAGCTTTATCAAGCTTTGAGCCTGCCTCTTCTCCTGCAAGAACATAAGTGGTTTTCTTTGAAACGGATGATGAGGTTTTACCGCCGAAAGATTCAATGATTTTAGATGCCTCAGAACGTTTAAGAGTAGGTAAAGTACCTGTAAGGACAAAAGTCATACCTGCAAATCTTTCGTCTTCGATAACATTTGTTGAATTCATATTTACGCCGAATTCTTTAAGCTTTTGGATGAGCTCCTTTGCTGACTCACCTGCGAAATAATTAACAACGCTTTCTGCCATAATTGTGCCGTAGCCGTCAATTTCAAGAATATCGTCAACTGTAGCTGACATAATAGCGTCCATAGACTTAAAGTGGTCAGAAAGAAGCTTGCCTGCCTTTGCACCTATATGCCTAATGCCTAATGCAAAAATCAGCTTTGATAAGTCATTTTTCTTTGAGTCCTCAACAGATTTAATGATATTATTTGCACTCGTTTCCTTAAAGCCCTCAAGATTAGCTATTTCAAGTGGGTTAAGTGAATAAATATCGTAAGTGTTTTTAATCATACCTGCATTCACAAAGGTTTCAATAATCGCAGGTCCTAAGCCCTCGATATCCATAGCATCACGGGAGCAGAAGTGAATAAGGTTTCTCAAAAGCTGAGCAGGGCATTCAGGATTGATACACCTGATAGCAGCTTCATCATTCTCTCTTATAACCTTTTCACCGCAGGAGGGGCAAGTTTCGGGAAACTTAAATACACTGTCGGGATTATGCTCGTTGACGCAGAGCACTTCCGGAATGATATCGCCTGCTTTTCTGACAGTTACAATATCACCGATACCGATACCTTTTTCGTTAATGAAATCTTGATTGTGGAGAGTCGCTCTGCTGACAGTTGTGCCAGCAAGATGCACGCTTTCAAGAACTGCGGTAGGAGTTAAAACGCCTGTTCTGCCAACGGCAATCTCAATATCAACAAGCTTTGTCTGCTTTTCTTCAGGCGGATATTTGAAAGCAACAGCCCATTTTGGATATTTAGCGGTTGAGCCTAAAATCACTCTTTGAGAAAAATCGTCAACCTTTATAACTGCACCGTCAATATCAAATTCAAGACTGCCTCTCGCCTCGCCTATCTTATCAATTTCATCGAGTGCCTTGTCAATACTGTCAACCTTTGTGTAGAAAGGAACTGTGTTGAAGCCAAGCTCCTTGAGAAAATCAAGAGATTCCTTGTGGGAATTCAGCTCAACGCCCTCAATTTGCTGAATATTGAAAACAAAAATATCAAGACCTCTGCCGGCAGCTACACTACTGTCTTTTTGCCTGAGAGAGCCTGCGGCAGCGTTACGAGGGTTTTTAAATGGTTTTTCTCCGTTTATAAGCTGTCTGTCAACTACCTTGTCAAAGCTCTTTTTAGGCATATAAACCTCGCCTCTTACCTCGATAAAAGGAATAGGTTTATTGAGTTTCAGCGGTATATTATGAATAACCTTAAGGTTTCCGCTGACATCCTCGCCCACATCTCCGTTACCTCTTGTTGAACCGCGAACAAAAAGTCCGTCACGATACTCAAGACTTACGGAAAGTCCGTCGATTTTAGGCTCTACGACATAAAATACAGAAGAAACTGTTTCCTGAACTCGTCTGTCAAAATCGCATATTTCTTCCCTGCTGAAAGCATCCTGAAGACTTTCCATTCTTACAGTATGAACAACACTTTCAAAGGAATTGTCCGCTTTACCTCCTACTTTTTTTGTGGGAGAATCGGGTGTGTCATACTGCGGATATTTCTCTTCCAAATCTTTAAGCTGACGCATCATCATATCGTACTCGTAATCTTCGATTTCAGGTGCGTCATCATTATAATACCTGTCGGAATGATATCTTAAAGTTTCTCTAAGATTTTCAATTTTAGTTTTTATATCTTCCATAGCTATTTCACCTTATTATATATTATAAGTATTATAGCAAAGAATAATTCTATCTTCAAGTGGGTACAAAAGAAATTTGTTTTAATTATGGCACTTGGGTTGATTTATGGACTATTGTGTGATAAAATCAGTTACATAGGGAGGGATTTTTGTGAAAGAAAATAATAAAATGCCAAAAGTCTATACAATTATGTGGGCAGTCATAGCCGTTGCATACGGTTTATGGATGTCAATTTTTATGAGCTGGAATCAGTATGAGTCAATTAACCCTGAGCCGTTTTTGGAGCTGCCGACTGACGCCTTCGTTAAAATGTTTGACGGCGTTCTTCAAAAGCCGATGTATCCGTCAGCTCTCATTTACTGGATTTGGGTAATAGGCTCAACAATACTTTTGTTCCTTTATCCTGTGTTCATCAAGAAAATTCTTTATTCTGATAAGCTTAGCAAAGCAACAACAATTTTCTGCGTTATCAATTTATTTGTTGGCTGTGCATTTATTACAGTTTACGGATTTTTAGATTATCCTGAGCAGTTCGGCAATATTCTTACTGATGTTACCGCAAGTATGCTTGGACTTAAATATCCATGGTTGTTTAAGTGTTGGGGCGTGTTTGCATCACTTTCAATATTCACTAACACACTTTATATGTATCGCAAAAATAATTACTTCAGCAAGTTCGGTGTTATTGTTACATCAATCGGATGTGCATCAATTTTTGTAACTATCAATGTACCGTCAGCAGGTCTTGACCTTGTGGCTACTCCAAGATGCTTAGGTCATTGGTCAACAGCTCTTATCTTTGCTTTCCTTGCCGCAGCAGGAATTATCGTATTCTTAATTCATATGGTTAAAACTAAGGATAAGAAATACATAGTTGCAACTATTCTTTTTGCAGCAATACTTGCATTGATGCTTGTACTTCTTGTAACAGTCGGCAAGAGTGCATTTATCGAAAATCTTCCGATGTGGGTTGCATATATTCTTCTTTTTGTAGTTAACTTTACTTCTTTCTTTGACAATAAAAAAGAAACTTCTAAAGTATAAAAGAACAACTAAATTAAGACAGTTTCACTTCATCAGTTGGAACTGTCTTTTAATTTTTTATTATTTACAATTTGCAAAAAAATAGTATATTTAATTAGGTGATGAATTTGAAGAGAATAACTGTTTTCTTTATAACTTTTGTAACTGTACTATCTTGTTTTGCTGTCAATGCTTGGGCAGATAATACGGATACAAATATAAGTAAAGAAAAAAGTTTTATAATCGGCTCAGGTGAAAGCATTAATCTAAGCAGCGAACTTGAAACTGCCGACGGCAGTGAAATTTGCAACTGTGAAACAAGCGATTTTAATGTTGCTTCGATTATTGACGGAGTATTTGCAGTGGGCGTATGCGAGGGAACTGCTCACATAAAAGCATACACTTCTGCCAACACTGTTATTACATGTATTATAACTGTAATGCAAGCGCCCAACAACAAAAATACGGAAGCAATATGCAAATCGCAAAACATTGTGGCAGGCAATAAAAGTAAAATTTATGTTGAATTTAACGGTTGTGCTTCATACAGTAAAACATATACTTCATCAAACCGTTCAGTTGCTGTTGTTGACGATAAAGGAACTATAAAAGCAAAGAAAGAAGGTACTTGTGTAATAAAAGTAACCTTATATAACGGTGTGTCAAAAAAGGTTAAAATTCGTGTATATGATAAGTGCTTCCCTCTCAATGAAACAGCATTTAAAATCGCCTTAAAAAATGAACATGTAAAATATGTCAAATACGGTACTTCTTCACAAGGAAGACCGCTAGAGGCATATATTATTACCGGTAATAAAAAATATACAAAAACAATTATTTTAAGTTTTGCAATCCACGGCTTTGAAGACGCTTATTACAGAGACGGAAAGGTTTTGATTAAAGAAGCCAACAAACTTGTTGAGTATTATTCAAAGCATACGGACAAACTCAAAAACGTAAGGATGATTATTGTCCCTGCGCTTAATCCTGATGGCGTTATTGCCGGAAAAAATAATCTAAAAACTTCAAAATCAAGTTTCGGCAGATGTACTGCACGCCATATTGATATGAACAGAGATTTCAAAAGCGGTAAGTTTAAGGCGGTTGAGTCACAAGCCTACAGAAAATTCTTGCAAAAATATAAGCCTGATGTGTATATAGATTTTCATGGCTGGCTTAATGAAAGCATCGGTAATCCGTCAATCTGTAATTTAGCCAACTCAACAATTAAACTCAGAGGTTCACAAAAGAATTATTACGGAACATCATATGGTTATTTGGCGGGATATGTTCACAAAAAATATAATTGTCCCACAGCGATAGTCGAATACCCATCACCAAAAAATGTCAGCCACCAAAGGACATATCAGTTTGTTAATAAACTGATTACAAAATACAATAAAAAGCCATAATTAAAAACCGTCAAGTTCAATAATGAACTGCACCAGATTGTGCAGACAGTACAAAAACAGCCTAAACGGCAGAATTATTAAATATTAAGCAACAAACTGATTTCGTTTTTCTGACGGAGTCAGTTTTGTTTTTGTTTGAATTCTGTAATTGTTGTAAAAGT
>JAQXUH010000018.1 GCA_029219885.1 Eubacteriales bacterium | reverse complement strand
TTTTATACTTCTTTTAGGCATAGGTGTGGCAGGCAATTGGTATTGGGAAAACAGCGACCTGTCAACGAAAATCAGTACAGTTTCCGCCGACAGTGAGAAAATTTTAGGCGAAGCAACTTTTGTAGATGCAACTACCGAGCAAACAACTGAGGCAGAGGAAAGCAGTTATTTTTCCGATGCAAGAGTAAACAGGCAGACCGCAAGAGATGAAAGCCTTGAAAAGCTTCAAAAAATTATAGATTCTTCTAGCGAAAGCGATAGTGCTCACAAGGAAGCTGCCGAGAAAATTGCATCAATTTCCGATATGATTGCAATGGAAAATAAGATAGAAACCCTTGTTAAAGCAAAAGGTGTAAACAATTGCCTTGCCGTTATCAATTCCGACGGCACAAAGGTTGACGTTATCGTTGATGTTGACGAATTAACTGATACTGTTATACTTCAAATCAAGGAAATTGCCACCTCACAGTTAGGCTGTTCATATGAAAATGTTACCATAATTCAGTCTAATAAATAAAATTAACACAGAGTTCATATAAATATCTTGTATATTTATTCATTCTGTGTTATAATAGCTGTAAATTAAGGAGGCATAAATATGGAGATTTCCGCAAAAAGCTCAATGGGTGAGCTCGTTATATCCGAAGAGGTATTATCTTCTATTGCCGTAAATGCAGCAAAAGACGTTGACGGTGTATCATCATTCTGTAATAAACCTGTTGACGTTGTAAACACAATAAAGCAAGGCAGCTTGAAGGTTACAAGTCCTGTCAGAATTAAGCAGGACGGCGACGATTTCAGTATCAGTATTTATATCAACATTGCACCAGGTAAGAAGTTTAGGACTGTTGCATCGGAAGTACAGACTGCGGTTAAGGAGTCTGTACAGAATATGACAGGAAAGCTTGTTACAAAGGTTAATGTTATTGTAGCCGGAATTGATTTTGAAGAGCCTGAAAGCTCAACTGAACCTTGTGAAACTGAAGAGTAACAAAATCAGCCGGTAATTTATGTGTTGCCGGCTTTTTTTACTTTATATCTATTTTTGGAGTTATTTATGAAAAGAAGTGAAATGAGAGAACAGGCATTTTTTCTTGTATTTGAAAATTTGTTTGATAACGGAGAGAATATAGAAAATCTTATTGATTTATATTCCGAGAATGTCTGCAAAGTATCCGATTACGCAAAGAAAATTTTTCAGGGTGTAAGCGAGAAGAAAGATGAGCTTAACGACACAATCAACACATATTCAAAGAGGTGGAAAGCGTCAAGACTTCCAAAGGTTACTCTTTCAATTTTGTATGTTGCAATTTATGAAATTTGCTATGTTGATGAGGTGCCTGATAGCGTTGCAATAAATGAGGCTGTTGAGCTTGCAAAAAAATACGGTGCTGACGAGGATGCGTCATTTGTAAATGGTATTCTCGGCTCAGTTTCAAGAGGCAAAGAATAATGTATCTCGGTATTGATACAAGCAATTACACCACATCTGTAGCTTTGTTTGACGGCGAAAATATGGTGCAGAAAAAAAGACTTCTTGCTGTAAAAACAGGGGAAAGGGGTCTCAGACAAAGCGACGCTTTGTTTCAGCATACTGTTAATTTACCTCAACTTATTGAAAAAATTGACTTCAGCGGTAAGCTTAATGCGGTTGCTGTCAGCGAAAATCCAAGATGCGTTGAGGGCAGTTATATGCCATGTTTTCTTGCAGGTGTTAGTGCTGCTTGTGCGGTATCTAAGTTTGCAGACGTACCGCTTTACAGAACATCTCACCAGACAGGTCATATTCTTGCTGCTCTTTATTCGGCAGGAAAGCTTGATTTGATTAATCGTGACTTTATTGCTTTTCACGTAAGCGGCGGAACTACTGAGGCTCTTTACATTAAACCTGATAAAGAAAATATCATTAAAGCGGATATCGTTGCCCAAAGTAATGATTTAAAAGCCGGACAGGCTATTGACAGAGCAGGCGTTATGATGGGTATTGATTTTCCTTGCGGCAAGGAGCTCGACAGACTTTCTCTTTTGTCTGACAAGGAATTTAAAATTAAACCATCAATGAGTGGTGCAGACTGCTCGCTTTCAGGCGTTGAGAATAAGGCGAAAAAGATGTTTGCCGATGGTCAGGCAAAAGAAGATATTTCAAAATTTGTACTGACATATATATTTGAATCTCTTTCTGCTATGACAGAGGAGATTTTTAAGACTTGTGGCGAAAAGCCATTAATTTTTGCAGGCGGTGTAATGTCAAATACGCTTATCAAATCAAAACTCAAAGAGCGTTACAATCCTTATTTTGCCGAGCCTGAGTTCAGCTGTGATAATGCCGCAGGAATTGCCGTATATGCTTATTTGAAAGAAAATAATTTATGAATGTTATAACTGTATCACAAGTTAATACCTACATCAAAGCACTTATTGACGAAAGTGCACCGCTTAAAAACATTTACGTTGTGGGAGAAATCAGCAACTTTCTTCATTATTTCCGAAGCGGTCATATGTATTTCACTCTTAAGGACGAAAAAAGTCAGCTTAAGGCTGTTATGTTCTGTTCCTATTCCGAAAGGCTGAAGTTCACACCTGAGGATGGTATGAGAGTAATTTGCAGAGGAAGAATTTCTGCTTACGAAAAAGACGGCGTTTATCAGTTATACGTCGAGGATATGCAGCCTGACGGTTTGGGTGCACTTAATCTTGCATATGAACAGTTGAAAGAAAAGTTGTCCAAAGAGGGACTTTTTGATGAAGAAAATAAACGGTCACTTCCTCGTTTCCCGAAGAAAATAGGCGTTGCAACCTCTGATATGGGTGCTGCTATTGAAGATATAAAAAATATTACCGCAAGAAGATATCCTCTTTGCGAGCTGGTAATTGTTCCTACACAGGTACAGGGCGTTCAGGCTGCTCCTGATATTGTCAAATCTATTCAGCTACTCGACAGTAGGGAAGATATTGATTTGATTATAGTAGGTCGAGGCGGCGGTTCAATTGAGGACCTTTGGGCGTTTAATACGGAAGAAGTAGCAAGGGCAGTTTATGCTTGCAGTAAGCCTGTTATTTCCGCTGTCGGTCACGAAACCGATTTTACTATCTGCGATTTTGTGGCTGATTTGAGAGCACCTACACCAAGTGCTGCCGCCGAACTTGCAGTTCCGGATATAAACGATATTGCTGTGTTTTTAAATAACGCTAAAGGTACATTTTCTCTTTCTTTGCAGAGAAGGCTTGATTATGAAACACAAAGACTTGACAGTATTACTGATGCTTTAGATAAGTGCGAAAACAATATTTTTGAAAGCTGTTCTAATCGTTTTGATTTGTCACAGGACAAGCTTAAATCGGCTTATAAAAATAAGGTTGATATTTTATCTTTGTCATTGTCAGTTCACGCTCAAAAGCTTAATGCACTAAGTCCTCTCGCAACACTTTCAAGGGGTTACTGTATCGCAGAAAATGACGAAAAGATTATCAGCAGTAAAAATGATGTAAGTGAAAATGACGATATTAAGCTGATATTTTCCGACGGCGAAGTAAATTGCCGTGTTATATAAAGGAGATTATAATGAAAAAAGAAATGACTTGGGAAGAAGCTATGGCAAGAATTGAAGAAATTACCGCTCTTCTCGAAAGCAACACAATTTCCCTTGACGAAAGTATGAAGCTTTTTGAAGAGGGCACTAAGCTGACAGCATTTTGCTCCAAACAGCTTGATACTGCACGGCAGAAAATTACAACGCTCACTAAGGAGTAAAACCTATGGATAATATTGAATTTAAAAATATACTTAATAATGACATAAGAAAAGTTGAGCATAGCCTGCTTTCTTATCTTCCCGACGCTAAAGACGGCCAGGAAGAAGTTGTAAGAGCTATGGAATACAGTTTATCAAACGGCGGTAAGCGTCTGAGACCTGTATTTGCTTTGGAATTTGCCAGAGCCTGCGGCGGTACAAGAGACGATTGTCTGCCTCTTGCATGTGCTCTTGAATATGTTCATACATACAGCCTGATACACGACGACCTTCCTTGTATGGACAATGATGATATGAGGAGAGGAAAACCAAGCTGTCATAAGGCTTTTTCTGAGGATACGGCACTTCTTGCAGGTGACGCACTTTTAACTCACGCCTTTGATATCGTAACATCTTCTGATTTGTCCGATGATAAAATCGTATCCGCTGTTGGTCTTCTTGCACAAAATTCAGGCGTTTGCGGAATGATTGGCGGTCAGGTTATAGACCTTAAATACGAGAGCGAAAATCCTACTGTTAAACAGCTTCTCAATGTATACAGAATGAAGACAGGTGCACTTATTTCTGCCGCTTGTCTTATGGGATGTATCAGTGCAGGTGCATCATCCTCTCAGCTTTCCGCTGCATCTAAATTTGCATATTCTCTCGGTATTGCTTTTCAAATTCAGGATGATATTCTTGATATTGTAGGCGACGAGGAAAAGCTCGGTAAGCCTGTTGGCTCCGATGCTGAAAATGACAAAACAACCTACGCAACTCTTGTTGGCATTGAAAAGGCAAAAAGAGATGTTAAAGCATTAACTGATTCTGCTGTTAAACAGCTTGTTCATTTTGATAATACCGAATTTCTCGAAAAGCTTGCTTATAGCTTGATTAACAGAGAAAACTGATAATTATTTTTGAAAAGAGATAGATAAATTATGTCTGTTCTTGACGGCGTAAATTCACCTAAAGATTTAAAAAAACTTAATACTGATGAGCTTAATGAGCTTTGTGCCGATATAAGAAAAGAACTGATTAATACTGTATCTCATACCGGCGGTCATCTTGCGTCAAATTTAGGCGTTGTTGAACTGACTGTTGCACTTCACAAAGTATTTAACAGTCCTCAGGACCAAATCGTATTTGATGTAGGTCATCAGTGCTATACTCATAAAATTCTAACCGGCAGGAAAGAGCAGTTTTCAACCTTGCGTACCGAAGGCGGTATCAGCGGTTTTACAAGGCCTGTTGAAAGCGAACATGATATTTTTTCCTCAGGTCACAGTTCAACATCAATTTCCGCCGCTGTTGGCCTTGCAAGAGCCAAACAGATTAAAGGTGAAAAAGGTAAGGTTATTGCGGTAATCGGTGACGGTGCATTGACAGGCGGTCTTGCATACGAGGCACTTAATAACTCAGGTAACGACAACAGTAATCTTATTGTAATACTTAATGATAACAATATGTCAATCAGCCGTAATGTAGGCTCTATGGCAAAGAATCTTACTACAATCAGAACATCTAAGAAGTATGTAACATTCAAGTCAAAAATGCAGAGAAGTATTGCTAAAATACCGAAAATCGGCGGAGATATCAGCAGATTTATAACTTATGTTAATACAAAAATTCGTAAAATGGTTTATAAGTCC
This sequence comes from Eubacteriales bacterium, assembly GCA_029219885.1. Classification (GTDB taxonomy): domain Bacteria; phylum Bacillota; class Clostridia; order Oscillospirales; family Acutalibacteraceae; genus Eubacterium_R. Next base: position 6,323 of record JAQXUH010000018.1, on the reverse strand, counting down.
ACAATGTTTGAAGACTTGGGTTTCAGATATTACGGACCGATTGACGGCCACGATATTGATGATTTGATTGATGTTCTTTCAGCTGCTAAAGCACACAACCATTCTGTTCTTATTCACGTTAATACAGTTAAGGGCAAAGGCTATTCTCCGGCTGAAAAAAATCCTACTCAGTTTCACGGAATAGGAAAATTCAATATCAATACAGGTGAGCCACTTAGTAAGGGCAAAAATTTCTCATCCTCGTTCGGCGACACAATGTGCAAGTTTGCTGAAAATGACGGCAGAATTTGCTGTGTTACTGCCGCGATGGCAGAGGGTACAGGACTTTGCGGTTTTGCATCAAAATATCCAAAGAGATTTTTTGATGTGGGTATTGCAGAACAGCACGCTGTAACGTTTTCAAGCGGTCTTGCTAAAAATGGATTGATACCTGTTTTTGCCGTTTACTCCACATTTCTTCAGCGTTCCTATGACCAGCTTGTTCACGATGTGGCAATGCAGGGACTTAAGGTTATTTTTGCTATTGACAGAGCAGGCTTTGTGGGCGAAGACGGCGAAAGTCATCAGGGTATTTTTGACACTTCATTTTTGAATTCTATAATCGGGCTTACTGTTTTCGCACCATCATATTATGACGAGCTTGAGTCTATGTTTTATGAGGCAATTTACAAAATTGACGGTGCTGCGGCTATAAGATATCCTCGTGGCAGTGAGGGTGTAAAGCCTGAAAATTATGAATATAAGCACGAAGATTTTACTGTGTTCGGTGATAAGAATTCCAAAAAGTGTATTATCACTTACGGCAGACTTTTCAGTGAATGTTATAACGCTTATCAGCAGCTTGACGATGTATTTTTAATCAAGCTCAATAAGATTAAACCGATTTCAGCTAACGTGATTTCTTATCTTGATAATTGCGAAAATATTTATTTTTACGAAGAAAGCATCAGGTCAGGCTCTGTTGGTGAATGTTTCGGCTCAATGCTTGCAGAAAACGGAGTAAATGCTGAGTATAAGCATATTGCAATTGATAATGAATTTGTTAAACAGGCAAGCGTTGCAAGTCAGATGAAAACGTATCATATGGATACAGATTCAATAATTGATGAGGTAGTAAATGGCAAAGGTGAATAAAACAAGACTCGATATTGCTTTAGTTGAAAAAGGCCTTGCACCAAGCAGAGAAAAGGCGAAAGCGATAATTATGTCGGGAATTGTTTATGTTAATAATCAAAAATCAGATAAAGCAGGTAAAGAAGTCAAAGATGACGATATAATTGAAGTCAGGGGTAGTACTCTTAAATATGTCAGCAGAGGCGGTCTTAAGCTTGAAAAAGCTATGGAGAATTTTCCGATAACTCTTGACGGCAAAATTTGTATGGATGTAGGCGCATCAACAGGCGGATTTACCGATTGTATGCTTATGAACGGAGCCGTTAAGGTTTACTCCGTCGATGTTGGCTACGGTCAGCTTGCGTGGAAGCTCAGGACAGACGAGAGAGTTGTAAACCTTGAGCGAACTAATTTCCGCTATGTTACAGAGGAACAAATTCCTGATAAAATTGACTTTTCTTCTGTTGATGTTTCTTTTATTTCTCTCAAGCACATTCTGCCAAATCTCCATAAACTGCTTGCAGATAATGGTACTGCCGTATGTCTTATCAAGCCGCAGTTTGAGGCAGGTAAGGACAAGGTTGGCAAAAAAGGCGTTGTGCGCGATGCTGATGTTCATATTGAGGTGGTTAACAAGGTTTTAAGCCTTGCGCTTGAACACGGCTTTTCCGCTGAGGGACTTGAATTTTCTCCGATTAAAGGTCCAGAGGGTAATATAGAATACCTTATTTATTTGGTTAAAGAGGATGAACCGACTGTTGACGATTCAGTCAACGCCAAGGAATTAGTCGGTAAATCTCACGAGGAATTGTTATGATAGTTTCAATTTTTCCTAATTTAAACAGTCCATCTGTAAATGATATTTTGGACGATGTTATTTCTGTTTTGCAGAAGTACAATACAGCAGTTTATCTTCCTGAACAGTATAAATCTGCCGTACATAAGCCGAATATAGAATTTGGTATGACAGATAAAATCATTTCCGTTTCAGATATTGCAATCGCTATAGGCGGAGATGGTACAACACTGAATGTGGCTAAAAAAGCTGCATATCAGGATAAGCCTGTACTTGGCATAAATGCAGGACGTTTAGGCTTTATGAGTGGTATTGAACGTGATGAACTTGAACTGCTTGAAAAGCTTATGAACGGCGACTATAAGCTTGATGAAAGAATGATGCTTAAAGCTGTTGTCTATGAAAGCGGCAAGGAAAAATCAGTTTATCATTGCCTTAACGATATTGTTATATCAAGAGGTAATTTTGCAAGACTTATTGATATAAGTATTACCTGTGACGGCAGAAGTGTATCAAACACAAGAGCTGACGGAGTTATTATTTCTACTCCTACAGGCTCTACTGCATATTCTATGGCGGCAGGCGGTCCTGTTGTCAGCCCTGAAGCAGACTGCATAATAGAAACTCCTATATGTCCTCATTCACTTATGGACAGAAGTATTATTTTTTCAAGCGACAAGGAGCTTATAGTTAAAGCCTTTAACGATATGAACAACATTCCTGTTATGACAGTTGACGGACAGGAGGCGGTGAACATCTCACCTGATTCAGAAATATCAATTTCCGTTTCACCGCTTAAAACTAAACTTATCAAATTAAAGCCGGAAAACTTTTATGAAATACTTAATAAGAAGATTATTGAGAGGAGAGTCTGATGAAAAAGAGACGACACGCTAAAATTCTGGAGCTTATAAATTCACGTGAAATTGAAACGCAGGAGGAACTTCAGGCTCTTCTTATGAAGGCTGGCTTTGAGGTAACGCAGGCCACAATTTCAAGAGATATCAAAGAGCTCAGATTAGTTAAAGAGCTTTCGGAAAAAGGAAGATATTATTATTCTAGCGGAAAGAAAGCATCAACCGAAGCTGTTAAAAGAACAGGCGGTATTTTTGCTGAGTCTATTATCAGCGTTGAACATGCAATGAATATTGTCTGCGTAAAATGCCTTTCAGGTATGGCGGTTGCTGTTTGTACTGCCATTGATTCAATGGAGTGGACTGGCGTAGTAGGTACAATTTCAGGCGACGATACTATATTTGTATTGTGCAAAACTCAAGAATTTGCCAAGATTTTTACTATGAATATGGAGAAGATTTTGAATGTTAAAAACTCTTGACATAGAAAATATTGCTGTAATTGAGAAAACCTCGGTGGAATTTTCATCGGGGCTTAATGTCTTGACCGGCGAAACGGGTGCAGGTAAGTCTATCGTAGTTGACTCAATCAATGCAATTCTTGGCGAAAGAACATCAAGAGAGCTTGTCCGCCACGGAGCTGAAAACGGCTTTGTAAGTGCATATTTTGAGGATATACCCCAAAACGTAACAGACAAACTGAAAGAACTTGACTTTGATACAGAAGAAGACAACAGCTTACTGCTTTCTCGCAGAATCAGCGTCAGTGGCAAATCTGTATGTAAAATCAACGGCAAGGCTGCTACCGTTTCTATGCTTAAGGAAATCGGCGGTATGCTTGTTAATATTCACGGTCAGCATGACAGTCAGGCACTTCTCAATCCTGATTTTCAGTATCAATACATCGATATGCTTTTAGCTGATAAAAGTATTATTGATGAGTATAAAAGCACTTTCAAAGAGCTTTCTTCTGTCCGCAGACAGCTTAAGTCCCTTACTGCCGATGAAAGCGATAAAGAAAAGGAGCTTGAACTGCTTGAATATCAGATAAACGAGCTTGAATCAGCAGACATAAAGATAGGCGAAAGGGAAGAGCTTACAAAGAGAAAAGCGGTTATTTCCAAAAGTGAAGCTCTCACAACGGCTTTAAATAACGCACTTGGTGTTTTGTCAGGTGATGACGAAGTAAACGGCGTGCAGACTATGCTTGAAAGCGGTTACAGGGAGCTTTCTGCCTTTGAAGAAGCAAAAAGTGTTACTGATATTTTTGCTGATATGTGTGACAAAACAGAACTGCTTAAGGACAGCATAGACAGTCTGCTTTCGGAAATAGATTTTCTTCCCGATGAGCTTGAAAAAATTGACGAGCGTCTTGATATGCTATACGAATTTTCAGGCAAATATGGCTCTACAGAGGAAGAAATGCTCGCTTTCCTTGAAGATGCAAAGAAAAGGAAAAAGTCGATTCTTTTTGCTGACGAGGAGCTTGAAAAATTAAATGCTGAATATGACAGACTCCTTGATAAAACTGTTTCTCTTGCTGATAAGCTTTCTGCTGAAAGGAAGAAAACTGCATTAGATTTTGAAAATAAGGTTAAGGCTGAACTTGAATTTCTCGATATGCCTAAGCTTAAGTTTGTTGTCAGCTTCAACAAAGGTAAATTATCATCACACGGATATGATGATATTGAATTTTTAATTTCAACTAATCCAGGTGAACCACCGAAACCATTGTCAAAGGTTGCCTCAGGCGGCGAACTTTCAAGAATAATGCTTGCAATTAAGAACATAATAGCGTACAATGATACAATCACCACATTGATTTTTGATGAAATTGATACAGGTGTCAGCGGACGTGCAAGTCAAAAAATCGGACTTAAGCTTAAGTCCGTATCAAAGGATACTCAGGTTATCTGCGTAACTCATTCGGCACAGATTGCGTCTAACGCAGACAGCCATTTTCTTATCAAAAAGGAGTATACGGACAGCAGTACATATACCAAGGTTTCGCCTCTTGATTTTGAGGGCAGGAAAAACGAGCTTGCCAGAATTATGGGCGGTCTTGAAATAACGGATACTCTTCTTCAAAGTGCTGAAGAGCTTCTGCGTCAAAACAGCAACTGATTACTGCTGACTTTAATTTAATTAGTAAACTATAGGAGGATTAAAATATATGGGAGTTTATGAAGAATTACAGGAAAGAGGACTTATTGCTCAGGTTACCAACGAAGAAGAGGTAAGAGAACTTGTAAACAATGGTAAAGCTGTATTTTATATCGGCTTTGACCCAACTGCTGATAGTCTTCACGTTGGTCACTTTATGGCACTTTGCCTGATGAAAAGACTTCAAATGGCAGGTAACAAGCCAATTGCACTTATCGGCGGCGGTACTGCTATGATTGGTGACCCAAGCGGTAAAACCGATATGAGAAAAATGATGACAAAGGAAACTATCGACCATAACTGTGAGTGCTTTAAAAAGCAGATGTCAAAGTTCATTGACTTCTCCGACGATAAAGCAATTATGGTTAACAATGCCGATTGGCTCCTTGACCTTAACTATATTGACGTACTTCGTGAAGTAGGTGCTTGTTTCAGCGTAAATAAGATGCTTTCCGCTGAGTGCTATAAGCAGAGAATGGAAAGAGGTCTTTCATTCCTTGAGTTTAACTATATGATTATGCAGAGCTACGACTTCTATACACTTTACCAAAAGTACGGCTGTAATCTTCAGTTTGGCGGCGACGACCAGTGGTCCAATATGATTGGTGGTATGGAGCTTGTTCGCCGTAAGCTTTCCGGTAATGCTAACGCTATGACTATTACTCTTCTCCTTAATTCAGAGGGCAAGAAGATGGGTAAAACAGAAAAGGGTGCTGTTTGGCTTGACGCTGAAAAGACTTCTCCTTATGAGTTTTATCAGTATTGGAGAAATGTCAGCGACCAGGATGTAATCAAGTGTATGAAGCTTCTCACTTTTGTTCCTATGGAGCAGATTAATGAGTATGCAAAGCTTGAGGGTGCAGAGCTTAATAAGGTTAAGGAAATTCTTGCATTTGAGCTTACAAAGATGATTCACGGCGAAGAAGAGGCTGAAAAGGCACAAAATGCTGCAAGAGCTCTCTTTGCAGGCGGTGCAGATAATTCCAATATGCCTGAAACAGTTCTTACTGATGATGATTTTACAGACGGCGAAATTGCAGTTGTTGATATGATGATTAAAGCAGGACTTATTAAGTCAAAAGGCGAAGGTAGAAGACTTATCACTCAAGGCGGCGTTAGCGTTAACGACGAGAAAATCACTGATGGTTTTGCATCTCTTAAAATGTCTGATTTTGACAGCGAGGTTATCGTAAAAAAAGGCAAAAAGGTATTTCATAAATTTACAAAGTAAAAGACAAAAACCGTCAAGTTCATTATTGAACAAGTCCAGTAAAAATGGACAATAGAAAAAAACAGCCTCCTATGGTAGAATTAAAGTACTACCATAGGAGGTTTTGTTATGCCGAGAAAATACAGACATATAAAAGATTACGAAAGAGAGTTAATTGAATACATAG
>JAQXUH010000017.1 GCA_029219885.1 Eubacteriales bacterium | reverse complement strand
GGTGTGTAGCTGATATTTCGTAGGGGTCGGCGTCCTCGACGACCCGTGAGTTACCCAACAATGCTGTTTATTTACGGGATGTCGAGGACGCCATCCCCTACAAAAATTCAATTAGTATCTGTAAAACTTGATACGCTAAACAACAATTTACAAACAAATTGAAAAAACTTCTTTACTATGTTACTATCATTACAGAAACAAGTATGAGGTGATATTATGACAGAGGAATTTGATTTATTAAAAATTAGCATACCCTACGGCGTTTTGCACGACCAAAAGTTAAACTGCGTAAAATGCGGAAAGGATGAAATGATTTTTTAGATGTGCTCAATAACGCTTTATCAGCAACTTTTATTGAATGTCCTGCGGCATACGGAATGTTTAAAATCGAGTTTAGCTTTGATTTTCACAACGCAACAGGCAAGCACAGAAAATACAAAAAATATAATACCTGCCGTGCCGAATTCGACGCAGAAAAGGTTTTTTGGAATTGGTATTGATTTTATACAAAAACACCGCACAAATTTGTGCGGTGTAATTTTTTGCCTTCTAATCGTATAAAGAAAAACTTAAAACTATAAAGTATCTATTCCTAAATTCTTCAGATATTCATATGTTTTATCATAATATTCACATTTTCTTGTTTTATCTGTGTTACTACCATTCGGAACAAAAATAGCCATTCCTTGTCTTGCACGAGTTAGCAAAACACGATAAGCGTTTTTCAGGTACAACTGCTTTTCCTTCGAACGAACTACATTCCATTTGTTTCCAACAAAACTATTATATGTCCATTTTTGCCCGTCAAATCTAAAATCGGCATCCCATGCCACTATTGAGTAATCAAGTTCGAGCCCCTGAATGTCAAATTCTGTTACCACATCTTCCAGTGCATAGCTTGACCGAACATCATCTTTGCCATTAAGAAACCAATTTTCCACAGAAATATCATTTTTTACAAAAATTCCTTCAGGCTTTAACCGCATACCTCCGCTGCTTGCGAGAAGTCCGTACCGAGTAGTTCCTTGACAACGATTTTTCACCCAATTTTTAGCAACATTTAAATCACGAGTAAGCACAATAGGGTATTTTTCTTTAATGGAGCTAAGCAACGTTTTTGATTTTTCAACATCAACATCGAGCATTTCTTTAATAAAAGCAGCTAAATTAGGCGTCCTAAACGAGCGGATTGATGTAGCAAGATGCAATTTTTCGCGTTCGTATGTGTGCAGATTAGAAACCATATCATTCCAATCACGTCCGCGACGATATTCATTATCATTGAGCTCAGGAGTGATATATACATCCCATTCTGGAAAAGCGCGCCTTAATGAATCAAACCATTCCGGCAAGCCTGCTTCTCCGGTATTGATTTCTTGTCCTCCACCAACAAGACATATAATAACAGCCCAATCTTGATGACGGTCCATAGTGCTAATTAAAAATTCAGGCTCGCTATATGGAAAATCAGTAACGCCTTTTTTAGTAGCCATAAATTTAGCAATCATTTCATGGGTCCATGCGCGTTGCGCCTCATCAAAAATTGCAACACGTTCCGGTGGAATATTACTATTACCGACAAAGGAATCTCTGTACTTATGTATTATCTGTATAAATGCAGACGTGCTACGCAGCGCGTCTTTTTTTGATAATTTATTACCATTCTGCTTTTCTTGCTCGACTTTATCTCGTGCTAACGCTTCCTGCAAAACATTAACAAGTGGATAATTTCCAGACAAAAACACTGCGTGTTCGCCTTCTTGAGCATTTGAACGCTCAATTGCAATATTAAGACCTACTAAAGTTTTTCCTGCTCCAGGCACTCCTGTCACAAAGCAAATAGATTTTTTGTGATTCTGTTTACTATACTCTATTATTTTATTGATTTCATCTGTGGTAATAGTCAGATTTTCTGCTCCGGCATCGCTTCTTGTAATATCGTGGACATTGTGACCTCTGTACAAAGCTTGCGCAGCTTCAACAATCGTTGGGGTAGGCAAGTATTCAGAATTTTCCCACTGTGTATAATCGAAATCTTTTTCGTCATATCGTGCAGCTACTGCATTTATAGTTTCAGCAATATTCGCACTATTGCAGCGAAGCGGCTCAATAATTCGTTCATTTTCAACAATATCATTTTCAATCTTAAATGCTGCGGTAGAAATCATAATCGGAACAAGCAGCTTGTTATGACTTTCCTTTTGGAAATTGCGCAAGTCAAGGGCGTAGTCATATACTTGGTCGTAAGTAGAACAGCGATATTCACTATCGCCGCACTTGAATTCCAACAAGAAAACAATATTTTTATGCAGGAAAACAGCGTCGACTCTTTTTCCCATTCTTGGAATAGTGTACTCAAACAGTATGCGCCCTTCTGTAAAATCATTAAATTGTTCTTTTAAAATTTGGACCTCTTGACGCCAAGTATTGCTCTGTTGAATTGACGTTTCAGCAGAAATATCATTTGAGTGAATAATTCCTAAAATTGAGCTTTCAGATTGATTTAAAAAATCACTAACATTTGCAGAGTAATAAGTTCGTAAATTGCGCATTGTGATTCCTTTCATTGTCTGTTCCGATGTATGTTAACGCTGTTATTTTTACGATTTGAGCAAGACTGTTTTAAATCTCCACCTGAAAGCCGTCATAGGTAACGAGGAAGCCCATTTCTTTTGCCACAGGCACAAGCTCGTCATAGGTCATCTGACCGCTGTGGGAGAAGTGATTCAGGCAGAAAACCGTATGCTCGTCGGCGTTGGTTTTCAGCAGACGTTCCTTGACCTTTTTACAATTTTCAAGCCCCATATGGTAGATGTAATTATCCTCTGTAATCAGCGTACAGTCAAGGGAAACGAAGTCAAAAACGATACCGCTTTTCTCAAGAAATTCCCATGTTTCAGGGTAAAAATATCCCGTGTCGTTGGCGTACAGAATCGACTTGCCGTCACGCTGAATAATAAAATTCAGCGGCTCAACGTCAGGTGCGTGGCAAGCCTTGAGAGGTGTTACTGTGTATCCCTCGATTTCGTAGCTTTCAAAAGGCTTTATATCGTGATAACGCAACGCTATGCTGTCACGCAAGGTCAGCTCGCGGACTAATTTTTTCAGCTTTGCACCGGACTTCTTGCTGGCGTAAAGATGCAAAGGCGTCTTGTCCTTATCGTTGTTTGGGAAAACGGAATAGGTGGGCATCCTGTTTTGAAAATCTTCAATATACAGGTGGTCCTTGTGTGCGTGAGTGATAATGCAGGACTTCACCTTTCTCAAATCAAGGCCGTAAAACAGACAATGCATATACGTGTCCGGCGGAAAATCTATAAGCAAATCGTCGTTGATTAACGCCTGAGAGCGTGAACGAAGATTTTTGCCGCCGCTTTGTCTGGCTCTTTCACAGGCGTCACAATGGCAGAATAACGCAGGAAAGCCCTCTGCCGCCGCCGTTCCGTAATATGTTATTTTCATTTCATCACCTACTTGAATTTTCTGTTTCAATTATAATATAAAGGACGTGTTTCGTCAATAAATAAAGATTAATGGCGCAGGGGTTCGTTTGCCAGCGGCATTCCGTAAATGAATTATTGTTTATTTGTCGAAAAATATTCAAATCAAGGCAAAGCCTTGTATATCATCATTGCGAAGATGCAATGTTGTTGATGATATACCATTGCTTCGCAATGAATAAAAAAGCACTTCATAAAGAAGTGCTCTTTTTTTGGTGGAGTGAACGAATCCAAATCTGATAAAGAATCCGTGTCATTTCTTTTGAATGATTTCACATCATCCTTATAGTTGAAATAGAAATTAATTCTATCATCATATACAAATACAGAATTTACAAATGTGTTAATCAGCATCCTTCAACATAAAACCACAAAATATTACAATATTATTAATTTTATATTTTTAGAAGCAAAGAAAAGATTTCTGCTCTAATAGTTATTTCAAGCAGTTAATATCAAAACTATAATAATTTGATCTTCCATTTTTCTTTATTACCAAATATCCAAGTTCATCAATTTTGTTTAATCTCTTTGACAATGTTGATTTCCCGATTTGCAAAGTTTCACACAAATCATTTTTATCAATACCCAAATTTGAGAACAATGCACCTTGTAAGAGAACGTAAGAAAGATCCTGATCTATACCACTAATCTTTGAAATAAGTGCACTATACTTTTCTAAATCTTCTTTTCTCTTATATAATGCATCAAAAAGATTGTCCATTGATTTTTTTATTATCTTCAAAAACATAATAACAAAAGGCGTTAAATCTCCTTTTGACTTTTCATCATTACACAACTTAAAGGCTTCATAGTAATCACTTATATTCTCTTTAATCGTATATGATAAACGATATCCAATTAAATATTCATATTCTTTAGACAACAAATAGCTACTAATAAAACGTGAAGTACGTCCATTTCCATCATAAAATGGATGAATATATCCAAATAAATAATGAAAGATTGAAATTCGAATTGGCAAAGGGATTGCCTCATCATTAAGAATCCTTAATGCTTGTTCCATATAGTCAATAACCTTCTCTTCTGGATACAAGCCTTTGTGAATAACCTTTTGTGTAGCAGTTGTAACCTCTGCAACATCTTTTCTAAAAATCATTCCATCTGGCATATTACCGGGATCATCCTCAACAACTTCAGAAAGAACTAGTTCATCATAAATATTCCTAATATCTTCACAAGTCTTCAATGGAATCTGTGCCTTACTTAACATCTTATATTTCGCCACTAACCCTTCAAAACGCTTTTTAGTATCCTTGGTTTTAGCATCTTTTAATATAAGATTTATCTCTTTTCTTGTGCTATACACGCCTTCAATATCATTAGTTAAAATGATTTCGTCAACAAGACTCTTAGCGGCAAATTGACTTATTGCAGCTTGTGGTAACTTAGAAGCTAATGCAAACACCAATTTATCCGTATTTGAAATTTCGTTACACAAATTAAAAATTTCTGGAATCAAACAACAAAACGCTTCATTACCACTTATTTTGATATTAAAGTGATATGAACTTTCACTATTAAAACGCCTCGTATATACTTCTTCATATTCATTTTTATCTTTATAGTAGAGTTTAGATAACAATTTATATTCCAAAGTCACACATCCTTTCAATTTTACTATTTTTGTCGAAATTTGTCGGCTTAAAGTTGTAATTTTTGCGATTTTTACCACTTTCAATAATAATATTAGCATTATACTGTTAAAATGTCAACTAAAATATCATTTTAAAACAACAATCAAAATGCAAGATTAACACCCTACCTTAACTTTATCTAAAACAAAAAATCAGAAACAGTTACCAACGACAACAAATTTCGGATTATTCTGTCTTGGTGGAGATGGTGGTAATCGCTCGGCTTACGCCGACACGCCCCGCCTAAAAACAGTCCACCGGACTGTTTTCTTAACGGCTTTTTCGATTACCGCCATTTCTGATTGTATTGAAAAAAGCACGCAAAAGCGTGCTCTTTTTGGTGGAGATGGTGGTAATCGAAACCACGTCCAAAGCTATCTTGCCAAGGGCTCTACGGGTGTAGTTTATCATTTAAGTTATCCCCTCAGCTGGCGGCGGTAAACAGCCTTCAGCCTACGGTAGTCTCTGATTCCTGACGAAAGGCGAGACGGTCTTTCGTTCATGTTCGCCACTAAGTCGACGCTCTATATGCAGCCGTGGCACTCTGCACAAGAACGCAAGCCGCTAATTAAGCAGCAAGAGCTACTGATTTATTATTGTCAGTTAATTTTAAAGTGTTACTTTTAAAGCGGTGCAACTCCGCTACCCGCTGACCAAGGTTCAACAACCCTGTCGAAATCCTTTCATCCCCATATATTAACGATAATTTTCTTTGAGCGTACGCTCAATCTGGCGGTCGGAATCTTTCTTTGCCTGAACGGCACGCTTATCGTAAAGCTTTTTACCTTTACAAAGACCGATTTCCAACTTTGCTCTTCCTTTTGAAAGATAAAGACTCAGTGGAATTATTGACAGTCCCTGCTGTTGACTTTCGCCGAAAAGCTTCATAATTTCTCGCTTATGCAGAAGCAGTCTTTTCTTCCTCATAGGGTCACGGTTAAAGCGATTTCCCATTTCGTAAGGTGAAATATGCATACCGATAACGAACATTTCGCCGTCATCCACCGAGCAAAAGCTATCCTTAAGATTAACTCTGCCGTTGCGAATTGACTTGATTTCCGTACCGAAAAGCTCTATACCTGCCTCGTAAGTCTCCAGCACAAAGTAGTCGTGATAGGCTTTTTTATTATTTGCAATAATTTGCTTTTCACTCTTATCCAAGTCCATCACTCCTTAAAATTAAATCAAATAAGACTTCTGCCCTCTAACGCACGTGAAAGTGTTACTTCGTCGGCATATTCCAAATCGGCACCTACGGGAACGCCATATGCAAGACGGCTGACGGTTATGCCCATAGGCTTCAGCAGACGGCTGATATACATTGCGGTGGCCTCACCCTCAACAGTAGGGTTAGTGGCCATAATGACCTCTTCGACAGTATCGTCGGAAAGTCTTGCAATCAGCTCTTTTATCCTGATTTGGTCGGGACCTACATTATCCATAGGCGAAATTGCACCGTGCAGTACGTGATAGGTGCCGTTGTACTCGTGAGTGCGTTCAATTGCCGCCACATCTCTCGGGTCCTCCACAACACAGATAACGCTTTTATCCCTGACTGTACTTTTACAAATCGGGCAAAGCTCCTCGTCTGCAAGGTTACAGCAAATTTTACACTGCTTAATCTTAGTGTGGGCGTCGATTATGGCTTGAGAAAACTCTCTCGCCTCTGCCTCTTCAAGTCCGAGAATATAAAATGCCAGCCTCTGTGCCGTTTTGTGACCTATTCCCGGCATTCGCTCAAAATGGTCTATTAAATTTTGAAGCGGTGCAAGATTTGACATTTTCTACTCCTGTGGTATTTTATTTGTCGGTCTAAAGTGTAATAAATTTTCTGCTCCCTTGTGTAAAGGGGTTCGTTTGCGACCGCTTCCGCTGTAATTCAAGTGTGCGGTCGCTGTAACAAATTTTTATTTTTTTGCTTTGTTATTACGAGAAAGTTAGCCACCGATTTTTTATCGGTGCGGTTTTGTCAATTTAGACCGACAAATAAACTATAATTTAAAGTCCCGGGATATTAAGTCCTCCGGTAACCTTTTCCAGCTCTCTCTCTGCTTCCTCGTCGATTTGACGCATAGCCTCATTGAAAGCGGCAACGAGCATATCTTCAAGCATTTCAACATCCTCAGGGTCAACAACCTCAGGGTTAAGACCGATAGACTGAATTTCGTGATTGCCCTTAACGGTAATTTCTACCATACCGCCGCCTGAGGTAACAACATATTCCTTTTCCTCAAGCTCGGCTCTT
>JAQXUH010000016.1 GCA_029219885.1 Eubacteriales bacterium | reverse complement strand
TAACAACAGCATTGATAATGCAATAAACCTTTGCTTGTATTGTATGAAAACACAGATTTTCAATGATGGCAATAAGCGTGCTGCTGTGATTTTTGCCAATCATTATTTGATTTCAAAGGGCGAGGGTTTTATTGCTATTCCTGAGGATGATGTGCCGGAGTTCAAAAGGCTACTCGTTGGCTATTATGAAGATAAGGACAATGGCGAAATTATTGAATTTATGAAAACAAAATGTTGGAAAAAATTTTAGCAAAAGCGGTCACTTAAATACGGCATTTTTAAATTTGAAGGGTTTAATATTGTTATTGTCTAACTAATTGGGCTACCTCTGGTCTAATTATTGTGCTACTATGGGGCTGTAAAAGCTGATATAATTTCGTGTTAAGAAATGCAACAAAATTCACAGAGACATTTGAGAGACACAGGAGCCTTGAAACGTGCTTAAAATGGGCATTCTTACTGAAGCATTGTGCGTCTCTGACTCCGTCATTTAAGGTTCGAATCCTTATACCTCTGCCAAAAGAAAAAGAACACTTACATAGTGTTCTTTTTCTTTTAGTAACACCTATCAATAAAACAACAGTTATTGAAAAATACAAACAAATTTATTATAATCAATTCCGGAGGAAAGTTGTATGAAAAACAGCATTATAAAAAACAACATTTTGATTTACGCTTTATTGGGAATTACTGCTGATGACAGTCAGGAAAATGCAGTAAGAAAAATTGCACGAGAAGCATATCTCACTATGTGCCGAACGATAAATTATGACAAGTCAGTAACAGATGAAGATAAAAACAAAGCATTCCTTTCTGTTTGTGAAGAAATAATTGAAGCTTTGAAAAAAATGCAGACAGAGTACAATAACGCTTTTAAAGAGGCAAATAGTGAATTGAAAAATTCTAAACACACTATTGGTGACATACGCAAGCAACAAGCCCAAGTTTTGCAATCTTCTTTTGACAAAATTCATAAAACTACCTGCGATAATATTATAGAAAGGTTTTCAGTATGCAGTTTAACATACGGACAAGCACAAAAATGGTTTAATATAACTTTAAAGTACATAGCATCAATTGACTTTGAGCAATTCACCAATGATGACGCAGTAGAGAATTTTTTGTATTTTCATAACGAAACAATAAGCGTTCTCCATGCTCCTGTTGACAGTTACATAATCGAGGCTATGTGGGATGAAAATGCTACAGCAGAAAGCTCGCCTTTGCCTTTAATCAAAGAAAACCTTTTGAAAAGTGGCAGATGCGGTAAATACAGCAGTGACAAGGTTAAACCTTAGAGCAAATGGGGACACAAAGAATACTTCAAATTTCAAAAATATCTTCGTGAAAACTTCGGAAACAAAATAGGCAGTTCCCTTTTTGAGTGGGAAAATAATATTTGGATAGAGATGTCCGAAAAGAAGAAATAACCTAAAAGGCTTGCAGATTTTTATGTCTGCAAGCCTTTGTTATATTCGGTTTTGAATTTATTCGGACTTATTTTTATCAACATAATTCTGATATCTGCCTGTATGGATATGGCTTTTTTCTGCCCAAATTTCTTCTGCGGATGGCTGCCATATTTTTGCATACTCGTCACACTTGGAGCAAAGGTGATCAACTGACTCAGGACTTTCCAAATCTGTACTGTAAGCATTAGTTTCGCTGACAAGCTTACGCAGAATTTCAGGATTTTCCAGCATAGGACAAGGGCGAAGATGATTTTTATTAAACGGCTGTCCCTGTCTGTAAGCCATAAACAGCGGACTTTGGAGAATTTCAAGAATAGTATGCTCGTGAATATTCATATTTGAATAGTGGATAAACACACAAGGCTCGGCATCGCCTGCGGAATTGATGTGAAAATAATTTCTTCCGCCTGCAATACAGCCGCCTACATACTCGCCGTCGTTCTGGAAGTCCATTGCAAAAAACTCAAATGGTGAGTCAAGAGAACGAATATATCTTATACGCTTAATCATATATTCTCTTTGCTCTTTTGTAGGCATAAGCTCAGGAACGGCATTATTGCCGACAGGCATATAGTGGAAATAAAAGCTGAACCTTGCACCTTTTTCCACCAACATATTGATAAAATCATCAGATGTAACTGCGTCAATATTATGCCTTGTATAGCATATTGAAGTACCGAAAATAATACCGTGACTGTGGAGCAAATCCATTGCCTTTATTACTTTATCGTAATGACCGCTGCCTCTTCTTTCGTCGTTACTTTCCTCTGTACCCTCAATGGAAAGAATAAATGCAATATTTCCAAGCTCTAAAACCTTTTGGCAAAGATCCTCGTCAATAAGAGTGGAGTTTGTAAACAAAGCAAAATATGCGTCGCTGTGCTTTTGGGCAAGTTTGATTATATCGTCTTTTCTGACAAGAGGTTCACCGCCTGTCATCATATAGAAATAAACGCCAAGCTCCTTACCCTCGGTAACAATCTTATCCATATCGTCAAAGGAAAGATTATATTTTCTGCCGTATGTACCTGACCAGCAACCTTGACAGTGCATATTGCAGGCTGATGTTGGGTCAAAAAGAATTAACCAAGGAATGTTGCAGTTGTATATTTCTCTGTTTTCTCTAATCTTTTTAGTGCCTCGGAAAAATGCTTCGTATCCCAAATTCAGCAAGGCGGTTTTTGCTATGTTGCGGTCGGTTTCGTCAAGCACTCTGTTGATATATTTTACCCATTTGTTGTCGGGGTCACAAAGAACGCTTTTTATCTTTTGGTAATCTTCGTCGGTATAGCCCTTGCCGTAGAACATTTTGGCATAGTCAACGAATTTTCCAAATTGCTTTGAACGGTCGTTTTTATCAAGAGTTTTCAAAAGCGTACTGATTATAAGCTCAAAGCTTTTTCGCTCTGCTTTGTGACCGATTGATGAACCTTCTTTTGACATAATAATATCCTCCTTTTATATCAAAACAGCAATCCTCTATATATAAAAAGACTCAAGCATATGCTAAACGACGAGGAGATAATCGGTTTAGCATTTACACTTGAGTCTCGTAATTAAAGCAGCCAGACCTTTCGGTCGGTATGTTGACATGCTTCACATAAATATATGTGTTACTACTCCCCCAAAGGAAATTATTTAACCTTACGGTGAGTATATCATTATTATAAAATAAATAAAACTGTCAAAGAAATTCCGTTGTACTAAATTAGGATAAAATCGGCTTATTCCCCAAATTTCAACCATTTCTGCGGTTTATCGTTTGGTATATACAGAGAGATTTTTGTCACTTTTAATTGATTGTATAACCTAAAATTGTAAACAAAATTTTATACTGATTGACAGGAATAAATCGAATTGTTAAAATAATAACAATTTAATCTTTGGGTGATACTATGGCTCATTTTACACAAAAAGCGATTTTGCAGTCATTTGAAAATATGCTTTATAAAATGTCATTTGACAAGATAACGGTCTCGTCAATTGTTGCCGACTGCGAAATTAGTCCTAATACATTCTATTATCATTACAGGGATATTTATGACCTGCTGACTGCATGGCTTGAGGCGAAAAGTAAAAAGTATGTGGATATGATTTCCGTGTGCGGATGGAAAGAGGCACTGAAAACACTTCTCAGAGATATAAAAGAAACTCCTGAACCTGTATATCACCTCTCACACTCGCTGTCCCGTGAACGAGTTGAAAAATATGTTTTTGAAACTATGAATGATGAATTTTACAAATTCATCTGCTCTCAGACAGGAGAATGTGATATCGACAGCGAAACACTCAGAACCATATCAGAATACACCTGCTACGCCGGCGTGGGATTTTTTGTAAAGTTTCTTTGGAACAATATGAAAGATGACACCGACGAGGCAGTTGACAGAATCGCAACGATTTTTGACAGCTGTATCGAATACGCAAAAGAAAATAAAATTGAAAAGTTCAAAAAATAACCTAAAAGGCTTGCAGATTTTTGTCTGCAAGCCTTTTTATCAGCAATATTATTTTTTCTTAAACTTATCGAAAAAGCCTTCCTTGCCGTTATTTTTAGGAGCTACATAGTCCTTATCAAACTGCTTGAGAAGCTCTTTCTGCTCCGATGTAACTGACTTAGGAATATCAACAACAATTCTGACATATTCCTCGCCTTTGCCCATACCGTTAAGACGGGAAATACCCTTATTTCCTTTAAGAGTAAATACCTCTCCGGGCTGTGTACCGGCAGGAATATTCAGCTTTGTATCGCCCTCAAGTGTAGGAACATTAACCTCTGCACCGAGAGTTGCCTCAACTATTGAAATATGCTTGTCAACCCAAACATCGTAGCCGTCACGATTGAAATAAGGGTGCTTTTTGATATTTACAACAACCTTTAAATCGCCTGCAGGACCGCCGTTTGAGCCTGCATTACCGAATCCCCTGACATTGACAACCTGATTGTTATCAATACCGGCAGGAATGTTGACTTCAATTTTCTTCTTAGTACGGACTTTACCTTTACCATTACACTTGTGGCAAGGATTGTTGATTACTTTACCTGTACCGCCGCAGCGTGAACAGGTCCTCTGTGTACTCATAACGCCGAGAGGAGTTCTCTGCTGAATGTTGATGACACCTCTGCCTTGACATTCAGGACAAACGGAAGGACTTGTGCCTTTCGCAGCACCTGTACCACCACATTCACTACAGTCCATTACACGCATTGTTTCGATAGTTTTTTTACAGCCCTTGGCAGCCTCTTCAAATGTAAGAGTAACAGACGCCTGAGTGTCCCTGCCTCTTTGAGGAGCATTAGGATTTCTGCCGCCGCCACCGAAACCGCCGCCGAAAAATGACGAGAAAATATCGCCCAAATCAATGTCGCCGTCGAAACCGAAGCCGCCGCCACCGTAACCGCCTTGACCTGCACCGTAGTTAGGGTCAACACCTGCAAAGCCGAACTGGTCGTATCTTGCTTTCTTCTGCGGGTCGGACAAAACCTCGTACGCCTCGTTACATTCCTTAAACTTTTCCTCCGCCTCTTTGTCGCCTGGATTCAAGTCAGGATGATATTTTTTTGCTGTTTTTCTGTATGCTTTTTTGATTTCATCCTCGGTAGCACCTTTGCTTACACCAAGAACCTCATAATAGTCTCTTTTATCTTCAGGCATATTCTGCCCCCTTAATTACAATATATATCAAATAACTGTGGGAGTGACAAAAATCACTCCGCACAGCTATGTTCTTTATTACAGATTAGTTATCGTCAACCTCTGTGTAATCAGCATCGGTATAACCTGCGTCAGCACCGCCTGCTGCATCGTTAGGATTAAAGCCTGCTGCGTTAGGGTCTGCTGCACCTGCTGCCTGAGCTGCCTCGTAAAGCTTCTGTGAAACCTCATAGAACTTATTTGTTAAATCTTCCTGAGCTGACTTGATAGCGTCCTCGTTATCGCCCTTAAGTGCTTCCTTAAGAACATCAAGCTTTGACTGAAGAGCACTCTTGTCGTCTGCTGAGAACTTGTCGCCGTCCTCTGAGATAAGCTTTTCTGTCTGATAAACCATCTGGTCTGCGTTGTTTCTGAGGTCAACAGATTCTCTCTTCTTCTTGTCCTCTTCTGCAAACTGCTCTGCTTCCTTAACAGCCTTGTCGATATCTTCTTTGCTCATATTTGATGATGCTGTGATAGAAATCTGCTGTTCCTTACCTGTACCAAGGTCCTTAGCTGATACGTGAACGATACCGTTAGCATCAATATCAAATGTAACCTCAATCTGCGGTACACCTCTTCTTGCAGGAAGAATACCGTCAAGGTGGAACATACCGAGAGTTTTGTTATCCTTTGCAAATTCTCTCTCACCCTGAAGAACGTGAACTTCAACAGAAGTCTGGTTATCAGCAGCAGTTGAGAAAATCTGGCTCTTCTTTGTAGGGATAGTAGTATTTCTCTCAATAATTACTGTGTTGATACCGCCCATTGTTTCGATACCAAGTGAAAGAGGAGTAACATCAAGGAGAAGAAGTCCCTTAACGTCGCCGCCGAGTACACCGCCCTGAAGAGCAGCACCCATAGCAACACATTCATCAGGATTGATACCCTTGAAAGGTTCTTTGCCTGAGAACTTCTGAATAGCCTCCTGAACTGCAGGAATTCTTGTTGAACCACCTACAAGGAGAATCTTGTCAATATCGTTCATTGAAAGACCTGAGTCGCTCATTGCCTGACGAACAGGACCCATTGTAGCTTCTACAAGGTCAGCAGTCATTTCGTTGAACTTAGCTCTTGAAAGAGTAGTTTCAAGATGCTTTGGACCTGTTGCATCTGCTGTAATGAAAGGAAGTGAAATCTGTGCAGTAGTCATACCTGAAAGGTCAATCTTTGCCTTTTCTGCAGCTTCCTTAACTCTCTGCATAGCCATCTTGTCGCCTGTAAGGTCAATGCCTGTTTCCTTCTTGAATTCAGCAACAATCCAGTCCATAATCTTCTTGTCGAAGTCATCACCGCCGAGGTGGTTGTTACCTGCTGTAGCAAGAACTTCCTGAACACCGTCGCCCATTTCAATGATTGATACATCAAAGGTACCGCCGCCAAGGTCATAAACCATAACCTTTTGGTCATCTTCCTTATCAATACCGAATGCAAGTGCTGCGGCTGTTGGCTCGTTGATAATTCTCTTAACATCAAGGCCTGCAATCTTACCTGCGTCCTTAGTAGCCTGACGCTGTGCGTCTGTGAAGTATGCAGGAACTGTGATAACTGCCTCTGTTACGCTTTCGCCGAGATATGCTTCAGCGTCGCTCTTAAGTTTCTGAAGAATAATAGCAGAAATCTCCTGAGGAGTATATGCCTTGCCGTCGATTGTTACTTTGTAGTCAGAGCCCATATGTCTCTTGATAGATGAAATGGTCTTATCAGGATTTGTGATAGCCTGACGCTTTGCAACATTACCTACCATTCTTTCGCCGTCTTTAGAAAAAGCAACTACTGATGGTGTTGTTCTTGCACCTTCTGCGTTTGCGATAACTACCGGCTCGCCGCCCTCGATAACGCTGACACAGCTGTTTGTTGTACCTAAGTCAATACCTATAATTTTTCCCATAATAAATTCCTCCAATTAGATTGTGTTTTTTGTTTTGTTATATATTAGTTGGCTGTTTTGACCATTGCAGGTCTGACAACCTTGTCGTTGATTTTGTAGCCCTTTTGGAATACATCTGTGATAACATTTGCATCCAACGAGTCATCCTCAACGTGCATTACTGCGTTGTGGAAGTTGGGGTCAAACTGCTCTCCAGGTTCGCCGTAAACGGTTACGCCTAATTTTTCAAGAGAAGCCATTAAACCGTCAAAGGTCATTTGAACACCCTTCTTCAGTCCCTCGTAGTCCTCCTGTTCGTTGGCAAGAGCTCTTTCGAGATTATCTACTACCGAGAGAATTTCACCTACTGCTTTAGCAGTTGCAAAGGTGAAGCTTTCATTTTTTTCTTTTTCTGAACGCTTGCGGAAGTTTGCGTATTCAGCCGTAACTCTCAACAGCTGCTCCTTAGTATCTGCAAGCTCCTTTTCAAGAGGATTTTCCTCTTTTTCAGCCTTTTCGTCTGTAGCGTTATCAGCCTTTTTTGTTTCGTCTTTCAACTCTTCCTTTTCGCTTGTTTCAGCCTTTGAAGTATCATTTTTCTTTTTGCTCATACGCTGCCTCCTTTTGATAAAAGTATGTCAACAGTGTCCATTATATAATTGATTTTCGGAAGAATGGTTTTGTAATCAATTCGCATTGAGCCCACAATTCCGATTGCTGCCTTTTGATTGTTTCCGTAGGTGTACTTTCCGATTGCCGTTGTGGTGTTTTTCATTTCGTACAGCGGATTTTCGTCACCTATGAAAAGTGCTCTCGGCGTACTGCCGTCTGTAAATTCCTTAATGGGCTGAATTAACTGCTGCTTTTCTGTCAAGAACGATAGCAGTCTGTACACATCACTGCCAAGCTCTGTATGAGAAAGCAAATTTGTTTCGCCCTCAAGGGTAAGCTTGCTTTGTGACGCCTCCTCACACAAGGAGCAGAGAGATGTCAGAACAGGAAGAAGGTCAAATATTCTTCCGCCGGCAAAGCCCACCGCACTTTGAATAAGAGCTGTATTTATGTCGCTTAATTGTGCACCGATAAAGAATCTGTTTATCACGCCGTAAAACATTGCACGAAACTCATCGTCAATAGGACACGGCATATTGATAAGAGAAGATTTAATCTTGCTTCCCACCGTCAGCATAACAAGCATTGCCTTTGAATTTCCCGCAGGAATCAAATCAATTCCCTGAATACAATCATACGGGTCCTCCGGCATACAGCAGAATGATGCACAATGAGAATACTCGCTTAAAAGCCTTGACGCGTCAGTCAAAAGTCTTTCAGGGTCACCTGCATTTACCGAAAGGGTTTCGCTGATTTGTTGTGCGTCATAATTTGAAACAGGTACCTCTTCCATAAGAGAATCTACATAATATCTGTATGACGCTTTGCAGGGAACTCTGCCACCGCTGGTGTGACGTTGTTCAAGGAAACCGAGCTGAGAAAGATAAGCCATCTCGTTTCTGACAGTTGCACTTGAAACAGGATAAGGAAGAAGCTGGCAAATCGTCTTTGAGCCGATTGGCTCACCTGTACGCAGATAATGCTCAATAATCAAATTGAGTATTGCGTGACGTCTTTCACTTATCATCCTTCCCACCCTCTTTTTTATCTGTTAGCACTCTCAATGCCTGAGTGCTAATTTACCTATATATTATATCCGAAATTTCGTTTTGTCAATAGTTTTTTTGCATTTTTAAGGAAAATTCATTATTATGTAACATTTGGCAGTAGGTTTTGGGTTTAACGGCTGTAAGTCTATATATAATGTATATAATATAAAATTATTTATCTAATTATAATTGTAGATAAAGTGAAGTTATGGTATAATAATAAAATAACACACAAAAGCGGAGGATAAAAATGAAACTGCTTGTTATCGACGGAAACAGTATTGTAAACAGAGCATTTTACGGAATTAAACTTTTAACCACTAAAAGCGGAGAATACACTAACGCCATTTACGGCTTTCTCACAATATATTTAAAGCTGAAAGATTTGTGTCAGCCTGACGCTGTTGCAGTTGCTTTTGACGTTCACGCGCCTACATTCAGGCACAATATGTACAGCGAATACAAAGCAGGCCGTCACGGTATGCCTGACGAGCTCAGGTCACAGATGCCGATACTTAAAGATTTACTCCACAGCTTAGGTATCATCACCTTAGAGGAAGAGGGTTGGGAGGCTGATGATATTCTCGGCACTCTTGCCGACGCTTGCAGAAAATCAGGTAACGAATGCTTTATTGCCACAGGTGACAGAGATTCTCTACAATTAGCTCACGGCGGTGTTAAAGTTCTTCTTGCAAGGACTAAAATGGGACAGGCAGTTACTGACGTTTACGACGAAAAAGCCATTGACGAGGAATACGGCGTAACTCCTGCGGAGCTTATTCAGGTGAAAGCACTGCAAGGCGACAGCTCTGATAATATTCCCGGTGTTGCAGGAATTGGTGCAAAAACCGCCCTTGACCTTATTCAGCGTTTTCACAATATCGACTATATTTACGAAAATCTTGATGATTTGGATATCAAGCCCGGAGTGAAAACAAAGCTTGCAAATGATAAAGAAAAAGCATACCTTTCTCTCGATTTAGGCACAATCAGGACAGACGCTCCTGTTGATACTGACGTTTCTCATTATGTTGTTACTGACAGGAATGAAAGCAAGGCAGTATCGCAGTTTGTTTGTCTTGAGCTTTTCTCGCTGATTCCGAAATTCAATCTTGACCCAAACGGCGTAAGTATTGAAGAAAGCGAGGAGGAAAAGCCAAGAGAATTAAGCCGTCTTACCTGCGTTGACGCTGACTATCTCCTTGACAGAATTAAGGGTCAGGACGCATATTTTTATCCTGAAATAATCGACGGCAGCGTGACTGATTTGTATTTTGCCTTTGGCGATGAGATTATAGTTATGCCGTCTGAAACGCCTGAATTTTCATATTTTGTCCGCAATTTCTTTGAGGACGAGGGCACAAAAAAGTTTTCCTACAACACAAAGGAGCTTCACCGTCTCGCCTGCAAATATGGTGTAGAGCTTAAAAACGTCTGCGGTGACCTTATGCTTTCTGCATATCTTCTCAGACCAAGCGACAGCAATTATGACATCGAGCATTTAGCTCTTGAATACGGCGTAAAGCTCCCTGAATTTCTCAACTCTCTCGGCGAAAAGGATATTACAGTTTCTCTCGCCGCTGTTATCAAACCGCTTTTTGAAAAGACAGACAAACTTATTGATGATGCAAACGAAAGAGAGCTTTTAACCGAAATCGAGCTTCCCCTTTCCGCCGTTCTCGCCAAAATGGAATATGCAGGATTTGAGGTTGACAAGGACGGAATCGAGCAGTTCGGCAAGAAGCTCGGTGAAAGAATTAACGAGCTGACAAGGACAATTTATGACAGCGTAGGCTATGAATTTAACATAAACTCGCCAAAACAGTTAGGCGTTGCCCTTTTTGAAGATTTGCATCTTCCCTGCAAAAAGAAAACGAAAACAGGCTACTCCACAAACGCAGAGGTTTTAGAGGGACTTGTAAACGAGCATCCTGTAATTTCGCAGATACTTGAGTACCGTTCTCTGTCAAAGCTAAAATCTACCTACTGCGACGGACTGCTTAAGGTTATTGAGCCTGACGGCAGAATTCACACAAGATTTAATCAGGTGGAAACGAGAACAGGCAGAATTTCATCATTAGAGCCTAATTTACAGAACATTCCTATCCGCACAGAGCTTGGCAGAGAAATGAGAAAGTTTTTCATCGCAGGAAAAGGCAACAAGTTGGTTGATGCCGATTACAGCCAGATTGAACTGCGTGTACTTTCCGACCTGTCAGGCGACGAAAATATGATTAACGCTTTCAACAACGGCGACGATATTCACACCATAACCGCATCTCAAGTTTTCAATCTTCCTGTTGAAATGATTACTCCGCAGATGAGAAGCAGAGCAAAGGCTGTTAATTTCGGTATAGTTTACGGTATCGGTGCCTACTCTCTCGCTAAAGATATCGGCGTATCAAACAAGGAGGCAAAGCAATATATCGACAGCTACCTTGCCACCTACAGCGGCGTTGACGATTATATGAAACGTATGATTGATGTTGCCAAAGATAAGGGCTACAGTGAAACGCTTTTCCACAGAAAGCGTTATCTTCCGGAGCTGGCGTCAAGCAATCATATGATGCGTGCGTTTGGTGAAAGAGTGGCAAGAAATATGCCTATTCAAGGTACTGCCGCCGACATAATCAAAATCGCTATGGTTAAGGTTGACAGACGGCTTAAGGCAGAAAATATGCAGTCACGGCTTATTCTTCAGGTACACGATGAGCTGATTGTTGAGTCACCTGAAAACGAGGCTGAAAAGGCACTTAAAATTGTTACTGAGGAAATGGAAAATGCCTGCAAGATGAAAGTACTTCTTCGTGCAGACGGAAGTATTGGCGACACTTGGTATGATGCCCACTGATTTGTCGGTCTGAATTGGCAAAACCGCACCGTATAGAATATTTGTGACCAACTTGCTCGTAACAACAAATTATAAAATATAAACTTATTACAGCGACTGAACACTTGAATTATGGTTTAACGAAAGTGTGTAACTGATAATTCGTAGGGGTCGGCGTCCTCGACGGTTCGTTTGCGACCACTTCCGGTGGAAAATAAAGGGAGCAAAAAGAACTTAGTAGCGGTCAAAATTTGCCTGTGATATGAGCAGACAGCAAATTTTGGGAACCGCCCTGCGAGACCCGTGAGTTTCACCAACAATACTGTTTATTAACGGGATGTCGAGGACGCCATCCCCTACAAAAATTCAAATAGTATATTGTTTAACTATGGAAATCAAAGACTTCACAAAAGAACATCTTGACGATGTATATAAAATAGAAAAAGAGTGTTTTTCATCTCCTTGGTCAAGGGAAGATTTGGCAAAACAGCTTGAAATCGAAACCTCTCACTTTTATGTTGCGGTAGAGGACGGCAAGGCAGTAGGTTATATGGGACTGCAAATTTTCTCAGGTGAGGGATATGTCACCAATGTGGCTGTACTTCCGAAATACAGAAAGCGTGGTATTGCTCTTGCACTTCTTGAAAAAGCTATGGAAAACGAAATGGACTTTATCACTCTTGAAGTGAGAGAAAGCAACCTGCCTGCCATAAAGCTGTATGAAAAAGTAGGCTTTGAAAATATGGGTATCCGCCCGAATTTCTACGAAAATCCGAAAGAAAACGCAATAATTATGACAAAATATTTTTAAAAGGATAAGATTATGGGAAACAAATACAAGAAAGCTATAGCCAACTTCAACACCATAAAAGAATATATCAATTCAAGTGTTATCAGCCGTGGGTTGTCAAGCTTTGTAGAATTTGAAAAAACAGACAACAAGTCAGAATCGAGCCTTACCGCCACGTTTGCCTGCGGTGGTTTCAGAGCTCGCATAAAATGCAGAAGTAGAAGATGTAAGCAGTCAAGAAAAATGTATTAACAACATACTTGACATAATCGAAAAATTTAAAAGTGATATTGCAAAGGCAGGAGCTGAGCCGTATCTTAAAGAAATGGAAGCCACAATGCTGGCGGACAAAGCTTTATTAGACGCTAAAAAAATAAAGTTAAAAGACGATTATCGTTGTGGACAGCTTCGCATTAAAATGCAAAAGGACAAAAGCGAAGAAAGCAAGCAAGCGTACTTAAAAGCAATGAATCAGCGTCTTGAGAAAAACGCTTTGACTACATACGACAAACGATTTGTTAAATATCTGGAGCAAGGTTATCCAATTCCCGATAACTGCGAAGACGATGACAAGGGTGGCGACTATATTTCATACTTAAAGACAGCAATTATCAGTCTGCTTATCTGTGCCGTGTTTGCCTTTATTATTTGCTTTGGTATTGTTATCATCGACAAGAACATTATCAGCGAAAAAGGAATTTATATTTTTGATACCGCAAAATATATTTCAACCGCCGTCGGCAGTCTTTTCCTCACATATATTTTACACAGAATTTTTGGTACAAAAATTATTGTTGCTCTTTCAAAAGACCAAAAGGAATACGCTAAAAAACAGAGAAAGGAACGCTTTGACGATAAAAAAGGCTTTCCTAAAATATTTGGAAAATACATTTCCGTTATAATTGCAGTCTGCGGTTTCGCTCTGTTGCTGAATATCTCGTGCAGCGGTATTTGCTTTTGTGAAAATTATTTTATAAATCATAATTCAGTTTTTTCTAATACTCAAATGAAGTACGAGGATGCAGATATTTATCTTGTTAAGGGCTGGACAGATGGCAATGGAAAATATAAAAAATACCCTAACCCCTGTTACAGATTTCAATACGGAAACAGCACAAATTACGGAGAAGTAGAAACGAGTCACGACATATCTATTGATACAGGTGAAATAAGCGACGAAAATCAGCAGACGGAAATCTTGCGAATATTTGAAAAACACAATATTGAGCCTGTGGAAATTAAAGAATAGTTAGGAAATATTTATGAAGATTTTAGGAATTGAGTCCTCCTGCGACGAAACTGCCGCAGCAGTAGTAGAGGACGGAAGAAAAGTTTTATCAAATGTTATAGCAACCTCTCTTGAGGAGCATAAGCTGTATGGCGGCGTAGTGCCTGAAATTGCGTCACGCCGTCACGCAGAATCAATCAGCGGTGTTGTTAAAGAGGCACTTGAGCAGGCAGATTGTACTATGGCTGATATTGACGCAGTTGCAGTTACATATGCTCCGGGACTTATAGGTGCTCTTTTGGTAGGTGTAAATTTTGCAAAAGGACTTGCATTTGCAACTAATACACCTCTCGTTCCTGTTCATCATTTGAGAGGTCATATTGCGTCAAACTACATTACAAGTGATGTTGAGCCACCGTTTCTCTGTCTTGTTGTCAGCGGCGGTCACTCCCATATCGTTGCAGTAAATTCATATACGGACTTTGAAATTATCGGCAAAACCCGTGACGATGCCGCAGGTGAGGCACTTGACAAGGCAGGCAGGACTATGGGGCTTGCGTATCCAGGCGGTGTCAGCATCGATAAGATAAGCAAAGGTGCAGATGAAAACGCCTACAAGTTCCCTCACCCAAAGGTGTCAGGCTGTCCCTATGATTTCTCGTTCAGCGGTCTTAAGACGGCAGTTATCAATACTGTTCACAACGCAAATCAAAAGGGCGAAGAAATAAATACCGCAGATTTGGCGGCGTCATTTCAAAAGGCTGTTGTCGACTGCCTTATCACAAACTGCCAAAAGGTGATTAAAGAAAAAAATTATAAGAAATTTGTTATAGCAGGTGGTGTTTCTGCCAATTCTAAACTCAGAAGTGAAGCGGAGATTATGTGCAGAAAATGCGGTGCAAAGCTTTATCTTCCTGAACTTAAATACTGCGGTGACAATGCTGCTATGATTGCCTCTCAAGGCTACTATGAATTTATCAGCGGTGTTCGTGCAGGGGAAGATTTGAACGCCTATGCCACAATGCCTATTGATGAAAAATACAAAACAGTTGAATAATAATATATCTTATTGTTACATTTTAATGAATTTTGATTACTGCTATTGAATTTTTATCAATATTTGGTATAATTAACTGAAATAGAAAATAATTTTCTATCTTTTCATTACAAACTATTTCAAAGGAGAATACTATAATGGAAACAAATCTTACTTCCAACAAGTCGCTTCTCGCTTGGCTTGACGAAAAGGTTGACCTCCTCAAGCCGTCAAACATCGTTTGGATTGACGGTTCAAAGGAGCAGATTGACGCTCTCAAGGCTGAAGCTGTTGAAACAGGCGAAATGATTAAGCTTAACGACGAGCTTCTTCCTGACTGCTATCTTCACAGAACAGCAGAGAACGACGTTGCTCGTGTTGAGGACAGAACTCTCATCTGTACAAAGAATGAGAAGGACGCAGGCCCTACAAATCATTGGATGGCTCCTGATGAGTGCTACAAGATGCTTTATGACATCGCTGCCGGCTCATACGAGGGCAGAACAATGTATATCATCCCTTATTCAATGGGTCCTGTTGGCTCACCTTTCTCAAAGATTGGTATCGAAATCACAGACTCTATCTACGTTGTTCTTAACATGAACATTATGACAAGAGTTGGCAAGGCTGTTCTTGACTGTCTTGGTGATTCTGACGATTGGGTACGCGGTATGCACTGCAAGTGCAACGTTGACCCTGAAAAGAGATGGATTTGCCAGTTCCCTGAGGACAACACAATTATCTCTGTAAACTCTGCTTACGGTGGAAACGTTCTTCTCGGTAAGAAGTGCTTTGCTCTTCGTATTGCATCTTACCTTGGTAAGAACGAGGGCTGGCAGGCTGAGCATATGCTTATCCTTGGTCTTCAGAAGCCATCAGGCGAAATCAAATACATCTGTGCAGCATTCCCATCTGCTTGCGGTAAGACAAACCTTGCAATGCTTATTCCACCTGAGGGATATCAGAAGAAGGGCTACAAGGTATGGTGCGTAGGCGACGATATTTCATGGATTAGAAAAGGTCCTGACGGAAGACTTTACGCTATCAATCCTGAAAATGGTTTCTTCGGCGTTGCTCCCGGTACAAATATGAAGTCTAACCCTAACGCTCTTAAGTCAACAATGCAGGGTACTATCTTCACCAACGTTTGTCACAACCTTGACAATAACACAGTTTGGTGGGAGGGTCTTGATAAGAATCCACCTACAAACGCAATCGACTGGAAAGGCAATCCTTGGAACGGTGCTGAAAGCAACGAAAAGGGTGCTCATCCAAACTCAAGATTTACTGCTCCTGCTAAGAACTGCCCTTGCATTTCTTCAGAGTTTGAAAATCCACAGGGTGTTCCGATTTCTGCTATCGTATTCGGCGGCAGACGTGCTAAGCTCACTCCGCTTGTATATCAGTCAAAGGATTGGAATCACGGCGTATTCGTTGGCTCAATTATGGGCTCTGAAACTACTGCTGCTGCAACAGGTCAGGTTGGCGTTGTAAGACGTGACCCAATGGCTATGC
Organism: Eubacteriales bacterium; assembly: GCA_029219885.1. Lineage (GTDB taxonomy): Bacteria > Bacillota > Clostridia > Oscillospirales > Acutalibacteraceae > Eubacterium_R. The sequence goes on along the minus strand of JAQXUH010000016.1, from coordinate 7,689 downwards.
TCCCATTCTGCGGTTACAATATGGGTGACTACTGGAAGCACTGGATTGAGATTGGCGAAACTCTTGACCCTGATAAGGCTCCTAAGATTTTCAATGTAAACTGGTTCCGTAAGGACGACGAGGGCAACTTCTTGTGGCCTGGTTTCGGCGATAACCTTCGTGTTCTCGATTGGATTATCGACCGTTGCGACGGTAAGGTTGACGCTCAGGAAACTGCTATCGGTTATCTTCCTTATGCTAAGGACATCAATCTTGAAGGTCTTGATATGACAGAGGCTGACCTTGACAAGATTCTCGACGTTGATAAGGACGCTTGGGAAGAAGAGCTCAAGGGCGTTGAAGAGCTTTACGCTAAGTTCGGCGATACTCTTCCAACAGAGCTTTCTGACATTCTCGACGAGGTTAAGTCAAACCTTGAATAATCAATAAACAGCAACAAGGCAAGGAAAATTCCTTGCCTTGTTTTTTTGCCTTTATTTAATTTCTTTATAATATCGTTTAAAAATTCTTTTACCAAAAAGACTCGTTATCAGCCTTGAATATTCCTCAAAGGTAACATATCCGCCGTACTGCATCATTTCGTAAACAACATCCTTTTCGGAGGTTTTATATGACGATTTGGAAAAACCGTTACCCTCATAGAAATGTTGGCGTTTTACTCGCTGAGTGTAATTATCGTACTTCTCGTCAACCTCTTCCATATTGAGAATGAGCCTTTTGCCTGCAAAAAGCTTTTTCGCCTCGTCAAGTGCCTTTGTGCCGTAGCCTTTACCGCGAAATTCAGGCTCAACTGCAAGGAAGAAAATATACACAATATCCTCATAGTACACAACAAACATCAGTCCTGCAAAGCCGTTATCGTCTAATTTGAAGAAGTCGCATTTGTCACCCTTTGCAAAGTGCTTTATCATAAAATAAGGCATTCTCTCGTCTATTGGGAACGCCTCTTTATACAGCTTCCCTGCTCTTTTGAAATCTGCCTTGCAGGTAATCTTTTCTAATTTAAACATCATATCCCTCCGAAAGAATTATAACACATTATACTATACAGAAAGTGAAAACAATGTAAACAAAAAGCCGAAAATCGCGGAGATTTTCGGCTTGATTTTCATTATAACAAAGATGCAACAAGGTCGCCCATTTGAGAAGTATTGACTGCATCAAAGCCCTCCTCGTAAATATCAGGTGTTCTCGCCTTAGTAAGTGCTGTGTCAACTGCCTTTTCGATAGCGTCGGCAGCCTCAGCCTCGCCGAAAGTATAGCGGAGCATCATTGCACCGGAAAGAATTGTTGCAAGAGGATTTGCCTTGCCCTGACCTGCAATATCAGGAGCAGAGCCGTGAATAGGCTCGTAAAGACCGAATGTGCCCTCTGCAAGAGATGCAGATGCAAGCATACCGATTGAGCCTGAAATCATTGAGGCCTCGTCTGAAAGAATGTCGCCGAAGATGTTTGATGTAACGATTGTATCAAACTGATTAGGGTTGCGGACTAACTGCATTGCACAGTTGTCAACATACATATAGGAAACCTCAACCTCAGGATAGTCCTTTGCAGTTTCCTCCATAACCTTTCTCCAAAGTCTTGAGGAGTCAAGAACATTAGCCTTATCAACGCAGGTAAGCTTCTTTTCACGCTTCATAGCGTACTCAAAACCTGCCTTAACAATTCTCTTGATTTCAGGATAGGTGTAACGCTCTGTATCGTAAGCACCAACTACGCCGTTTTCCTCATAAGTTCCTCTGTCGCCGAAATAAATACCGCCTGTCAGCTCACGAACAATAAGAATATCAAGTCCGTCGCCGATAATCTCCTCTTTAATAGGAGATGCTGACTTAAGAGGTGCAAAAATCTTAGCAGGACGGAGATTTGCGAAAAGTCCCAAGTCCTCACGAATTGCAAGAAGTCCTTTTTCAGGTCTGTTGTTGCCAGGCTGACTGTCCCACTTAGGACCGCCTACTGCACCTAAAAGCACAGCGTCGGATGCTTTGCAGGCATCAGCAGTCTGCTGAGGATAAGGCACGCCGTACTCGTCTATTGCACAGCCGCCGAGAAGCTGATAGTTATAATCAAAAGAAAAGCCAAACTTCTCTCCTGCCTTATCAAGAACTTTTATACACTCGTCAACGATTTCAGGGCCGATACCGTCACCCTTTAAAACTGTAATTTTATAATTTTTCATACTATCCTCCAAGTTGGAATTGCTATCCTACTGTAATCTAACTTTTTAACAAACATCAAAAATTCCAGGCATTGTGTCGTCACGGACTGTATCAGGCTGGTCACGGTTGATAGCACAAATGATACCCTTCATTGACGCATAGCTGATGTTGTGGCTTACGCCGATACCGAAAACATCCTTGCCCTGTGGGTTTTTAAGATGAATATAGCAGATAGCCTTTGAGTCGCTGCCTACTGCAATAGCGTGCTCGCTGTAGTCAACAAACTCATATTTTACAAGACCAATTTCGTTAAGTGCCTGACAGAATGCGTCAATAGGGCCTGAACCTCTGCCCTCAATTTTAACAGGCTCGTTATCCTTATACTTAAGCTCGCCGGTGAAGTGAACGCTTGTGAGATAATCTTCTTCGTTCTTTTCCTCGCTGACCTTATAATTAAGAAGTCTGAAAGGACCGCATACATTTCTGTATTCCTCCTGGAAAAGGTCGAATACTTCAGAAGATTTAAGCTCCTTACCCTTTTCGTCGCAAGCCTTTTGAACTACTGCACCGAATTCAGGGTGCATAGCCTTTGGCATTTTGATACCGTACTCGTTGGCAAGGATAAATGCTGTACCGCCTTTACCGCTTTGAGAATTGATACGGATAATAGGCTCGTACTCTCTGCCCACATCAGCAGGGTCAATAGGAAGATACGGAATTTCCCACTTGTCTGTGCCTGTCTTTTCCATATACATTTTGCCCTTGTTGATAGCGTCCTGATGAGAGCCTGAAAATGCTGTAAATACAAGCTCACCTGCATATGGCTGACGAGGCGGAACCTTCATCTTAGTAGTTCTCTCGTAAACCTCTTTAATCTTATTTATATCGCTGAAGTCAAGCTTAGGGTCAACACCCTGAGTCCACATATTAAGTGCAAGTGTAACAAGGTCAACATTACCTGTTCTCTCGCCGTTGCCGAAAAGTGTACCCTCAACTCTGTCAGCACCTGCCATAAGTGCAAGCTCTGTTGCTGCAACGCCTTCACCTCTGTCGTTATGAGGATGAAGTGAAATAATAGCAGCGTCACGGTTAGGAAGATGACGGCAGAAATACTCAATCTGGTCTGCGTAACCGTTAGGAGTTGAACACTCAACTGTTGACGGAAGATTAAGGATAATAGGATTCTCCTTAGTAATATGGAGTTCTTCCATAACCTGACGGCAGATTTCTACTGCGTTGTCCATTTCAGTGCCTGTAAAGCTTTCAGGACTGTACTCGAAACGGATGTTAGTTTCAGGATTAGTCTTTTTCTGCTCCTCTGTCAATTCGTAAATAAGCTTTGCACCCTTAACTGCAATGTCGATAACGCCTTGCATATCGGTATGGAAAACTACCTTACGCTGAAGAGTTGAAGTTGAATTATAGAAATGAACGATAACATTTTTAGCACCCTTGATAGCCTCAAATGTTTTCTTAATAAGATGCTCTCTTGCCTGAACGAGTACCTGAATTGTAACATCGTCAGGAATATAATTGCCCTCAATAAGAGTACGGAGAATTTCGTACTCGGTTTCGCTGGCAGATGGGAAACCTACCTCGATTTCCTTGACGCCGATATCAACGAGTGTCTGGAAAAGCTCTAACTTCTCCTGAAGATTCATCGGGTCCACAAGTGCCTGATTGCCGTCTCTCAAGTCGACGGAGCACCAAATCGGAGCCTCTGTAATTGTTTTGTCAGGCCAAGTTCTGTCAGGAATGTTAATTGGCTTGAACGGTGTGTATTTTTCGTAACCCTTATTCATAAAAAACGTCTCCTTTCATTTGTGAGGAGCATAAAAATAAGCCCCTACACGCATAGTATAGGGGCGTAAATTCTCACGCTGTACCACCCTACTTCAGCAGAATAATCTGCCCTTTAGCATCAACTAATGCCTTTGCCGATAACGCAGCCACGCGTCTGTTCCTATTAATTTCTATTCAAAACAGCGACTCCGCAGAGAGCTATGCACCATATAGGAAGTATCGGCTTTCACCTGCCGCCGACTCTCTGAAACTCAAGTATAAGGTCTTTTTCTGCTTCACAGTCTTTGTTTGGGTACTATTGATTTGTACTACTATTATATCAAATAAATTTATTTTGTCAAGTGTTTTATAAAAGCGAATAGCCGTAGCCGTTGGCAATAGCGTCAACCCTTGCACCGTTTTTGCAAAGAGGACAATCGTGGGCAGGATATGACTCGTAGCCTGGAACATCGTCCTTGTTGAAAATAGTGTTTACCTCAACGCCGTTGATACTTTTCGCCGCAGAGAAAATCGAAGTAATTCCCACTACTGTACCGCCGTAATAGCTGACGCTTTCCATAGCTCTTTCAACAGTTTTACCGCTGGTTATACAGGAAATGAGAACGATAACTCGCCTGTTTGTAATGAGCTTTCTGAGATTATCTCTGAAAATAATATTTCCCTGTGCGTCATATTCAGGTCCGAGAACGTAAACAACATTACCAGGATTAGGATTGAGCATATTAGGTCTTGAAAGCTCGTGTGCAAGATACGCACCAAGTGCCTGTGTTTCATAAAGGCAAAGAACAGTATCAGCCTCAATTCCCCTCTCCGCATAATAGCTTGCCATAAGCATTGCAGCGTCAACAGAAACGTCGTGGTTATGCTTAACATCCGATGTTCCTATGTAATAATTCAGGTGGCTTGAGGATGAAATAAAATGTCCCGGCATTGCGTGGATGAACACTCTTTCATCTCTATCCGATTTTATTGTATATACAGGTTTTTCCATAGTAATCACTCCGCTTAGGTATTGTCTTATTATATTATAATACATTATTATCATGAATTTTTCAAGAAATCACTATGTAAAAAATACAATCAAATATTTGGTAATATTATACAAAGGTATGTTTGCGAAATTATTTTTTATTTAACAACTTCAAAAAAATAAGGACTACGAGATAATCTCATAGTCCTTTGAATTTTAACTACGCACAATTGTGTATAGAATTTTTTACTTTTCATATACTCGGCATTTTGTTGCAGTTCCAAGTGTTTCGAGAGACTTTCTATCATAAACTTTAACAGTAAAGCAGACTTCTTTAACATCTTCAACTTTTATGTTTTCAACACCTGTGTTTGCTGTAAATAAAGTACAAGGATAAGATGAAGAATTTCCAGATGATATGTCGATGCTTGCCGCAGTAGTAGGTATCATTTCTCCGTTAATAGAAACATCTTCAAGTTGGCATATTATATCTTTGTCATATTTGCTTTCAAAATTCAAACGAAGATAAATACATGGTACGCCTGTCTCATCACTGATATCCATATCATACCATTCAATGAATTGAACCTTGACATAATCATTTTCAAAAACATCTTGAGGTTGTTTGTCGGTGGAGGCTGTTTGCTCCGGTGCAAATGTAGTACTTTCAGAAACATTATCATCTTCAGAATGGTCATCAGTTGTTATTTCAAAACTTTCTTTCAACGACTGACAAAAATCGTAAGCATAATAACTTCCTACACAAATTGCTGAACAAAGAACAACTATTAAAATAGTATCAATTATTATTAATGCTTTCCACCTTTTTTTCATTTAAATTACCTCCAAAATTGTTCTATAAGTTGATTATCATAGGAATAACATTCCAATCAAAAAGTGATTTATTGAGTGAATATTGTTTAATTCTTTACTATTAACAGAATAAAGCATATTAACTGTCATTGTCAATACCTAAAATTGAAAAATAACTATTCAAAAAGAAAAAGGACAGCCATATGACTGTCCTCTTTGTTTAAATTTAAAGCAAGAATGAACTTACTTAAGCTCAATCTTAGCGCCAGCCTCTTCAAGCTTAGCCTTGAGAGCCTCAGCGTCAGCTGTTGGAACTGCTTCCTTAACAGTTGAAGGAGCACCGTCAACGATTTCCTTAGCTTCCTTAAGGCCAAGACCTGTAGCCTCACGAACTGCCTTGATAACCTGAATCTTGTTAGCGCCAACCTCTGCGAGAACAACGTCAAACTCTGTCTTCTCGTCAGCTGCTGCTGCACCGCCCTCTGCTGGTGCTGCTACTGCTACTGCTGCTGCAGCGCTTACGCCGAATTCTTCTTCTACTGCTGATACGAGCTCTGAAAGCTCAAGAACTGTGAGAGTCTTAAGCTCTTCAACAATTGCTGTAACTTTTTCTGATGCCATTTTGATTTCCTCCGTAAAATTTAATATAAGTTTAAAAAGTTAAAATTTTGATTTAATTATTCAGCTGTTTCTTCAGCCGGTGCCTCTGCTGCTTCAGCAACAGGAGCTGTTTCTTCTGCAGGAGCTTCCTCTGCTGCAGGAGCTTCTTCAGCTGGTGAGCAAGCCTCAACGCCGCCCTTATCAACGATAGCCTGAACTCCACGAGCAAAAGCTGCGATAGGTGCATTGAATACGCTGCAAACTGTAGCAAGAAGAACTTCTCTTGAAGGAAGCTTTGCAAGAGCAATAAGCTTCTCCATTGAGATTACCTCGCCGTCAAGATAACCGCTCTTAAGTGAGAAATTATCGTGAGAATCAGCGAACTTCTGAAGAATACGTGCTGATGCTACATAGTCATCAACTGATGTTGCGATAGCTGTTGTACCTTCCAAAACAGATTCAATACCCTCGAGGCCAGCATCTTCTGCTGCTCTGCCGAGGATAGAGTTCTTAACTACTGTATACTCAACGCCTGCTTCACGAAGCTCTTTACGAAGCTTTGTGTCGTCCTCAACATTGATACCCTTGTAGTCAACAACTACACCTGCACAAGAATTCTTAATTCTCTCTGAAAGGTCAGCAACCATTTGCTTTTTCTTTTCAAGAACTGCTGTACTTGGCATTTATCTTACCTCCATTATTATTTGCCGTTAAAACGGACTTGAAGGCTGTTTAGCTAATAACAAAAAGTGCACTCCGAAAACCTCGGAATGCACGTAACAATCGAATAACAGAAAAGTTATCTGAATGTTCATTCCTCGGCAGGCGGTAAACTTACGCCGTATGGCACCTGCTGTCTTTGGCTGAACAGCGAATGTATTTTAACACAAGAGAGACCTCTTGTCAATACCTATTTAAAAATTACTCAGCAGCTGAAACTGTACCAACCTTGTTAGGATTGATTTTAATTCCAGGGCCCATTGTTGAAGCAACTGCTACTGACTTAATGTACTGACCCTTTGATGATGCAGGCTTTGCCTTGATGATAGCATCAAGAAGAGCGTTGAAGTTCTCAAGGAGCTTCTCTGTTCCGAATGAAGCCTTGCCGATTGGGCAGTGAATAATGTTTGTTTTATCAAGACGGTACTCAATTTTACCTGCCTTAGCATCCTGAACAGCCTTAGCAACGTCCATTGTAACTGTACCAGCCTTTGGTGAAGGCATAAGACCTCTTGGGCCGAGAACCTTACCAAGACGTCCAACGAAGCCCATCATATCAGGTGATGCGATAGCAACGTCGAAATCCATCCAGCCACCCTGAATCTTCTCAACAAGGTCAGC
>JAQXUH010000015.1 GCA_029219885.1 Eubacteriales bacterium | reverse complement strand
TCTCGCAGGGCGGTTCCCAAAATTTGCTGTCTGCTCATATCGCAGGCAAATTTTGACCGCTACTAAGTTCTTTTTGCTCCCTTTTTCTTCCACCGGAAGTGGTCGCAAACGAACCGTCGAGGACGCCGACCCCTACGAAATGTTAGATACACACTTCCACTAAACTATAATTTAACAAAAAGCCACCGCAAACAACTTGCGGTGGCGGAATATTAATAATTCTCTGCACAGATTTCGAAAAAGCTTTGAGGGTGGTTACAGGTTGGGCAAACCTCAGGAGCCTTTGTACCCACAACGATATGACCGCAGTTTCTGCACTCCCAAATTTTAACCTCGCTCTTTTCAAATACCTCGGCGGTTTCAATATTCTTAAGCAACGCACGGTAACGTTCCTCGTGACGCTTTTCGATAGCAGCAACCAATCTGAACTTTCTTGCAAGCTCGTCAAAGCCCTCTGCCTCGGCAGTCTTTGCAAAGCCGTCGTACATATCTGTCCACTCGTAGTTTTCGCCCTCAGCGGCAGCCTCAAGATTTTCAGCCGTATCACCTAAAAGATTAAGCTCCTTAAACCAAAGCTTGGCGTGTTCCTTTTCGTTATTTGCTGTTTTGAGGAACAGCTCGCTGATTTGCTCAAAGCCTGCTTTCTTGGCAACAGATGCAAAGTAGGTGTACTTGTTTCTAGCCTCGGACTCGCCGGCAAAGGCGGTCAAAAGATTCTTTTCCGTCTGTGTGCCGGAATACTTATTTTTCTTTTCTGCCATAAAAATTCCCCTTTTCGTAAAAATATTTACACTCTCATTTTATCATTTTCAATATTTTTTGTCAAGAAAAAACCTCTCAGTTTTACGCTGAGAGGCTTTGAAATTACTTATTTAACTGTAACGCTTTTAGCTGATGACCACTTGGAGTAAACCTTTGTGCCCTTAACTGTCTTGTATGTGCGTACACGAACGTAATACTTTTTCTTTGAGCTAAGGCCTGAAATAGACTTTGAGGTTGAGCTCTTGCTGACGTTTACTTCCTTAGCGTTTGTAAACTTGCTTGAAGTGCTGTACTGAATCTGATAGCCGGAAGTGTTAGAGGTCTGCTTTTTCCACTTAACAGTAATCTTTTTCTTGCCTGCTGAAAGGCTTGAAAGGCTTGTTGATTTAGGTGCGATGTAGAATGTAGCAGTTGTTGACGGCCAACCCTTGCAAGCGTTTTTGAAAGTAATCTTTACTGTATAAGCACCGATTGCCTTTCTTCCGCTTGGATACTTAACTGTGTAATTCTTCGGGCTGATTTTCTTGCCGTTGAAGTCGTAAAGAGTAACTGACGGCTTCTTTGTTTTGCCATCGTATGTATAAGTTTCGGTAGAGAATTTAGCCTGCTTAACCTTATCAAGCTTGATTGTGATATCGTATGCAGGAACGTATTCGCCGAGGTTGAAGTTTCTTGCTCTGAAAACTACCTTGTCGCTGTAAACTTCTGTCATATAGCCGATACCGTTCTCGTTATATGTACCGCAGTCATTGTCGATAGTGATTGACGGAAGATTTACAGAGTGAATGTTGCCGATTTTCTCGTATGTATACTCGCCGAAGCCTGTATGAAGATGACCTGAAATGAGAATTACATTCTTGTACTTGTTGAGAATGCTCTGAATTTTGTCAGACTGAGCACCTACTGTACCTGCTGTTGCAGAATTACCGCTGCCCCAAGTTGTCGGAAGTCCGTGAGTGTTCTTGAGTACCTGGTGCATAACAACGAATGTAGGCTTACCGCTTTTGCTTGACGCTGCGAGCTGAGAATCGAGCCACTTGAGCTGAGTATCGCTGATGTATGACTCCTCTGCTGCCTGCTTTTCACTGCCGAGAACAACAAACTTGTAGCCCTTTACGCTGTAGCTGTAATAAAGCTTGTCAATAGAAAGCTTACTGCCGGCAGCTGAATTAAGCTTGTTAGTAAAGCTTGTAAACTGCTTTTTTGAGCTTGAGTAGCTGTTGAAACGGATATCGTGGTTACCCTCTGCAAGGATGAAATTCTTAACGCCTGTGGTGGAAAGATTGTTGTAAACAACATCATATTCCGACTTATTCTGGCTTTCTGCAATATCGCCTGCAATAACCAAAGCGTCAACAGCTGCTGCTGAATTTCTCAAGTCATTTGAAGCGTTTGCCAAATACACCTTACGATTACCTGAAATATCAGCAAGTGTATCCGAAATCTGTGAGTCGCCCCAAGCGGCAAAGGTTAATTTAACGTTGCTTGAATCAAGAGTGCTGATAGGTGATGCTCCTGCAAGAGCTGTAACTGACGGCAATGCAAGTGAGGTTACTGCCATTACAGACGAAAGAAGAACAGCACCTATTTTTTTAACAAAAGTTTTCATAATATCCTCCGTTATTAAAATTAAAGACGTCCTGCAAAACAGAACGCCTTTGCTGATTTAATAGTATCACTAAAAGAAATTTTTGTCAACATTATCGGGCTATTTTATCAGCACTCCAAAGAAATTTTTATTAGTGAACAAAAGGAATTTTTCATCCGTTATCGGTTATTCCTCTGCCTTTTCCTCGTTGTCCTTATCCTTTTTGCACTTGCAGCCGCCGCTGTCCTTGTCGGCAGGGAAAAACTGCTCCACAGGGAAGTCGATTTGTGCAAAGGTTTCGCAAGGATTTGAGGTTGAGCAGCAGCATTCTCTGTCAGGTATGCAGTAATCATAGGTCGGAATAAGAAGCTGTGCGTCTCTTTCCATCTGCACGATAGAGAACAGTCCGAGAGTTACAAGAACTGCCTTTGATGAATGCTCAGGTGGCTTTCTGTCATCGAGAGAAGTGAGTATCGACTGCGGATAGGAACAGCACACAGGCACCTTGCAGTCACAGCAGTTGACAATATCTGTGCTCAGAACTACAGGGTCTGCCGCCTGCACCTTAGCTGACGGATTGGTGTACTGAGGAGAAACAGGACAATCTGTTCCTTGTCTTCTCGAATTTGAAACGAACACTTTTACATCACCGCTGCTGCCGTAAAGAATACACTTTTTGTTGAATTGTGCAAAGCCGATAGCCGTCTGTGGCATTGAGCATGGTGCCTTGTAGGTGTCAAAGCAGAGCTTGAAGTAGAAAGTGATATCCACGCTGAAGAATCCTCTGTTAAACGGCACCTCCTCAACATCAATGCTGACCTCTTTGATTTTGCAGTCCCTTGTCTTGATTGTCACCGCCTCGTCAATGAGGTTTTGTGAGCATCCGAAAAATGTAACTCTTAAATCTTCAAGACAGTCCTTGCTTACACAGCTGTCAAAAATTCGCTTGGTGTCAATGCAAACCGCCTCATTTATGCGTCTTTCACCTGTATCAATGATTGTGTCAGGCATAACAAACATTCTCCTTTTCTCTTTTTTGAAGTAACCTTCAGTAGTATTGTATGATGAGAATGCGTATTTGTTACAATGATTTGTTGGTGTAAATTATTGTTTAGCAAAGGTGTGTAGCTGATATTTCGTAGGGGTCGGCGTCCTCGACGGTTCGTTTGCGACCACTTCCGGTGGAAGAAAAAGGGAGCAAAAAGAACTTAGTAGCGGTCAAAATTTGCCTGCGATATGAG
>JAQXUH010000014.1 GCA_029219885.1 Eubacteriales bacterium | reverse complement strand
CAACATTGACGGCTCTGAGGGCAAAATGGCAGGTAACTCAATAAGATGTGTGGGCAAATATCTTTACGATAACGATATGGTAAAGAAAAACAAAATGCTTATTGAAACCGAATCAGGTGTTAAGTCCCTTTCTCTCTTTACGAGAAACGGCAAGGTTTCTTCCGTTACTGTTGATATGGGGAAAGCAGAGCTTTCACCAAGCAAAATTCCTGTTAATATGGACGGTGACAAGATTATTAACCGACCTGCTGTTATCGGCGATAAGGAGTATAACATCACCTGCTGTTCGGTGGGTAACCCACATTGCGTAGTTTTCGTTGACAATGCTGACGAAATTAAGCTTGACGAAATCGGCCCTCAGTTTGAAACTGCCGACATTTTCCCTGAAAGAATAAATACGGAATTTGTCAGAGTTGTAAACTCGAACACTCTTAAAATGCGTGTTTGGGAAAGAGGAAACGGTGAAACTCTCGCCTGCGGTACAGGTGCTTGTGCCGCTGTAATTGCAGCAGTTGAAAACGGCTACTGCAACAAGGGTGAGAATATCACAGTTAAGCTTCAGGGTGGCGACTTGATTGTCAGCTATACTGATGACCGAGTTACTCTCACAGGCGACTGCAACCTTGTCTATAAAGGCGAAATTGAATATTAATTATCGGTAATAAAAATAGCCGGCAGACTCGGAATTATCCAAGCCTGCCGGTTTTTGATTGTGTGTTAAATTATTGTTTAACGAAAGAATATAATTGAATTGATAACGGGATGTCGAGGGTTCGTTTGCGACCGCTTCCTGCGGAAGATAAAGGGAGCAAAAAGAACTTAGTAGCGGTCAAAATTTGCCTGTGATATGAGCAGACAGCAAATTTTGGGAACCGCCCTGCGAGACCCGCGAGTTACCCAACAATGCTGTTTATTTACGGGATGTCGAGGACGCCATCCCCTACAAATTCTCAATAAAAATATTCTTACGGCAACGATTTGTCGAGGATAAATTAGGCAAAATCTACAATTCTTCTCAATTATTGACTATACTGTTTCTCCCAAATCACAGATTTGGAGCAACGGTCTCTTTTGCTGACGCAAAATTCACTCCCTGAGGCGAAAAAGTCGAAGCACCAATTACGGCGTGGGGTTCGATGCCCCCGCTGTAATTCAAGTGTGCGGTCGCTGTAACATTTTTACTTTATATATTTGCTATTACGAGCAAGTTAGCCACCGATTTTTTATCGGTGCAGTTTTGTCAATCTAGACCGACAAATCATAATTATTTAATATAAAGCTTCATTACCTGCTGTCTTGCTTTTTCCTCAAGAGTATCGTCAAGAGGTTGCAGGTCACATTTGCCGTACTTATTTTCAATTGCTTTTGAAATAAGCAAGTCGGCAAGCTGTGGATTTTTAGGAAGAACAGGGCCGTGAGAATATGTGCCAAAGGTGTTCTTATATCTGACGCCCTCTGTGCCGTCCTCGCCGTTGTTGCCGTAGCCTTTAATAACTGTTCCCAGCGGTTCAAGTTTTTTTGAAAGATAAGTTCTTCCGCTGTGATTTTCAAAGCCCACAACCTCTATTCCCTCTTTAGTTTTATAGGCATAGTTACCTATCATTCGCTCTTCCCTGCCCTCAGTATAAAAATCGAGAGCACCCATATACTCAAGCATTTTGCCGTCGTAGGTTTTGTAATATTTACCAAGCATTTGATATCCGCCGCAGATAGCCAGCATAGGCACTCCGCCGTGAATTGCCTTGTTAATTTCAACATCCTTGCCTTTTTTCAAATCGTCAAGCAGAACGTCCTGTTCAAAGTCCTGACCGCCGCCGATAAACAAGATATCATAATCGTCAGCGTTAAAGGTTTTGCCCATAGTGATTGCGTCGGTTTGAACCTCAATGCCTCTTGCGGTCATACGCTGGGTAAGTGCGATTATATTACCTCTGTCACCGTAAAGGTTAAGCATATCGGGATAAAGGTGTCCTATTCTTATAATCATTCCCAAAACTCCTTTCCGCCGAGACGCTTTGCAATAACAGGTCTCATAGTCATCATTGATGTGTATGTGGGCACGATATAAACATCTCTGCCCTGACTAACTGCAATATCAAGCAGCTTGTGATAATCTTCATTTTCAATAACCTTAATCTCTCTATCGCCTACGCCCTCGTACTTAACTCTGATTGCCATATCGTAGCATCTTTTACCGCTGACATAGATTTCTTTAACATTGCTTTTTTCGAAAATTCCGTTGAAGTCAACATCCCAAATCCAGCTTATATCTCTGCCGTCGGCACCATTGTCGTTAAGGCAGATAAACAGTGAGAAATCTTCCTCAACAGTAGAAAGAAAGCTCATTGTCTGGCTGAAACCGGCAGGATTTTTAACAAGAATAACATTGATATCGTTGTCACCGCTTTTAAACTGCTCCATTCTGCCGAAAGCACCGCTGAAATGCTCAATAGCACTGATTATAGTTTTCTCCTCAATACCGATTGAAGATAATGCGGCAGCACAGCCGATTGCGTTATACACATTATAAGCACCGCCGATATTTACACGGACAATATTTTTACTGCCTGCAAAATCGGCAACTACAATGGAATGGTCCTTGCCAAGCTCCTCAACAGAGGTTACTGCAAAGTCAGGCTCAGGACGTTTATATCCGCACTTGTTGCAGACAAAACCGCCTAAATGGCCATAGGTGTGGTATGTATAATCATACTCGTTTTTACAGAAAATACAGTATTTAGCGTCGCTGATTTCAGGAGCTTTTGCATTTTTTTCAAAAGGTACGCTGACACCGAAAGTTACGATTTTATTAGGTATTTCTCTTGACATTGAGTAGGTCAGCGAGCAGTCAGCATCAAGGCAGACAACAGCGTCAGGAAGATTTTTAACGGACTCCTTAATGGCATTTAATGTATGAGTAACCTCACCGTATCTGTCAAGCTGGTCACGGAATACATTTGTAACAAGAATTACGTCTGCTCTGATATAGCGTGAAACTTCTTTAAAGGCATTTTCGTCGCACTCGATAATAGCATAATCTTTTTTGCATTTGCCTGTAATGGTGGAGTTCATAATAAACGAAGCGGTAACGCCTGTAATAAGATTAGCACCTGATTTATTGATAAAGTAGGACTTCCCTGCCTCTATCAAGCCCTCCTCAAGAATACGGCACGAGGTGGTTTTTCCGTTAGTTCCCGTAACGATAATAACCTTGGTATCTTTTGACAAATCGGCAAGGACATTACGCTTAACCTTAAGTGCAACCTTACCTGGCATTGAGGTAGCACCTCTGCCCATTTTCTGCAAAATAAAAGTAACTATCCTGCACACAAGACAGCTTAAAAATACTCTCATCAAAACACTCCTAAATATATATAATAATTATATTATTAAATCTTATAACATATTAATATTAAACTACCTTTCCCTTTAAGTCAACATAAATATATTTTATTTTTCAGTAAAAAATCGGCAAATGCTCTTTGATTTATACACTGAGGATGATATAATACAAAAAGAGGTGTAAATATGATAGAAGAAATAGTTAAAATAGTAGAAGAAGCAGGAAAAATTTACAAAAGTGCCAATAAAGATTTAGGCATTGAGGACAAGGGCTCATCTGTAAATCTTGTTACGAAATACGATAAAATGATACAAGATTTTCTTTTTCGTGAGCTTGAAAAGCTTGTTCCGGGTTGTACTTTTTTAGGTGAAGAGGGCGACGAAAACAAAAGCCTTACAGACGGATACTGCTTTATTATCGACCCTATTGACGGCACAACTAATTTTATTAAGCATTTCGGTCACAGTGCTATCAGCGTCGGTCTTGCAAAGGACAGAGAAATGATTGCAGGTGCAGTTTTGGACCCTGATATGAACAATATGTTTTACGCAGAGAAAGGCAAAGGTGCTTATCTCAACGGCGAAAAAATCAGCGTATCAAACTGCGGTATCGATAAAAGCCTTGTACTTTTCGGTACCTGTCCTTATGAGCACGAGCTTGCACACAAGACCTTTGAGCTGACGGAAAAGGTATTCTACAAAGCGTTGGAAGTCAGAAGAAGCGGTTCGGCGGCTCTTGACATCTGCTATGTTGCAGCAGGCAAGGCAGACCTTTACTATGAAATGATACTCAGGCCTTGGGATTGGGCAGCAGCGTCTGTTATTCTTACAGAGGCAGGCGGAAAAGCTCTCACCTTTGACAAGAAAGAAATCAGTGCAGACAGAATTGATTCACTTGTTTGCGGAAACGAAAACAGCTTGAAAGATTTTTATGAAATATTACAGTCTGAATAATTATTTAAGAGACACCTTTGGTGAAAAGGTGTATAAAATCAGCATTGACGCAGGCTTCACCTGTCCTAACCGCGACGGCACTATTGACACAAGAGGCTGTATTTTCTGCTCAAAAGGCGGCAGCGGTGACTTTGCCCAGGACAGAAATCTAACTGTTACACAGCAGATAGAGAAAGGCAAGGAGCTTGTATCAAAGAAAATAAAAAGCGGTAAATATATTGCATACTTTCAGGCGTTTACTAATACCTACGCTCCCGTTTCCATTTTGAGAGAAAAGTATTATGAAGCGGTAAATCATAAGGATATTGTGGCTCTCTCTATTGCTACAAGACCCGACTGCTTAGGTGAAGATGTACTTGCACTTCTTGATGAAATCAATAAAATCAAGCCTGTTTTTGTGGAGCTCGGACTTCAGACTATTCACGAGGAAAGTGCGAAATACATCAGGCGTGGCTACTCTCTTGAGGTGTATGACAAAGCTGTGAAAGATTTGAAGAAAATCGGCGTGAATGTTGTTGTTCATGTGATTTTGGGACTTCCCGGCGAAAGCAAAAACGATATGCTCCAAACTGTCGATTATGTCTGCAAAAGCGGTATTGACGGCATTAAGCTTCAACTTCTTCACGTCATTAAAGGAACAGATTTAGAAAAAGATTATCTTGCAGGTAAGTTCAGCGTCCTTGAATTTGATGAGTATTTAGATATAATAAAATCCTGTGTGGAAATTATACCTGAAAGCATTGTGATTCATCGGCTGACAGGTGACGGAGCAAAAAAAGATTTAGTCGCTCCCCTATGGTCAGCGGATAAAAAACGAGTTCTCAACGCAATAAATCGGATGTAAGTAAATCATAAAACATTGAGGTGAATTATAGTGAGCAGAATAAAACTAAGTAACAGATTTATCATCCTATTTCTCGTTATTGCAGTTTTAATATGCGGAGGTTGTAGCAACTTCAAAAGCACTTCTACGCTTGACATTAGCGATACTGAAGAAAAAGTGATTAGTTACTTAACTGAACGGGGATATAAAACTCAAACTTCAAATTCCGGCGAAAAAGAATTTGATATTCAAGGTGAGAAAAACAGCAAAACAATTCATATTAACTTTGTTATTCTCAAAAGTGATTACTCTCAATGCACCATAACTTTGGAAAATAAAATTGACAGTTATAATCAAAAATACAGCAGTATTGATTATGGTGAACTCTTTGAGTTATCTCAAATATTAGGAGTTGAAGATATTACTGATGAGATGATAAAAAATGCTTGCGAAGATAAACGAGATTGCTATGACTCATCTAATGACGATTATCAGCTGCCGAGTGATAAGATTATGAGCAAAATATATCGTGTAGGTTTTTACGAAAATCCAATTATACAATACGAATTATCCGCAGGATATACTGAAACGGTAAATATTTTCTGGAACTCATGAGAAAGGAAAAAGGAGATTTAATATGACTATGTATTTACTGTTTTTAATAAGGTTACTTTTCATATTTTGCCCTATAATTGTTTTAACTGTTTTGCTGATAAAAAAGAAGATTACTGTAATGAGCATTACACTTGTTATTGTTTTGGCTGTTAATTCCTTTTGCATGATTTTTTCAGCACACACGCAGAAGAATATTATAACAGTAGATGGAAGCACAATTACTAAAGCTCAAGCGTATTGTAACTCCGAAACATTCAGCAGTGAAAATACATGTCCAATTTTTGTATACAGCGAAGATGAATATCAAATGGCAACATTTTATGATATTACATATAAAGAATTTGACATAAACGGCAATTCTGATTTGTGCGTTGAAAATATTAAAAATGAGCTTGGCATTAAAAATAGAATTAAATGGTGCGAAATTGACGGAACTAAATACTACAATTCCGATTTAGTCAATAATCTTTCTCCTTCCAGCCTGCTTTATAATTCTGCTGATTATACAGGCTATTCTCTTTTGGCAATAGACGACAAGATATACTGCATTGAGTATTCATTAGATTTAATTCAAGACAGTAGATTTTTTGATGGCATTGTATCTGATATTTTTGAACAAACATTTTATAGAGAAAGTTTCAATAAGCAGATTAGTTTGAATGATGTGTTTTAGTAAATTATAGTTTAGCGTATCAAATTTAAAAGATGCTATTTGAATTTTTGTAGGGGATGGCGTCCTCGACATCCCGTAAATAAACAGCATTGTTGGGTAACTCGCGGGTCTCGCAGGGCGGTTCCCAAAATTTGCTTTCTGCTCATATCGCAGGCAAATTTTGACCGCTACTAAGTTCTT
>JAQXUH010000013.1 GCA_029219885.1 Eubacteriales bacterium | reverse complement strand
AAGAACTTAGTAGCGGTCAAAATTTGCCTGCGATATGAGCAGAAAGCAAATTTTGGGAACCGCCCTGCGAGACCCGCGAGTTACCCAACAATGCTGTTTATTTACGGGATGTCGAGGACGCCATCCCCTACAAAAATTCAATTAGTATCTGTAAAACTTGATACGCTAAACACAAATTTAACATAAGATTTACCAAAACAATGCACCAATCAAATTTGAATTTAATAAACGGGTGATATTATCGAATCGTACCGAGCGGGGAAGCTCGGAATAAAGATTAAAGAGGTAAATCAAAAATGAGTAAAAACAGAAGATTAGGAAAATCAATCATTTGTGCAATTCTTGCAGCAGCAGTAATTACAGCAGTATTTGCAGGCTGCAAGGCATCATCAGAGGATAACGGCGAGACACCTGCCGCAGCAGGCGTAACAGGACAGATTTCCGTTGCATCAAGAGAGGACGGCTCAGGAACAAGAGACGCATTCACCGAGCTTATGGGAATTGTTGACGAAGAGGGCAATGACAACACAGCAGCTGCTGCTGAAATCACAAGCTCCACATCAGTTATGACTGCAACAGTTGCAGGAAACGAAAAGGCAATCGGCTATGTTTCTCTCGGCTCACTTTCCGATGACGTAAAGGCAGTATCCCTTGACGGCGTTGCTCCAAGCACTGATACTGTTAAGGACGGCAGCTACAAGCTCCAGAGACCTTTCGTTATCGCATACAAGGACGGAGAGCTTTCAGACCTTGCACAGGACTTCATCAGCTACATTTTAAGTGCTGACGGACAGGCAGTTATCGAGGAAGAGGGCTACATCAGCACAGGAAGCGAAACAGCTTACACCGCATCAGGTCTTAAGGGTACAGTTACAATTTCAGGCTCAACATCAGTTGCTCCTGTAATGGAAGTTCTTGCTGACAAGTACAAGGAGCTTAATCCTGAAGTACAGATTGAAATTCAGCAGCCTGGCTCAGGTGCAGGTATCGAGGCAGCTATTGAGGGTGCAGTAGAAATTGCAATGTCCTCAAGAGAGCTTAAGGACGAAGAAAAAGCAACACTTACACCTGTACAGATTGCCCTTGACGGTATCGCAGTAATCGTAAACAACAACAACGACGTATCAAACTTAACAGCAGAGCAGATTAAGTCAATTTTCACAGGCGAAACAACTGCTTGGGAGGACGTTAAATAACAAGTGAAATCCCAAAAGCTTAAAGAAAAAGGTATGCGTTTTGTGTTTATGGTGTGTGCCTGCGTGTCAATTTTGGCAGTAGTTACAATATGTATATTCATATTCTCAAACGCAATACCTGCAATTAAGGAAATCGGCTTTACAAATTTCGTTTTCGGAATGGAGTGGAAGCCAAAGCAAGATTTATACGGCATATTTCCAATGATTTGTGCCAGCCTTTATGTTACGGCAGGTGCAGTAATCGTAGGCGTGCCAATCGGCGTTCTGACGGCGGTGTTTATGGCAAGCTACTGCCCAAAGGGAATTTATAAATTCGTCAAGCCTTTAGTAAATCTCTTGGCGTCGGTGCCGTCTATTATCTACGGCTTTTTCTTCCTTGTCCTTGTAGTTCCCATTATGCAGAAAATTACAGGCACAAGCGGAAAAGGAATACTTACCGCCTCAATTCTTTTAGGCGTAATGATTCTGCCAACTATAATCAACACATCCGAATCATCACTCCGTGCCGTGCCGCCGCAATATTTCGAGGGTGCTGTGGCTTTAGGTGCAACAAAGGAAAGAGCGATTTTCAAAACTGTTCTTCCTGCCGCCAAATCAGGCGTTCTCAGCGGAATAATTTTAGGTATCGGCAGAGCTATCGGCGAAACTATGGCGGTTGTAATGATTATAGGCAATCAGGCAGTTCTGCCCGATTCAATCACATCAGGCGTGCGTACTCTTACAGGCAATATCGTGCTTGAAATGGGCTACGCCTCAGGACTTCACAGAAAGGCACTTATCGCCACGGCGGCAGTCCTCTTTGTGTTCATACTTATTATAAATCTCTGCTTTTCCGCAGTAACAAGAAAGAAGGATGCTTGATTTGGATAAAATAAAAAACAGCCTCAGGCATCCCGGCTCTCTTGCCATTCGCATTCTTGTAATGCTCAGTGCGGTAATAACAGTAGGCTCAATCGTTTTTATCGTTGCCTACATTTTGGTAAACGGCATACCCAACTTGAAGCCGGAGCTTTTCGCTGTCGATTTCACATCTAAAAATCAGTCAATGCTCCCGTCAATTATCAACACGCTGTATCTGACTTTTTTAACACTTCTCATTGCCGTTCCCGTAGGGGTGTTTTCCGCCGTGTATCTTGTGGAATATGCTAAAAAGGGAAGTAAATTCGTAAAGCTTATCAGGCTTACCAATGAAACCTTGGCGGGTATTCCCTCTATCGTTTACGGACTTTTCGGATATCTTGCGTTTGTAATTTCAGCAAATTTCGATTTCTCGCTGATAGCAGGCGTGCTGACCTTGGCAGTTATGGTTCTTCCGGTTATTATCAGGACATCAGAGGAAGCGTTAATGGCAGTTGACGATACATACAGAGAGGGCTCATACGGTCTCGGAGCAGGAAAGCTCCGCACTATTTTCAGGATAGTTCTTCCCTCGGCAGTTCCTGGAATTTTGTCAGGCGTTATTCTTGCTATCGGCAGAATTGTAGGCGAAACAGCGGCACTCATTTACACCGCAGGAACAGTTCCCGACGCGGCAGAAAAGCTTACATCATCTTCAAGAACGCTGTCGGTACATCTTTACTGCCTGCTTAACGAGGGACTTTATACCGACGAGGCATACGCAACTGCCGTAGTGCTTTTAGGTGTAGTGCTGATAATCAACGGACTTTCAAACCTTGTGGCAAAGAAAATTTCAAAAGGTACAGGTAATTAAATGAATTGCTTTGATATAAAAAACTTTGACCTTTTTTACGGCGATTTTCAGGCTGTAAAAAATATAAATCTCGAAATACCCCAAAAGAAAATTACGGCTTTCATCGGTCCCTCAGGCTGCGGAAAATCAACTGTTATCAAAACTCTCAACAGGATGAACGATTTGGTTGACGGCTGTAAAATCAGCGGTGACATCCGCTTTGAGGGCAAGGATATTTTCAAGGATACAGACGTAAACGAGCTGAGAAAAAATGTGGGTATGGTTTTCCAAAAGCCGAACCCTTTCCCTATGAGCATTTACGATAATATTGCCTACGGCCCTCGTACTCACGGCATAAAGAAGAAAAATCAGCTTGACGAAATTGTTGAGGATAATCTCAAAAAAGCCGCTCTTTGGGACGAGGTAAAGGATAAGCTGAAGAAAAGTGCTCTCGCTCTTTCAGGCGGTCAGCAGCAGAGATTATGTATTGCCCGTGCTCTTGCCGTCAACCCACAGGCTATTCTTATGGATGAGCCTACTTCCGCCCTTGACCCTATCTCAACGCTGAAGATTGAGGACCTGGTGCTGGAGCTTAAGAAAGATTCTACACTCGTTATCGTCACTCACTCCATGCAGCAGGCGGCGAGAATTTCCGACAAAACCGCCTTTTTCCTTTTAGGCGAGGTTGTGGAGTTTGACGATACCGAGAAGATTTTCAATAACCCGTCGGATAAGCGTACCGCAGATTATATCAATGGTAGGTTTGGGTAATTGATTTGTTGTTTCTGAATTAAAAAATAATGATTTAAGCCTTGCGAATTTTCGCAAGGCTTTTGTGTGTAAATTATAGTTTAGCAAAGGTGTGTAGCTGATATTTCGTAGGGGATGGCGTCCTCGACATCCCGTTATCAATTCAGTCAGACTTTTCAAAACGCAAGTGGTTTCGCAGGGCGGTTCCCAAAATTTGCTGTCTGCTCATATCGCAGGCAAATTTTGACCGCTACTAAGTTCTTTTTGCTCCCTTTATCTTCCACCGGAAGCGGTCGCAAACGAACCACCGGACTGTTTCTCCCAAAACCGGATAAAGCGGTTTTGGAGCAGCTTGTCACAGGTTCGAGCCCTTGCTAATATCTCTATATAAAATAAAAAAAGGATACCACAAG
>JAQXUH010000012.1 GCA_029219885.1 Eubacteriales bacterium | reverse complement strand
GAGGACGCCGACCCCTACGAAATGTTAGATACACACTTCCATTAAACTATAATTTACCAAATCAATTATACCACACGTGGTGGGATATGTAAATTATTGATTTACACAAATGATATCGTACTGATTTCGGGACTATGAATTTTATTTTATTGCAAACGATGTGGTGATATGGTATAGTGAAATCACAAAAAACGAATAAACAACCTATAAAGAGTGTGCGAGGGACAAGCCCTATGACCACACAGCAACCTGCTTTCTGCAAGGTGCTAATGCTTGACCTATGGGTTTCTCAAACGCTCTTTAGGAATAAATTTTAAGGAGCGTTTTATTATGCAAAAAAGAAAAATCAAGGACCTGTTAAATCCCGACTACTACGTTTACGTATCGGTGCACAGCAAGGAAATGTCAAAGCGTTTTGTCGCTGACGCAAAATCTGAGGGTTTTACTTTGGACTGCGGTAAAAAGTGCTGTACTTTCGTGCTTCACGACGATATGACAGTTACCGGAGCTGACGGCTACGTGTCGAATTTAGCGTACCGCGGGCTAACTGTTAATGACGGAAAAATAGTTGTCAGAATCGATTATGAAAAGTATATAAGCGGTGAAGAAAACTACTTTACAGGCAAAATTAAAGCTGTTGACAGCGAGAAGTTTGCTCAGATGCAGCAGCCGAAAAAGGAGCATAGGGACATATCTCAAGGCACCGCAGCGTTTCTTGTCCGTGAGAAAAATATGCAGGAAAACGAAGACATACTGAAATGGCTTGAGGACAACGGCTTTGAGCTTTGGGAACATTCCAAAGGATGGTACAAGGGCGTTGACTGGATGTATATTAACGTCAATTCCAAAGTGTACGCACGAGGTATTCCCGGTATAAAGCTGACACAGTCGGTAGGCAAAGATTCTCTGACCTTTGACGAGTTCAAAATGATATACAATCTTTGCTGTTGATTGGATAGCAAGTCGGTTGTAAAAGTTAATTATTTTGAACAAAAAGCACAACCGCCGAAAAATTTTCGGCGGTTGTTTGTTGGTATAAATTGTTGTTTAGTGGAAGTGTGTATCTAACATTTCGTAGGGGTCGGCGTCCTCGACGACCCGCGAGTTACCCAACAATGCTGTTTATTTACGGGATGTCGAGGACGCCATCCCCTACAAAAATTCAATTAGTATCTGTAAAACTTGATACGCTAAACTATAATTTACACTCTATCTGAATTCTTCTTTGCTTTACTGTTATATCCGCCGTCGACAATGGAGCTGAGGTTATCAACAATAAACTGCTGTGCCGAGTCGGAATAAAGAATGTTATAATATTCGCCGTAGGCACCTTGACGCTTTTCCTGAAGAATACCCATAGCGGTACCCTCAGCAGTTACGGTTTTATGATTTTTGTTATTGATTTGAATAACGCTGAGCAAATTTATATCAACAAGCCAGCTTGTAACTGCCGTAACCTTAAGCTTATCCATATCATCAGGACGCTGTTCGTTAATATTCTTCACGATAGTTGAAACGTTAATGGGCACAGGAGAAATTTCAATTTTACTCAAATCAATTGCGTCGGCTGAAAAGGCTGACGATTTTTTATATACAACCTTACCGATACCGCCGTTTTCAATAACCTCACCGAGAACATCCGAAACGAAGAAAAGACAGCGTGAAATCTTAACATTATTCACCACATCATTGTCGCCCACTTCTTCCTGAGTAAGAGGATTGATTCCCTTTGCCAAATCATCAATATAATCTTTTGCGTGCTGTACTAAATTAATATCCATAAAATCACCGCCTGAAAGCATTATATCAAATATTTTTGAAAAACACAATCTATTCGGCCATAGTAATATCAATCTTTATATTGGTGTTTTGTGCGGTCATATAAATGCTGAATATTGTTCCTGTAAGAGCTTTGCCCGAATCCATAATTTTTGCTAAATAATCATTAATACCTCTCGGCACATAGCCTAATTTTTTGTCATTTAAAAGAACTAAAATCGCATTAGAATCATACTCGTTATCTTTCTCACGAACAAGTGTCACTGGTGTGTTTATCTTGGCATCATCTATAACTGACTTATCCTCCAAGTAATAAATTCCTGAAATTCTGGTATTTACAGGCTGATTTTCCATAAGGAGACCGAGAATTGAATTAAGCTTGTAATTTTCTTTACGAAGTTTACTGTTTTCGTCGTATAAGTAAGCGTAAGACAATTCATCGTCACAATCTTCCTCACACTCTTCAATTACTCTTCTTTCTTCCTCTCTGCGTTCTTTTTCCTCTTTCTCTTTTTCCTTTCTTTCTTCCTCTCTGCGTTCTTTTTCCTCTTCCTCTTTTTCCTTTCTTTCTTCTTCTAACTCATCATTTATTTCTTCAATATATTGGTCGATAAGATTTATTAACTCCTCGTCAGTCTGGTCATCACGAATTTTCTCCAACAGCTCTATTTCCCGATTATTCTGTAAACGCCATGAATAATTATCCAACACTCTGTAAATAAATTCTTCAAAATCTTCTTTATATTTGTCGACTATGCCTTTCAAATCAGCAAACTGCTTTTTTGTAAGGTCATAAAGCTTCCAAAAGAAATCATAATCTTTTTTATCAATTGCAACACCGAATAATCTTATTCTGCCTGAGCTTATTGATGAATGGGCATTCACTAATAACGCGTCATAAAAGTCCTCATCATTTTTAAGCTCATCAATAATTAAGTCGTCCTGAAGTCGGCAGGCAACCTCTAAAAAGTCATCAACAAAATATCGGGAATCTTCAAGCAGCATATCCTGCGGAAAATGCTCCAAAATATCTTTCCAAATCGTAAAAGCCAAATCGGGCTGCTTTTTCATACATCTTGAAAAGAAAGCGTCGGAAAGCTCATATTCTTCACTTTTTGTCAATTTAACTTCAGGATAATTTTCACGGACAAATTCCCTGATAGCAGGATAGTTGTTGGAGTTATAATATTTCTTTCTGAACTCAATTTGCTCAGGGGTGAGATTTTCATTATCATTGCTGCGGCCACCGATAGTGAGAACAAAGGAAAGGCCTTGACTCCGTCATCATCGTCATCGTCGTAATCAGCAATATCGTCATAATTGCAATCGCCGTCATCGTCGAAAAACAGTTCAGGGTCGTAATTTCTTCCTGAAAGTCTGTCCTCTTCGTCAAAGCCGCCTGTTGCATCCTCGTACATATAATCGTCGAAAAAATCATTATCAAAAGACATATCAGTAACCTCCGAATTTTATTTTCCTATCCTAATTATAACTCGTCGCATTGACGTTGTAAATATACAGTCCTTATTTTAGGTCTATAAAAAAAATCGGAAAGACCTGTAACCTTTCCGATTTTGTTATTGCAAATGATATCAATTGTCTATAATGTTTATGATAGTATTAATTGTGCTGGCTGCCTTTTGATTATTTTCAAGTATGCCTTGGTCGTCCTCGTTTTCAAAGCACCACAATACTTCATCGTTAGCATTAAAGCATTTCAAAGCCAACTTATTGTTGTATTTTATTGTACGCTTCTTTATTGTATAGAGGTCAATTATGTACAATACAAAAAGGCCGCCAAGAGTGCCCATTTTTATAAGACCGACAATAGGACTTTTTATGTAAAATCTGTCGATACCCAACCATCCACATAAAACGGATAACATAAAGGCTTTACCCGGGTCTTTAAATTTGAGCTTTTTTGCTTTCTGGAAAGTTTCTTTGTCAATATCCTCAAGCATACTGAATATTGCTTTTTGACAGACTTGACTGAAATACTTTTCATTTTCAGCATACCACTGAATTCTGTCTGCTGTCATTCTTTTTTCTCCTTATCTTTTATTAATAATATAGTGCACGGTAAGTTGCATATTCTTGGAGTCTGCTTTGATATGCTTCTTCCCTTGCAATAATTTCTGTGTTTTGCTTAATTTGTCTTGTCTCTCCGAGCAACTTGTCAGAATTTTCTTCTATTCTGCGTACACTTTGATATGTTCTTTCTGCAATATCGTTACCTCTTTTTATTTCATTATAAAGCAAATTTTGATTACTAATTACAATATCAAGTTTTCTGTTAATCTCGTTAAGGCTTCCAATAATCTGTCCGATTTGCAAATTATATTCATATGTATCATAAAGCCCGCCGTGACCGTAAATCTCCGTACAACGACCGTCTCTAAGCCATTGATACATAGTGGTAACCGCAGCGAAATTTCTGTATTTTTCAGGCAAAATATTTTCGCTGTAAAGAGTGTGTAAATTATTTAGAGCTATGGAGTGAGCATTTTTAGCTTCTTCAAACTGAACAGAATAATTATCTATAATTGCAGCGTTAACTTCTCTTTGATGATTTGCATTATCAAGTTTATTTTTATATACGATATGCCTCTGTGCAGCCTCTTGCTCTCTTTTCTTTCTGCGAGATTTTAAAAAAACCATAATTCCTACAAAAAGAGCAAGATAAATAAGTCCTGCCAAAACAAAAAACTTAAAGCTTTGAAACAAAGCGGAAACAAGACTGATTGGAACGAAAATAAAATACAGTTTCAGCCACCTTGGCATCAGCTTTTTTTTTTAAATCAGCAGGGTCTCTTGCTACATCAAGAAGATACTGCTGTTCGGTATAATACTTTGTAGAATTGATTTCTCGTGCTCTGGCACTAATTTTACCGGCTAACAAATCACTTGAACGGCAATCATTTTCCATCTGCACCGCAATTCTCAAATAATCAAGCATTTGTTTTGTACTTACATTATTCATAAAATTCACCTTCCTTGAAACAATTCCACCGCAATTATACATCAATAGTTTACTTTTGTCAACAACTATTGATGATTTTTTACTACTTTGGTTTTGGTTATACTATATCCATAGGTGGTGGTCAAATGAACAAAGACAACAAAGACAATATTGAAATGGGCGAAAGAATCAGAACACTAAGAAAAAATCAAAAACTAACAAGAGAAACATTAGCTGAGCTTTCAAATATTTCAACTCAATTTCTCGCAGATATCGAATCAGGCAAAAAAGGAATGACTGTATTTACATTAAAAAAAATTTGTCTTGCTCTGCACGTTACTCCTAATTATATAGTTTATGGTAATGAAAACGAATCTTCTTTTGACATAAGCCCAATGATAGCATCATTAAGCCAAGATAAACAAATACAGCTTAAAGGAATAATACAAGAAATAATAAAATTACTATAATTATAAAAAGAAAAATCGGAAAGGCCTGTAACCTTTCCGATTTTGTTATTGCAAAAATATTAATATTTTTTAAGCTGTTCCTCGCTGAAATCCTCAAGGAATTCGTCATATGTTCCCTTGCGGTCAAGGATAGTGCTGCCTGAAATCTCAATAATTCTGTCAGCCACAGTCTGCACAAACTGATGGTCGTGAGAAGTAAAGAGAATAGTTTCAGGATAACGGATAAGACCGTTATTGAGAGCTGTAATAGATTCAAGGTCAAGGTGGTTGGTAGGCTCGTCAAGGACAAGAACATTAGCACCTGAAAGCATCATTTTGCAAAGCATACAACGTACTCTTTCACCACCGGAAAGGACATTCGCCTTTTTGAGAGCTTCCTCACCGGAGAAAAGCATTCTGCCAAGCCAACCTCTGATATCGGCCTCAAGAGTGTAGGTTGTATACTGCCTGAGCCAGTCAACAAGAGTAAGGTCAACGCCGTCAAAATACTTGCTGTTATCACTTGGGAAGTAGCTTTGTGTGGTAGTTACGCCCCACTTGAATGAGCCCTCGTCAGGCTCAAGCTCGCCCATAATAATCTTGAAGAGTGTAGTCTTTGCCACAACATCAGAGCCGACAAAAGCAACCTTTTCTCTCGGATGAATAACGAAAGAAATATCGTCAAGAACTTTTCTGTCGCCTACAGTTTTTGTTAAGTGGTCAACACGAAGAAGGTCGTTACCGCACTCTCTGTCAGGCTTGAAATCAACATATGGGAAACGTCTGCTTGAAACAGGCATATCAATCATTTCAAGAGCGTCAAGCTGTTTCTTTCTGCTGGTTGCCTGCTTTGATTTTGCAGCATTTGCAGAGAAACGCTGAATAAATTCCTGAAGTTCTTTAATCTTCTGCTCATTTTTCTTGTTCTGGTCTCTTGCCTGACGCTGACGCATCTGTGTATATTCGTACCAGAAATCGTAGTTACCTGTATAAAGCTGAATTTTACCAAAGTCAACATCACAGATATGAGTGCAGACTTTGTTGAGGAAATGTCTGTCATGAGATACGACAATAACTGTATTCTCAAAATCCATAAGGAAGTTTTCCAGCCAACGAATAGCCGACAGGTCAAGGTGGTTGGTAGGCTCGTCAAGAAGAAGAATATCAGGATTTCCGAAAAGTGCCTGTGCAAGAAGCACTTTAACCTTCATATCCGACGGAAGCTCTGCCATTTTCATATAGTGATATTCATCAGGCACGCCTAATTTATTGAGCATAAATGCTGCGTCAGATTCAGCATTCCAACCATCCATATCAGCAAATTCAGCCTCAAGCTCGCCTGCCTTAATTCCGTCCTCTTCAGAAAAGTCCTCTTTCATATAAAGAGCGTCCTTCTCCTCCATAACCTCTATCAAACGAGGATTGCCCATAAGAACAGTCCTGATAACCTCATACTCATCATAAGCAAAGTGGTCCTGCTTTAAAACCGAAAGTCTTTCGCCCGGAGTGATAAAAACCTCACCCTTCTGTGGCTCAAGCTCGCCTGAAAGGACCTTCAAAAATGTAGATTTTCCTGCACCGTTAGCACCGATAATACCATAGCAGTTTCCCTGTGAAAATGTTACGTTTACTCTCTCGAAAAGAACTCTTCCGCCGAACTGCACTGTAACGTTAGATGCCTGTATCATTTTATCGCCTCCTAAAAATACGGGTATATAATACTACATTAGTTTGATAAAAACAAGTATAAATTATTTTTATTTGTCAGCCTGAATTTACAAAATGCTAAATTATAGTTTGTCGGTCTAAATTGACAAAACCGCACCGATAAAAAATCGGTGGCTAAATTTCTCGTAATAACAAAACATAAAAAATAAAAATGTTACAGCGACCGCACACTTAAATTACAGCGGGGGCGTCGAACCCCACGCCGTAATTGGTGCTTCGACTTTTTCGCCTCGGGGCAGTACCCTCGTACAGCTCCTCTCGGCGAGAAAAGCCGATTTTGCCTAATTTATCCTCGGCAAACTCGTCGCCGTAAGAATATTTTTATTGAGAATTTGTAGGGGATGACGTCCTCGACATCCCGTTATCAATTCAGTCAGACTTTTCAAAACGCAAGTGGTTCCGCAGGGCGGTTCCCAAAATTTGCTATCTGCTCATATCGCAGGCAAATTTTGACCGCTACTAAGTTCTTTTTGCTCCCTTTATCTTCCACCGGAAGCGGTCGCAAACGAACCCCTTTACACAAGGGAGCCGAAAATTTGTTGCAATTTAGACCGACAAACTATAATTTTAACCCCCGTCTG
>JAQXUH010000011.1 GCA_029219885.1 Eubacteriales bacterium | reverse complement strand
AATACTCAAAGTTAGGGCCTACGCAGATTGCAACGTTAGCAGGAAGTGTCCATGTGGTTGTTGTCCAGATTACGAAATATGTCTTTGACAAATCTGCACCCATAGCGGTGAGCTTGCCCAAATCGTCTGTTACATTGAACTAAACATACATTGAGTGGCAAGGGTCCTCAGCATATTCAATCTCTGCCTCGGCAAGAGCAGTATTACAATCAGGACACCAATAAACAGGCTTAAGTCCCTTATAGATATAGCCCTTTGATGCCATACTTGCAAATACCTTAATCTGCTCCTCCTCAAATTCCTTTTTGAGAGTAATATAAGGATTATCCCACTCGGCAATAATACCAAGTCTCTTGAATGATTCACGCTGAACATCTACAAAGCCTAAAGCTGTATCACGGCAGATTTTTCTGAGCTCAAGGTCAGAAATATTAGTCTCTGCACTGATGCCTGCTTTCTTTCTTGCAGCAAGCTCGGTAGGAAGACCGTGAGTGTCCCAACCGGGAACAAAAGGTGACTGATAACCTGTCATATTCTTATATCTTACGATAAAGTCCTTTAAGGTCTTGTTAAGAGCATGACCGATATGAATATCGCCGTTGGCATACGGAGGTCCGTCGTGGAGAACAAACAGCGGTTTGCCCTCGTTATTTTTCATCAGCTTTCTGTACTGGTCATTTGCTTCCCAGCGAGCAAGAAATTCAGGCTCCCTTGTAGGAAGTCCCGCTCTCATAGGAAAGTCGGTTTTTGGTAAATTTAAAGTTTCGTTATAATCCATTATATTAACTCCTTGATAGGTTTATTTTTTCTTTTTGAAAAAGCCCTTGAACTTAGTCGGCTCGTCATCCTCGTCATCGTCAGGAGGAATGAGAGAGATAGTTTCGTTTGTGTTGTGAGGGTCTTCTCTGTTTACATTGAAATAGCTTTCAAAAGGCATTTCGCTTTCAAATTCAGGCTCATCCTCAATTACGGGAATTGACGGCTGAGAGTCCTCAATAGGTGTGATTTCGTCGCTTGAAAATGCGTTGATAGCCTTATCTACATCTTCTTCGCTGACAGGCTCGTCGTCCTCTTTTGTTGCTATTTCTTCAAAATCAGCAGGCTCCATAGACTCAATCTCTTCAATAATGTTGTCGATTTCATCCTCTTCTGCTGTATCTTCTGTTTCTTCCTCTGTTTCTTCAACAGTTTCCTCTGCTGTTTTCTCTGCTGTTTCGTCTACTTCTTCAGCAGGCTCTGTTTCTTCTTCAGCTTCAACAGCTTCCTCTGCTTCAGGCTCGGCGTCAACTGTTTCTTCAGGCTCACTTTCCTGAACCTCACCGCCTGTAACCTCATCTATGTTTGAAATAAGAGTGTTAAGCTCATCCTCAAGCTTGTTGATGTTTTCTTCTTCCTCTGCCTCGGAAACAGGCATTTCACTAAGCTCTCTGAGTCTTTCAAGCTGACTTTCGTAAAGAGTAACAAGGCTTTCCTTAAAGCTTTCAGACTCCTGCTTCAGCTTTGTCACAATATTCTCGTGATATACCTTTTCAGCCTTTGCCTTGTCGATAATCTCCTTGGAAAGAGCCTTTGCCTGAGAGAGAACATCCTGTGCCACTACCTTGGCACTTGCGATAGCGTCATTTGACTTTTTCTCTGCACTTGCAACAATCTCTGCCGCAGCCTGCTCCTTTTCTTTAGTAAGGTCTGCAACATAATCTCTTGCCTCGCCGATAATCTTATCAGCCTTTGCTTTAGCGTCAAGAACTGTCTGCTGAGCAGATGCGGTGCTGTCGGAAATAGTTTTTTCTGCCTTTTCCTTTGCCTCGCTTTCAACCTTAGACGCCATTTTCTGTGCTGTGATAAGTGCTGTTTTAATCGAATCCTCGTCAGCTCTGTATTCCTCAATACGGTTGGCGAGAATTTCCATTTTTCTGTAAAGCTCCTTGTTCTCGGCATAAATTGCCTCGTAGGACTCGATAACCTCTAAAAGAAGCTCGTTTACCTCTCCTCTGTCATAGCCGCCGGCTTCAACAGTAGAAATCTTTTTTTCACGAATTTGACTTGGTGTAATCATATATATCCTCCTGCCTTACATTTCATCACAAATTACATAAACATTCCGTTATTTTCAAGCTCGTCGATAAGGTCGCCCATAACATCGACATTATACGGAGTAATGATATACGTACTGTTTGCCACACGCTTTATCTGTCCGTTACCGGCATAAGCCACACCGCTTAAAAAGTCAAGCAGTCTGCGGGCAACGTCACGGTTTGTACCCTCAAGATTAAGAACAACTGCTCTTTTCTCGTTGAAGTTATCAGCAATTGCGGCAGCCTCTTCAAATCTTTCAGGCTTAACAAGAATAACCTGAAGCTGAGCAGTTGTATGAATGTTTACAACCTTGTCGCTGTCGTGCCTTCTCATTCTCGGACGCTCTGTAAAACGCTCCTCGCTTGTGTCACGCTCACGCCTTGACGGCCTGTCTCTTACAGGAGGGGCAAGTCCTATCGAAGTGTTACTGCTGTCATCCTCATAAAAATCGTCGAAATCGTCCTCGTCGCTTTCGCTGACAATCTCTTTAATCTTGTCTAAAAATCCCATATTCGCCTCTCCTAAAAATATTTTCTTCCTCCGAAGATTGCGGAGCCTACACGTACAATATTTGAACCATTGGCAACGGCAGCCTCAAAATCACCGCTCATTCCCATTGATAAAATATCCATATCTACATTATCTATGTTTTTGCCTTTAATGTCAATGAAAGATTGATACATTGACGAAAAATAATCAGAAACTTCCTTTTCGCTGTCGCATATAGGCGGAATTGTCATAAGTCCTTTAACCTTAATTGCGTTAAGCTCGGAAATCTGATAAAGAAGCTCCTCAAGCTGTTCGATATATACTCCGCTTTTTGAGTCCTCTTTTCCTACATTAACCTCAACTAAAACATTAGTTGTAATTCCTTTGTTTGAGGAAACCTTGCTGATTTCCTTTGCAAGATGAAGAGAATCAACAGATTCAATCATATCAACCTCACCTACAATCTGCTTAACCTTATTAGTTTGCAGATGACCTATAAGGTGTTTTTCAACGCCGTCAAGGTGAAGCTCGTCTTTCTTTCCTAAAAATTCCTGTACTCTGTTTTCGCCGATTAAATCAGCACCTAAATCAAGGGCTCTGTTAATATACACGCTCTCAACTGTCTTTGTAACTGCCATAAGGCGAACGTCGGCAGGATTTCTTCCGGCTTTGATTGCAGATTCTTCAACTCTTGCCTTGATAGCTTTGTAGTTATCCTCAACAGACTGAAGTCTTTTTTCATCAGGTATAAATTTTTCCATCGTGTAAATCCTTTCCTTGAGTTATTATTTGGTCATACAAGCGAATGCCGTCGCTGTTTTCAGGGTCATAGGCAAAGATAACAAAATCTTTTGTGGAATAAATAATCTCGCCGTATCTTGCCTTAACCTGATTGGCCGTTAAAGCATAAACCATTTTATTTCCGTCGCTGTCAACGTGAACTGCCGCCGGCGGAACTTTAAAGCCTGTATAGGAATTATATCTTATCTCGATATCCTCGGCTCTCATTGACGCCACTTCACCGTTCATAGTTGAATTTCTCAAAACGAGAATTGTTTCATCAACGCCTAAATCAACATCGGCACCGCTGACAACTGTGCAGTCGATTACATCGTCGCTGTCCTTAATTGCCACGCTGAGCCTGTCGCCGTTTTTAATTCCCTTTATCTGACTTGCGTCAACCTTGCAGCAGAAGTACCACTCGTAGGTGGTTATCATTTTTCCGAGATGAGAGGTTTTTTCCGCCTTTTGAGCCTGTGCAAGTGCGTCGTCAAAAGCCTTTACGTCAAGCTGGTTTACCTTGCTGTAATCTACAAGACTTTCGCAGCCGTCTGTGTAGGAGGAGAAAACGCCCGACTCGTCAGTATTTACATAACCCACAGGCTTACAGCTTTCAACATTCAAAGCGTTAATCTGCTCCTGAAGGCTTGTCTTGACGGCGGAAAAATCTATCTTCTCGCCGATAATAATTTGACGGCGTGTAAGCTTATCGTTAAGGCTCATTGAGCTATCCTCAAGACTGCCTGAGGTATACAAGGCTGACTGACGGATATAATCATTTACGTCGCTTAAAATATCCTTGTCAATAGATTCTACGTCTGTGGCAGTTCCTGCTGCACGGCTTTCAATGTCGATATAGTAATCAAGCTGAGCTTGCAGAGCAAGAGCCGATGAATAGCTTTGAGCACTTTCCTGTGAGTTAAACACCATTGCCACATTTCCGCCCTGCTTAACCTTTTCGCCGTCATCAACGCAGGCAACTGTTACACCGCTTTTTTCACTGTCGATAATATGCTCGTCACGGACTACAAGTGCTTTAGTGTCTATTGTCTGATAAACAGTAGAGGTAACTGCCGTAACAGTTTCAACCTCAACGTGAGTAGCACCGTAAATCTCTGTAAAAATATACACGGCAATCAGCAAAAGCACAATGACAATAGGAACAATATCCTTTGCAAGCCTGCTGTACGTCTTATTAACTTTTTTGTCATCAGACTTAGCCATTTAAAAATTCCTCACATTGACTGACTGCCAAGCGTACCGCATCTTCTCTGTTGCCGTCAAGGTTTAAGAAAACTGCGTCGTTTCTTCTTTTAAACCAGGTAATCTGCCTTTTGGCATAATGCCTTGTTTCTTTTTTTAAGTTATCGAGAGCCTTGTCAAGGGTGATTTCGCCCTCAAAATAAGGCTTAAGCTCCTTGTGACCTATTGCCTGAGCAGAGGTTTTGCCGTCAGACGAAAGAGCGGTTTTTGCCTCGTCAACAAGGCCGTTCTGCACCATTAGGTCAACTCTCCTGTTAATTCTGTCATAGAGCGTCTGCCTGTCGCTGTAAGTCAGGACAAAATACAGAAACTCATAGGGACTTTTTTCTTTTCTTGAATTTATATTCTGCTGTGTTTTCGTAACTCCGGAGTAATAAAGCTCCAAGGCTCTGACAACACGCTTTTTATTGTTTTTATGGATATTCTCGGCAGCGTTCTTGTCAACTGCCATAAGCTCGCTGTAAAGCTCGTCAATATCCTTTTTCATCAGCCTTTCACGAAGAGCCGTATCAATTTCCACATCCTCAAAGGAAAGGTTATCAACAAAGCTGTCAATGAAAAGACCTGTTCCGCCAACTATTACGGGAACCTTGCCTCTTGATAAAATATCATCGGCAGTCTTTTTTGCTAAATCACACCAAGCTGCCACCGAAAAGCTTTCATCAGGAGAAAGAAATTCTGTTAGGTGATGAGGAACCTTTGAGCATTCCTCTGGGGTAGGTGCCGCCGTTGCCACAGGCATACCTTTGTAAACCTGCATTGAGTCGGCTGAAATAATCTCTCCGCCTACTGACTTTGCAATTTCTATGCCCACAGCGGTTTTGCCTGATGCGGTAGGCCCTGCAACTACAATAATTTTGTTATTCATACGCTACACTCTGCCAAACTGCTTTTCAATATCGTACTTGGAGATTTTAATAAACACCGGTCTGCCGTGAGGGCAAAAGCGAATTTCAGGCATTGAAAGAAGCTTTTTAACGAAAAGCTCCTGCTCCTCTCTCGTTGTGGTGTCACCTGCTTTAACGGCACCTCTGCAAGATGCTGAATGATATATCCAATCGATTTTATCAGGAATAATATCGGTTTTATGCTCCAAAAGCTTTTGAGCAATTTCTGTTATCAAATCAGAAACGTCGCTGTCGTCCACAAGTGACGGCACAGCTCTCACAATTACAGAGCTTTCGCCAAACTCCTCAACCTCAAAACCGCATTGACGGACTAATTCTATATTCTCACAGAATGTGGAAAACTCGTCTTTTGAAAGATTGACGGCAACAGGACTTAACAGCATTTGCGTTTCAACAGTAGCCTGAGCCTTGAGCCTTTCGTAATTCATTCTTTCGTGAGCGGCGTGCTTGTCGATAAAATAAAGCTGATTTTCTATCTCTACGATAATATAGGTTTTAAACGCCTCGCCTATCAGCTTAAAATCAACGTCCGACGGCTTTTGGGCTTCGGTAACATTTTCCTGTGCAGTCTGTTCTTCCGTCTGCTCGTCAAAAGTGATATCAATATCTGCAAAAGACTTTTTTTCGTCTATTGGCAGCTTTCTGTCATCTGTATCCTCGTGTCTGTATTCCTGCTTTGAAGCACTCATTTCCTGCCAGAAATTGTTTGACGGCTGAATCTTAAATGTCTGCTGAACAGGCTCAGGGTCTTTCTTCTTAAAGAAATCAAGCTTTGCGGAATATGTTTTTTCGTTATTCTTATATGACTTGTTATCTTCTTTTTCGGACAGGTAAAGCTCCTCGATAGTAGGAGAAAAGTCAGCCTCTTTAACACTTCTATCCGCCTCAATGGCAGTTTTTACACCATAATATACAAGATTGAATATAGGCTTTTCGTTAGCAAAGCGAACTTCGATTTTCGCCGGATGAACGTTCACATCCACCTGTGCAGGATTAAGCTCAATATTCATAACGCACATTGGAAAGCGTCCCACCATAATGGAGTTTTTGTACGACTGTTCAAGAGCCGCCATAGCCGTTGCCGACTTAACAAGCCTTGAGTTGATGAAGAAAAACTGCATTGCTCTGCTTTTTCTTGAGGCAGTAGGCTTTGAAACAAAACCTGAAAGGTGCATATTTTCGTATTCGTAATCAACAGGAATAAGTCCGTCTGTTACCTCTTTGCCGAAAACGGAATAAATGGCAGATTTTAAATCGCCGTTGCCTGAGGTAATAAGGGTCTGCTTGCCGTCACGAATAAATCTGAATGAAATTTCAGGGTGGGATATCGCCATTCTGTCTACAATTCCTGCAACTGAATTGCCCTCGGTAACATCCTTTTTCAAAAACTTCATTCTTGCGGGAGTGTTGTAGAAAATATCCCTGACAACAATTGTTGTGCCCTTTGGACAGCCTGCATCGTCAAAGGAAATCTCCTCGCCGCCGTAAATTACATATCTTGTGCCGATATCCTCGCCCTCCGCCTTTGTGAGAAGCTCAACCTTTGCAACAGCTGAAATTGACGCCATAGCCTCACCGCGAAAGCCTAATGTTGCAATAGAATCTAAATCTTCCTTGGCGGAAATTTTACTTGTTGCGTGGGACACGAACACTTTTTTAATCTGGTCTTTTTCGATTCCGCAGCCGTCATCGGTAATGCGGATATAGGTTGAACCGCCGTGCTGAATTTCCACCGTAATATTCCTTGCACCTGCGTCAACTGAATTTTCTATCATTTCTTTAACGATTGACGAAGGACGCTCCACAACCTCACCGGCAGCGATAAGCTGATATATTTCCTTTGGTAAAACATTTATCTTTGCCATATGCGTCCTCCTTTCAAGTCAAAAGTTAAAAATTTATTCAAGCTCCATTGCCTTTTTCTTTAGGTCATACAATGTCTGCATAGCCTCAATAGGCGTAAGAGTGTTTACATCGACTGTTTTTAAAATTTCAAGAATTTCGTTTTTGCCGTTGGCGGTAAAGTTATACTGAATGTCGCTTTCGTCCTCTTCAATAACGCCGTCTTCAGCTTTAAACTCTATCTCAACAGCATTTTTCTCAAGCTCCTTGAGAATTACCTTTGCACGCTTGACAACAGCGTCAGGAACACCTGCAAGCTTTGCAACCTCGATACCGAAGCTCTGGTCTGCACCGCCTCTGACAATTCGGCGAAGAAATGTAATATCGTCTCCCCTTTTCTTAACAGCGATAGAATAATTCTTTACGCCGTCAAGCATACCCTCCATAGCGGTAAGCTCGTGGTAGTGGGTGGCGAAAAGTGCTTTTGCACCGAGAGTTTTCTTTTTGCAGACGTATTCGAGAACGGCTCTTGCAATACTCATACCGTCAAAGGTAGATGTACCTCTGCCGATTTCGTCAAGAATAATAAGTGACGAGGGGGTAGCGTTCTTCAAAATTGTGGAAACCTCGTTCATCTCAACCATAAAGGTGGACTGACCTGTTGCAAGGTCATCACTGGCACCCACTCTTGTGAATACGGCGTCAACTATACCTATCCTTGCACTTCTTGCAGGAACAAAAGAGCCCATCTGTGCAAGCAGGCAAATTAAAGCAATCTGCCTCATATATGTTGACTTACCTGCCATATTAGGACCTGTAATTATGGCACATCTGTTGTCGTTCATATCAAGGAGCGTATCGTTAGGTACGAAAGGTGCACCCTCTAAAAGTGATTCAACAACAGGATGCCTGCCGTCCTTTATGTCGATAACGCCGTCTGTTGAAATAACAGGACAGCAATAATTGTTATTAACTGCCACCTGAGCAAGAGATGCAAGAACATCAAGCCTTGCAAGGCTCTTGGCGGTAAGCTGAAGTCTGTTAAGCTCTGCGGAAACAGTTTCCCTAACCGATGAAAGAAGCTCATATTCAAGAGCAACACTTCTGTCCTTTGCACCGATAATTCTGCCCTCTAAATCCTTAAGCTCCTGAGTGATATATCTTTCGCAGTTAGTCAGCGTCTGCTTTCTTATGTAGGTTTCAGGCACCATATCCTTGTAGGAATTAGTTACCTCGATATAGTAGCCGAAAACCTTATTGTAGCCCACACGAAGTTTTGGAATACCTGTAAGCTCTCTCTGCTCATTTTCGATAGCGGCGATAACTCCTGCACCGTCTGTCATTATAGCCTTTAGAGAGTCAAGCTCCTCGTTAAAGCCCTCTTTAATCATACCGCCCTCACGAACGGAGAACGGAGGCTCGTCCACAATAGCTTTTGAAATAAGCTCTCGTATATCGTCAAGCAGGTCAATACCTTTGTAAATTTCCTTTAAGAGTGCGGATGATGAATTTTCAAGTGCTGATTTAACGGCAGGAAGTCTTTCGATAGTCACCTGGAGAGATTTAAGCTCTTTAGCGTTGGCAGTACCGTAGACAATTCGTGTCATCAGCCTTTCAATATCGCTGACGCCTGTTAAAGCTTCACGTACGCTGTCACGCATCATAGGATTATCTACAAGCTCGCCTACTGCATTCTGCCTTTTAACGATTTTAGGCACGGACATCAGCGGCCTTTCAAGCCATGATTTAATCATACGCTTACCCATGGCGGTTTTTGTTTTGTCAATAACCCAAAGGAGAGAGTGACGCTTGTCGCCGGTCATCATTGACTTTGTCAGCTCAAGATTTCTCCTTGCGGAAATGTCAAGATTCATATACTGCTCGTCGTCGTAATATTCAATTTCAGACGGAGCCTCGATTTCCGACTTCCTTTGAGTTTCCTTAAGATATCCGATAACAGCACCGAGAGCACTGACAGCCGACTTGCTGTGGCCGATACCGAGAGAAGATATTTCGTCTTTCTTCAGGGTTTCAAGGATAAGATTTGTGGCGTTGTTAAAATCGAACTTATCGTCGTCTAAAACCTCAACGCCTGCATTAATTCTCTTTGCAAAGCTCTCAATCTTGCTAAAATCAAGAACCTTGGAGTTCATTATAATCTCGCTTGGGGTGTAGGTGGAAAGCTGATTGATAAGCTTATTCTCCACATCCTCGCCGTCAAGGACTGTAATGTGAAATTCTCCCGTAGAAACATCTGCAAAGCAAACGCCTGTATCCTTTTCGCCTGTGAAAACACAGCAGAGGTAATTGTTTGAGCCGTCCTCAAGCATATTGCCCTCAATAACTGTTCCGGGAGTGATGATTCTTATGACATCTCTTTTGACAAGGCCTTTAGTAAGTGCCGGGTCCTCCATCTGCTCGCAGATTGCAACCTTGTAGCCTCGTGAAACAAGCTTTGCAATATAGCCGTCTGCACTGTGGAAAGGCACACCGCACATTGGTGCTCTTTCCTCCTGACCGCAATCTCTGCCGGTCAGCACAAGGTCAAGCTCTCTTGCGGCGATTTTTGCGTCATCAAAAAACATCTCATAAAAATCACCGAGACGGAAGAACAAAATGGTGTCCATATATTGACCTTTAATTTTAAAATACTGCTCCATCATCGGCGACAGCTTTAACTTTTTTTCTGCCATTTTATCCTCCCTCTTTGTGATTGATTGTTTTGGTTTTTGTGGTTTGGTAGATTAGTCCGAGTTTAGTCTCAAAACTAACAAAATAAATTTCTTTAGGCAAGGCGTAGGATGTGAAGTTGTATAAAGATACTACGAACATCCTACAACGACGCATAAAGGAAATTTAGCCATTAGTGGCATCCGCCGCAGGTGCAGCAGTCGTGTGTACATTCCGCCTGAGGCTCACATGTAGCTGGGTCCTGACCGTCGAAGAAAAGACCAATCATTGTGCT
This sequence comes from Eubacteriales bacterium, assembly GCA_029219885.1. Taxonomy (GTDB): domain Bacteria; phylum Bacillota; class Clostridia; order Oscillospirales; family Acutalibacteraceae; genus Eubacterium_R. The sequence goes on along the minus strand of JAQXUH010000011.1, from coordinate 2,073 downwards.
GATGTACTGTGCCATCTGCTCCATTTCTGATGCGGCTGCGGAATACTTCTGCATATTCTCGTTTTCCATAATGTCGGAATAGAGCTTTTGGTAGTCCTGCTGAAGCTCTGCAATTCTGTCCTGTGATGCTTCTTCGCCTTTTTCAGCTTCCTGCTGATATTTAAGGGAAATGAGCTGAAGCTCCTGCATCTGCTGCTGGAGTGACTGGTCTGCGTCATTTGCTGAGGCAGCAGCCTGAAGAGCTGCGAAACGCTGGTCCTTCTGAATTTCTTTGCCTAATTCTCTGAGTGCTGATTCAATACTCATATTTGTTTCTCCTTTACTAATTCGCCTCTCATTACAAAGGTGAGAGGTTCGATTACTTTAATTGTTTGAAAGGTGCCGATAAGGCTTTCGTCACCCTCAAATTCTATAATCAAATTACCGTCGTTTCTGGCGGCAATGTAATTATCGCCTAACTTGCCTTTGCCGTAGACATAGCACTTATAGGTTCTGCCTTTGTGAAGTGCCATTTGGGATGCACTGATTTTTTCCTGTAAGTCGGTCAGTTCTTTAAACCATTTTGACTTTTCCTCGGCAGGAATCGGGTCAGGCATTTCTGCGGCAGGAGTGCCCTTTCGAGGTGAGTAGATGAAAGTGAAAAGCGAGGTGGCTTTGACTTCTTCAACAAGGGAAAGGGTTTGTTTAAAGTCCTCGTAGGTTTCGCCCGGAAAGCCTACGATAATATCACTTGTAATGGAAAGCTCGTCGCCCATAAGGGACTTTGCGTAATTTATAAGGTCGAGATACTGCTCTCGGGTGTAATGGCGGTTAATAGCCTTGAGAATTCGGTTACTGCCACTCTGGAACGGCAAGTGAAGATGCTGTGCAACCTTGTCGCAGGACGCCATAGTTTCGATAAGCTCCTTGGTGCAGTCCTTTGGGTGACTTGTCATAAAGCGAATTCTGAAGTCGCCGTCGAGAGCGTTAAGGTCACGGAGCAGCTGCGAAAAGCTGACATGGGGAATTAAATCTTTGCCGTAGGAATTTACATTCTGTCCCAAGAGGGTGATTTCTTTATACCCCTGAGAAACAAGCTCCTTAAATTCCTTGAGGATATCCTCCTCACTTCTGCTGCGTTCACGGCCTCGAACATAAGGCACGATACAGTAGGTGCAGAAATTGTTACAGCCGTACATTATAGGCAGCCAGGCTTTTGAATCATCGTCACGTTTAACAGGAATGCCCTCGGCAATAGCTCCGTCCATATCGGGAATTTCAAAAACACGCTTACGGCCTGTCAACGCTCTGTAGAGAAGCTCCGGCAAACAATGGACAACGTGAGTGCCGAACACCAAATCGACGAAAGGATAGGACTGCTTAATCTTATCGGCAATATGCTTTTGCTGCATCATACAGCCACAAAGAGCAATTACCACGTCGGGATTTTCACGCTTATATTTTTTCAGCGAGCCGACGTTGCCGAATACTCTGTCCTCTGCGTGCTCCCTGACCGCACAGGTGTTGAAGATAATGAGCTTTGCCTCAAGTCTGTTATCGGTAAAATCGTAGCCCATTAAATCAAGCATACCTTTGATTTTTTCGCTGTCCGCCAAATTCTGCTGACAGCCATAGGTTATTACGCAGGCTTTTGGCTTTTCGTCATATCTTGCCGAAATTACAGAGCTGACCTTTTGAGAAAACTGTTTCTGTCTGTCAAGCTCGTCGGCACTTATTGTCTTTGTTTTTCTCTCGTTTTCGCTCATTTTCTTCACCTAATCGCACTTTCTCATTATACGGAAAATATTATACCAAATAGGTTGTTTGTATTCAATATATAATTATTAAAAAAATAATAATTTTAAATTAGTATTTTTAGTTAAATTGATTTGAAATGAAATAAATAGTGATAAATTATAGTTTGTCGTATCAAGTTTTACAGATACTAATTGAATTTTTGTAGGGGATGGCGTCCTCGACATCCCGTAAATAAACAGCATTGTTGGGTAACTCGCGGGTCTCGCAGGGCGGTTCCCAAAATTTGCTGTCTGCTCATATCGCAGGCAAATTTTGACCGCTACTAAGTTCTTTTTG
>JAQXUH010000010.1 GCA_029219885.1 Eubacteriales bacterium | reverse complement strand
TTGTCGGTCTAAATTATAGTTTGTCGGTCTAAATTGACAAAACCGCACCGATAAAAAATCGGTGGCTAACTTTCTCGTAATAACAAAACATAAAAAATAAAAATGTTACAGCGACCGCAGACTTGAATTACAGCGGGGGCGTCGAACCCCACGCCGTAATTGGTGCTTCGACTTTTTCGCCTCGGGGCAGTACCCTCGTACAGCTCCTCTCGGCGAGAAAAGCCGATTTTGCCTAATTTATCCTCGACAAACTCGTCGCCGTAAGGATATTTTTATTGAGAAATTGTAGGGGATGGCGTCCTCGACATCCCGTAAATAAACAGCATTGTTGGGTAACTCACGGGTCTCGCAGGGCGGTTCCCAAAATTTGCTGTCTGCTCATATCGCAGGCAAATTTTGACCGCTACTAAGTTCTTTTTGCTCCCTTTTTCTTCCACCGGAAGCGGTCGCAAACGAACCGTCGAGGACGCCGACCCCTACGAAATATCAGCTACACATCTTTGCTAAACTATAATTTGTTTTGTCAATTTAGACCGACAAAGGAATTGACTTTTATAAATTTTATTGATATACTTATTAAAAAGCAGAAAAATGTCAAAGAACTGTAAAATCTGAAAGGATGACAGAGATGAATAAAAACAAGGTACAGGTTAAAATCGGCGGTGCAAGCTACACCATCGTTACCGAGGATGACCCTGAATATGTAGAGGGCCTGGCAGAAACTCTTAATGACGAAATCAGGTCTATCTGCAACGCTAACCCTACACTTTCAATGACACAGGCTGCTGTGCTTGTGGCTCTTGACCAGACTGACGCCTGCAAAAAGGCAAGTGCGTCATCAGATAATCTCCGTGCACAGATTAAAGATTATCTTGAGGACAGTGCAAGAGCACGTATGGAGGTTGACGTAGCAAGACGTGAAGTTGAAAGGCTCAACCGTGAAATTTCCGAGCTGAGAGAAAAGCTTGCAGGAAAATAATCAGCAAAAGGCTGAAAGGAAATTTATGAAATTTGAAATATTGGCTCCGGCAGGAAGTCCGGAGTCTCTCGTTGCCGGTGTACGAAGCGGAGCAGACGCAGTTTATCTTGGCGGTAAGCTGTTTAACGCAAGACGTAACGCCGGCAATTTTGATGATGAAGAACTTAAAAAAGCGGTGGAATACTGCCACCAAAGAGGAGTTAAGGTATATCTCACTCTCAATATTCTCATATCCGACGAGGAGCTCTCTTTAGCATATCAGCAGGTGAAAGCTGCACTTGAGGCAGGCGTCGATGCCTTTATCGTTCAGGATATCGGCACGGCAAAAATTATCAGGGAGCATTTTCCGAGTGCAAGACTTCACGGCTCAACACAGATGAGTATTATGTCCCCAAGCGGCGTGAAATACGCTGAAGAATCAGGCTTTTCCCGTGTTGTACTGCCGAGAGAAATGACACTTGACGAAATAAAAGAAATAAAGGAAAGCAGTAATATTGAGCTTGAGCTGTTCGTTCACGGAGCACTTTGTATGTCTGTTTCGGGACAATGCTACCTTTCGTCTATGATTGGCTCGAGAAGCGGTAACCGAGGACTTTGTGCTCAGCCTTGCCGTTTGCCTTTTACTGCCGGCGGTGAAAAAACTCACGCTCTGTCCCTTAAAGACTTGAGCTTGATTAAAGATTTGCCCCTCCTTGAGGGAATTACCAGCCTGAAAATTGAGGGTAGAATGAAACGGCCTGAATATGTAAGTGCCGCCGTTACTGCGGTGAAGAAAGCCATTAACGGCTGTTACACCTCCGCCGACGAATTTACACTCCGCTCTGTTTTTTCACGCAGCGGTTTCACCGACGGCTATCTTCTTGACAAAAGAGGAAGCCAGATGTTCGGCACTCGGCAGAAGGAGGATGTGGTTTCCGCCCAAAACGTGCTTAAGGAAATCAGCCATAATTACGATAACGAAAATCCTCTTGTACCAATGGATATCGCCTTTGAGTGCAGGGAAAATCAGCCTTGCACCTTAACTGCCACGGCTCTCGGAAAGACTGTAACAGTAACAGGCGACGTTCCCGAAAAGGCTATCAACAAGCCTATGACTGCCGACTCTCTTGCTCAAAGGCTGTCGAAATTAGGGGGCACGCAGTTTTTCGCAGACAATGTCAGCGTTTCTCTTGACGAGGGATTGATAGTTCCTGTATCGAAAATCAACGAGTTAAGACGCCGTGCCGTTGAAATGCTGAATGTTACGGAAAATGCAGAGGTTGTTTCAAAACCGCTGAGCATTATTTTACCTGAAGAAAAAAGCAGTACGCCTTATGCAACGGCAGTATTTTCAAGCCCTGAGCAGATACCTGACAGGCATCCATTCAAGCGAATTTTTATTCCGCTGAACTCCTCGGCAGAGGACTTTGTGGATAATCGTGCCGGTGCAGTTTTACCGAGAGGTATGTTCGGCTGCGAAAAGGAAATAGCTAAAAAGCTTGAAAAGCTCAAAAAAATCGGCGTCAGGAAAATTCTTTGCCCCAATATCGGCGGTTATCAGCTTGCAAAGGATATGGGCTTTGAGGTTTACGGCGACTTCGGACTGAACATTTTTAACAGCGAAAGTGCAAATCTTATCAGCTCACCGATTCTTTCTTTCGAGCTGACATTGGAACAGGCGAACCGCATTAACGCAGATGATACAGGCATAATCGCCTATGGAAAAGTACCCCTTATGCTGACGAGAAACTGTCCTGTGAAAAACGATATCGGCTGTTACGAGTGCAACAAAAACGGCCGCCTGACGGACAGAAAAGGGTATGAATTTCCTGTGGTTTGCTCAGACTATCCTTGCGTGGAGCTCCTTAACTGCGTTCCTGTTTATATGCTGGACAGACTTGACGAAATCAAAACCGACTTTATCCATTTCTATTTTTCCACAGAAAGCAGACGTGATGTGGAAAAGGTTATTGAATTTTATGAAAAAGGCTCAAAGCCTGACTTCAAATACACCAGAGGACTTTACGAAAGGGGTACTGTTTAATGCTCGTTTTAGCATCAAAATCACCAAGACGGCGTGAGCTTCTTTCTCTCATCACGCCTGATTTCGAGATTAAAACAGCCGACGCTGACGAAACCTTGCCTGAGGGAATTTCACCTGACAAGGCAGTTGAGTATCTGTCAAAAATAAAGGCAGAGCCTTTCAAAAATGATGACGATATTGTTATCGGTGCGGATACAGTTGTGGCTGTTGACGGCAAAATTCTCGGCAAGCCTGCTGACAGAGCCGACGCCTTTAGTATGCTGAAAGCCTTAAGCGGCAGAGAGCACAGCGTTTTCACAGGCGTTACGGTGATAAAAGGCAGTAAAGCCGAAACCTTTTCGGTGGAAACGAAGGTGAAGTTTTATCCTCTCACAGATGAGGAGATTGAAAGCTATCTTGACACAGGCGAGCCTTTCGATAAGGCAGGCGGTTACGGTATTCAGGGCAAGGGTGCCTTGCTTGTTGAGAGTATCTGCGGTGACTACTTCAACGTTGTTGGACTTCCTGTCAGCCGACTTTCAAGAGCTTTGAAAGAATTTTAATATCGTTTTATTAGAAACACTTTGGACAAATTGTTGGAAAACTGTATATTTTGAGATATTTTTTTACGTTTTGTCCTAAATTAAACTTGAATTTTGTTCATAATCGTGGTATCATATATTTTGAGGGATAAACTGCTATTTTTGTATATTTACTATATCTTGGTGTTAAGGCGTGGCTATCGCAGCAGCTTACTTCGGCACAAAAGCAGTTTTATCCAAATCAGCACATCCCACACAAATTTGAAAGGAGATTGTTATGGCAGCGGATTTACATTGTCATACAAAGCTTAGTGACGGATCTGTTGGCATTGAAGACCTTATTGTTATTGCACAAAAAAGCGGTATCGACACAATTGCCATAACAGACCACGATTGCCTTGCAGGTACTGTCAGAGGACAGGTTATCGGTAAAAGATACGGAGTAACAGTTATTCCGGGAGTGGAGCTTTCCGCTTTCGATAACGAGGCAGGCAAAAAGGTGCATATTCTTTGCTATCTTGCAGATACACCGGACAGGCTTGAGGGCCTTTGCAAGCGTACTTCAGTTGCAAGGAAAAGAGCAGGTCAGATTATGATGCTTAAGGTTGCGTCACGTTTCCCGATTTCTACGGACTTCATTATCAACCACGCGTCAGGCTCTACCAATCTTTACAAGCAGCATATTATGCACGCATTGATGGACGCAGGCTATACCAACGAGGTTTTCGGCGGACTTTACGACGCACTTTTCTCACCTGAAAGCGAGACTAACGTTCTCGCACCTACTAAATATCCTGATATCAAAGAGGTTATTGACGAGGTACACGGTGCAGGCGGTATTGCAGTTTTGGCTCATCCCGCATTTTTTGATAATTTCGACGAGATTGAAAATTATATCGAAATGGGACTTGACGGTATTGAGGTTTGGCACCCGACTGTCAGTGAGCTTGAGATTGAAATGCTTACCGAGATTTGCAAAAAGCACAAAATTCTTATGACAGGTGGCTCGGACTTCCACGGAATTTACGGCTCAAGCACAGTAACTCTCGGCACTTGCACAACTCCTGACGAGCACCTTGATAAGCTTATGGGCTATAAGGCAAAGAAAAAGCGTGCTCAGCGTAAGGCAGAAAAAGAAGCAGCTGCTCTTGCTGCCGCTCAGGAGTAAATTTAATATTGCGTATTATCTATTTTTTAGATGTAAAATATGGAAAGCAGGCTGTTCGTTTATCGAGCAGCCTGTGATTTTTTATGAATAATTGAGGTAAATTATAGTTTAGCAAAGGTGTGTAGCTGATATTTCGTAGGGGTCGGCGTCCTCGACGACCCGTGAGTTACCCAACAATGCTGTTTATTTACGGGATGTCGAGGACGCCATCCCCTACAAAAATTCAATTAGTATCTGT
>JAQXUH010000009.1 GCA_029219885.1 Eubacteriales bacterium | reverse complement strand
TGAGAGAGTATTTCCTATGCACTCACCAAATGTTGTTGACGTTCAGGTTATCCGTTCAGGTAAGGTTCGCCGTGCTAAGCTCTACTATCTCCGTGACCGTGTAGGTAAGGCTGCAAAGGTTAAGGAAGATATCCAGTAATTTTAAATTACTACAAGGTTGTCACCGATTCATTTCGGCTGACAGCCTTTTTTCTTTACAAAATTTTTAATATATGATATTATATTTACTATAGTATTTTCATTTGAGGGGTGCTTTTGTGAAGAAGATTATATCAGCTGTTTTGGCAGTTATTCTTTGCGTATGCTGTTTTTCTGTGGGTATTATAGAAATCGGCAAAGACGTAGCAGAGAAAATTGAATTTAAGCAGGTTGATAAGCTTTTTAGCGAAGTAACCTCGCTTGACGGCGAAATTGAAAATAGAGTAGTTGTTACCTGTAAGAAAGAGCTTGACCCTAGGGGTGCGGTACAGACTGCCTCGGGTTATGATAATATTCAGGTTTTTCAGTATGAAACTAAAGAGCAGGCACAAAATGCATTAGATTATTACAGCAGCCTCAGTTATGTTGAAAACGCAGAATTTGACAGAGTACTTACTCCTGCAAGTGACCAACTCCTGGACAATTACGACGCAAAATGCTTTGCTACCGCATCTCAAGGCATTGATGATATGATTAAACTGATTAACGAGAATTATACCGATTTGCCTGAAATTAAGGTTGCGGTTATTGATTCAGGCTGTGAAGAAAACGAAATCACTTCAGGCAGAGTGGAAAATCTCGGAAATACTTCAGGTGATGATTGTATACATGGCACTAAGGTGTGCGGTACGATAGTTTATAATACACTTCCAAACGTTAAAGTTTACTCTTATGATGTGGGAGATACCAACGGATTCAGCAGCATTTCTGCTATGACAGCAATGAGCAAAGCACGTTTGCAGGGCTGTAAAATTATCAATATGAGCTATGGTGCTTATGAGACTTCAACCAGCGAGAAAAACGCCGTCAATTCTTGTTATAATGCAGGTATGATAATGGTAGCTGCGTCAGGTAATGACGGAAAAGAGCTCACCTCGGACGTTACTCATTATCCGTCAGGCTATAGTTCAGTATTCAGTATAGGCGGTCTTACAATCGGCAGAGGAAAAGCAAGCTTTACAAATTATGGCGTCGGTGTAGATTTTTATGCGGTAGGCACGAGCGTTCGCACATTCTACGATGGTGCAGATGCCTATTGGAGCGGTACTTCTGCTGCAACGCCTGTTGTTGTGTCGGTTGTTGCAAATTTGCTTACTGCCGATTCATCGCTGACTTTTTCGCAGATTAAATCTGCAATTGTTACAAAAACCTCCTATGATGATGTAGAAAATTGCCCTTATATTGACGGCTATGCTACTCTCTGTGCATTAACAGGAAAATCAATTTCTCAGGCAAGCTTTACTTATGACCTTGCAAAAAACGCTGATACAGGCTATGGTGAAATTACTTTTCATTGTGATGATAATGTACAAATTTACTGCACTACATCTTCTGCTTCCGCATTAGCGGTAAACAGTTCAAAGTGGTCTAAGTGATATTTTGTTGACGGCGATACGTTGAGTTTTAATTACAATGCAACTGTAAATGCAGTTGCTTATGCCGACGATATGGCAAAAAGTGATGACAGAATTATTGCTGTTTCTAAGCCAAATGGTAATGGCTATCTCTATACTTCTTCGACTTCTGAACTTAGATATTGTCAGTATTTTGACAGTAAAACTGTTGAAGTTCCGTCTACATATAACGGCAACCCTGTAACTACTCTCGGTAGTGCTGCATTTGCAGGAAACAAGTCTGTTGAAACTGTAATTTTGCCTGAATCTATAACAAGCATCGGTTCTTATGCCTTTACAAATTGCCCTAATTTGAAAAAGATAATTGCTCCGGGTGTAACATCAGTGGGCAGATACGCTTTCTATAACTGCGAAAGCCTTATGTTTGCGTATCTTCCAAATGTGTCAACAGTATTCAACTGTTCGCTTTCCGAATGTGAAGAATTAACTGCTGTTGATATAGGCAGCTTGAGTGAAGAAACTTCCCTTGATATTACTTCAACAGCCTTTGACAGTTCAAATAATATTATTGACTTGAACAAAACAGGTCACTTGTATTCCTTTGATAGCAAGTCAGATAACGGCACTTTTACATACAAATGCACAGCTTGCAGTAATAATCAAAAAGTTGATTTATCAGCAGATATTCTGCTTGAAATGTGGACACCGTATATTGTCGGCAGAACAATTGACACTACGGAATATGATTCACTCTTCCTTTTTGATGTTACAGGCGACGGCATAATTAATGCAAAAGATTATTCGGTTTTAAACGATTTTAAAATATAAAATAATTGGTGATACTATGGCAGATTTTCAAAAACAGACAGTACAGTGGTTTCCGGGCCATATGGCGAAAACACGCAGGATAATCAAGGAAAGTCTTAATAAAGTTGACGGCGTTGTGGAACTTGTTGACGCAAGAATTCCTTACAGCTCCTCAAATCCGGAGCTTGACAGCATTATTAAGCGTAAGCCGAGAATTGTTCTGCTAAATAAATGTGATATTGCAGAGCCTACCGCCACGAAAATGTGGATTGACTACTATAAATCAAAAGGTATTTACGCACTTCCTGTAGATTGCAGAACAGGTAAAGGACTTAATAATTTTATTCCTACAGTAAACAAGGCTCTTGCATCAGTTATAAAGAAAAATGAGGAGCGTGGTATGGCAGGTAAGTCATTAAGACTTATGGTTGTAGGTATACCAAATACAGGAAAATCTTCATTTATAAATAGAATGGCAGGAAATGCTAAAGCAAAGGTTGCTGACAAGGCAGGTGTTACAAGGCAGCAGCAGTGGTTTAATGTGGGAAAAGGTATTGAACTTCTCGATACTCCTGGCGTTCTTTGGCCTAAATTTGACGACAGGGAAGTGGGGGACAAGCTTGCTTTCACAGGTGCAGTTAAAGACGAAGTAACTGATATCGAAACCTTATCCTGCCGTTTGCTTGAGGTTCTTGCTAAAACAAGGCCTAATACTATAACAGACAGATATAAACTCGAAAGCGTTGACAATCTCCAGGGATGGGAAATTCTCGAAATGATAGGCAAAAAAAGAGGTTTTCTCATTAAAGGCGGAGAGATTGATTACGAACGCACCGCAGTTATGATTTGTGATGAATTCAGAGGAGGAAAGCTCGGAAAAATAACTCTTGAGCTGCCGTAAATATGGAATGGCTTGAATATGAAAACAAAGCGATGGATGAGGGCTATGAAATAGTCTGCGGAGTTGATGAGGCGGGCAGAGGGCCGCTTGCAGGTCCTGTATATGCCGCCGCAGTAATTTTACCTAAAGGACATGTTATTGAGGGTGTAAACGATTCAAAAAAACTCAGTAAAAAAAAGCGTGATATGCTTTTTGATAAGATAATCGACGAGTGCCTTTGTTACAGTATTGGTATTGCTGATGAGAAAGAAATAGATGAAATCAACATTCTCCAGGCAACTTTTCTCGCAATGAAACGAGCAGTTGACGGGCTTGAAATTAAGCCTGATATTGCACTTATTGACGGCAACAGAAAGCCTGGACTTGATATTGCTGAGTGGGATATTGTCAAAGGTGATGCTAAAAGTGCAAGTATTGCTGCTGCATCAATCTTAGCAAAGGTCAGCCGAGACCGATATATGCTTGAAATGGCTGAAAAATACCCTCAGTATCAATTTGAAAAGCATAAGGGCTACGGTACTAAGCTTCATTATGAAATGATTGAAAAATACGGTATTTGCCCAATACACAGAAAAACATTTTTAAAGAAGATTTTGAACAATGAATAATAAAGGCAAGCTTTGGGAAATCGAGGCAGCTAAATATCTGAAAAAGAAAAAATATAAGCTGCTTGATGTAAACTATACAACTCGCTTCGGTGAAGTAGATTTAATTGTCTGTAATAAAAAGTATATCTGCTTTGTTGAGGTTAAGCAGAGAGATATTCACTCTATTGCCACTCCTGCGGAATTTGTAACGCAGTCAAAGCAGAATAAAATCATCGCCTGTGCAAAGCTTTATCTCGCAAATAACAAGTGCGATTTACAGCCGAGATTTGATGTTATGGAAATATATACAGACAATAAAAAAATAAAATCTATAAAATATCTTGAAAATGCCTTTGACTTAGTATAAAATAAAGTAAATTCAGGAAAGGATATTATCAATATGCTTTATACATCTACAAGAGATAAATCGATAAAAGTTACTGCTGCTCAGGCTATTGCTCAGGGCATCAGCGAAGAGGGAGGTCTTTTCGTACCTTGCGAGATTCCTCATTTTTCTATTGAGAAAATTTCCTCAATGGTTTCTATGTCATATATCGAAAGAGCAAAAATCGTTCTCAAAGAGTTTTTAACCGATTTTACAGACGAAGAGCTTGACTACTGTGTAAACGGTGCATATGCCGCTGAAAAGTTTTCTTCAGAGAAAATTGCTCCTACTGTAAATATTGACGGCAATAAAAATATTCTCGAGCTTTGGCATGGTCCAACCTGTGCTTTTAAGGATATGGCACTTCAGCTTTTGCCTTATCTTATGACAGTTTCAGCTAAAAAAACTGCTGACGGCAAAACAATCGTTATTCTTGTTGCTACTTCAGGAGATACAGGTAAGGCTGCTCTTGAGGGCTTTAAAGATGTTGACCATACAAAGATTCTTGTTTTCTATCCTGTTGACGGCGTTTCTCCAATGCAGAAGCTCCAGATGACTACACAGGAGGGCGAGAATGTTGCTGTATGTGCTATTAACGGCAACTTCGATGATGCTCAAAGTGCAGTTAAATCTATCTTTACAAACGGCGAAATTAAAGATGAGCTTGCCAAAAAGAATATGATGTTCTCATCTGCAAATTCTATTAACTGGGGTCGTCTTGTTCCGCAGATAGTTTATTATTTCTCAGCTTACTGTGATTTGATTGAAATGGGCAAAATTAATGCAGGCGACGAAATGAACGTTGTTGTTCCTACAGGTAACTTCGGTAACATCCTTGCGGGCTATTATGCTAAAATGATGGGACTTCCTATCAAAACTCTTGTTTGTGCATCAAACTCAAACAATGTTCTTACTGATTTCCTCACAACAGGAACATATAATAAGAACAGAGATTTCTATACCACAACTTCTCCGTCAATGGATATTCTTATTTCATCAAATCTTGAAAGACTTCTTTATCATATGAGCGGTGAGGATGATAAGCTTGTAAGCAACCTTATGAATCAGCTTGCAGAAAACGGAAAATATTCTATCAGCGACAAGCTTCTTGCTGATATTCAAGGTATTTTCTCTGCCGGTTATACATCTGAGGACAGCGTTGACGAAACAATTAAGGCTCACTTTGACAAGTATAAGTATCTTTGCGATACACATACTGCCGTCGCTGTTAAGGTTTATGACGAATATGTAAATGAAACAGGCGACGATATTCCTACTGTTATTGACTCAACAGCGTCACCATACAAATTCTCTGCCAGCGTTTTAAGTGCCGTTCTCGGCGGTAATGCTCCAGAGCTTGATGAATTTGAAATGGTGGGAGAGCTTAATAAGGTTACAGGTGCAGATATTCCTAAGCCTCTTGCATCTCTTAAAGATAAGAAAGTAAGATTTGAAAATGTCTGCAACAAAGAGGATATGAGTCAAATGGTATTCAAGCTTCTTGATTTATAAAAAATTACGGCTCTGAATTTCAGAGCCGTTTTTTAGTGACCGAGCTTATTTGCAGTCGCAGGAATCACAGCATTCAAATGTTTCGCAGACTGTGTCTGATACACTGGTAGCAGACTGATTACCAACTCTGATTGTACCTGCGTGACAGTTGTTTGACTGGTCGTGATACTTGCAGTTCTTTACCTCACACATAATGCCCTTGATTTCTTTATCCATTTACTTTCACTCCTTTCGGGAAGTATGTTTAAGATAGCCGTAATTTCGGTTATCCTCTTTTAGTCTTTGCAAATCAATCTGTTTTATTCACAAGGAGATTTTATGTCGTTATTCGCAATTGCCGATACTCATTTATCTTTAGGCTCAAACAAGCCTATGGATGTTTTTGAGGGATGGCAGAATTATACAGATAAACTTAAGAAAAATTGGAATAATTTAATTTCTGAGGATGACGTTACAGTTATTGCAGGCGATATAAGCTGGGCAATGAATTTTGATGAACTCTATAAAGATTTTGAATTCATCAATTCTCTCAATGGCAAAAAAATTATTCTTAAAGGTAATCACGATTATTGGTGGAATACCTTGTCAAAAATGAATAAATTTATTGAAGAGAATAATTTTAATACAATTTCAATTCTTCACAATAACGCATATGATTTTGATGGCTTTTCCGTCTGTGGTAGCAGAGGATGGTTTTTTGACAGCGACGAAGCACAGGACGAAAAGGTGTTAAATCGAGAAGTTATGAGAATTAAAGCCTCAATTGATGCTGCAAAAAATGATGAAAAAATCGTTTTTCTTCACTATCCGCCCATTACGACTAACGAGAATTGTAAAGAAATTTTAAATCTTTTATCCGAAAGCGGTATAAAAAAATGCTATTATGGGCATCTTCACGGTGCGGCAGCAAGATTTTCCATTGATGACAACATTAACGGAATTGATTTCAAGCTTATTTCTGCCGACAGACTGAATTTTGTCCCTTACCTTGTTAATAAATTTTGAATTTACTTGATATTATTAAAAATATATGCTATAATGCCATTTCGGTAATTATAAAAATAAGTTAGGAGGTCAATAAAAATGGCACTTAAATCATCAAATAAAGTTGACACAAATGTTTACGAAATCGAAGTTACCGTAGCTCCTGAAGTATTTACAGAAGCTTGCAAATCTGCATTTATGAAGCAGAGAAAGTCTATTCAGCTTCCTGGATTCAGAAAGGGTAAAGCTACTCAGGGTATGGTTGAAAAGATGTACGGTGAGGGTGCATTCTATGAGGATGCTCTTGAAATCGTTTATCCTGAAGCTGTTTCATCTGCAATCGACGAAGCAGGTCTCAGAACAGTTGATTCACCATACGACCTTGAAGTTTCTGCAATGAGCAAAGCAGAGGGCGTTGAAATGAAAATGAAAGTCACTGTTTATCCTGAGGTTAAACTCGGCGATTACAAGGGACTCAAGGCTGCAATGCTTCCAACTGAGGCTACTGATGAGGATGTTGATGCAGAGCTCACAAATATGCTTGACAGAAACTCACGTCTTGTTTCAGTTGAGGACAGACCTGCTGAGATGGGCGACACAGCTGAGATAGACTTTGAGGGCTTTGTTGACGGCGTTGCTTTCGAAGGCGGCAAGGGCGAAAATTATCCTCTTGAGCTTGGTTCAAACACTTTCATTCCTGGTTTTGAAGAGCAGGTTGCAGGTCATAAGTCAGAGGAAGAATTTGATGTTTGCGTAACATTCCCTGAGGATTATGCAGGCGACCTTGGCGGTAAGGAAGCTGTATTCAAGTGCAAGATTCACGAGATTAAGACTAAGGAAATGCCTGAGCTTGATGATGAGTTTGCTAAGGACGTTTCTGAATTTGATACACTTGACGAGCTTAAGGAAGACCTTAAGAAGCAGATTTCAGAGAGAAAGGCTGACAAGGCTAAGACAGATTTTGAAAATCAGCTTATCGAGCAGGTTATCGGCAATATGGAATGCGAAGTACCTGAGTGTATGTTTACTAAGAGAACAGACGAAATGGTTCAGGACTACGCGTACAGACTTCAGATGCAGGGACTTGACCTTAATACATACCTCTCATATATGGGACAGGATATGGACAGCTTCAAGGCATCATTCAGAGAGGGTGCTGAAAATCAGGTTAAGGCTTCAATCGCTCTTGAGGCAATTGTTGACGCTGAAAAGATTGAAGTATCAGATGAAGAAATTGACGCTGAGGTTGCAAAACTTGCAGAGCAGTATCAGATGGACGCAGAGCAGATTAAGAAAGCTGTACCTGTTGACCAGCTTGCTGCTGATATCAAGACAAGAAAGGCTGTTGACCTTATCGTAGAGTCAGCAGTTAAAGAATAATAATTTTAATTTCACAATTTTAAAGGATAGTGATTAGAATGGCTTTAGTGCCTTACGTTATTGAGCAGACCGGTGCCGGCGAACGCTCAATGGACATTTTCTCAAGACTTCTCAATGACAGAATTATCGTTTTGTCAGACGAGGTTAATTCAACTACTGCATCTCTTGTAGTTGCACAGCTTCTTTTCCTTGAGGGACAGGATAAGGATAAGGACATCAGTCTTTATATTAACAGTCCCGGTGGTTCAGTTACAGATGGTATGGCTATCTATGATACAATGCAGTACATTAAGTGTGACGTTTCTACTATTTGTATCGGTATGGCTGCGTCTATGGGTGCCTTCCTGCTTTCAAGCGGTGCAAAAGGTAAGAGAATTTGTCTTCCAAACGCTGAGGTTATGATACATCAGCCATTGGGCAGAACTGAAGGTCAGGCTACTGAAATCGAGATTGCCGCTCAGCAT
Organism: Eubacteriales bacterium; assembly: GCA_029219885.1. GTDB lineage: Bacteria > Bacillota > Clostridia > Oscillospirales > Acutalibacteraceae > Eubacterium_R. Next base: position 21,642 of record JAQXUH010000009.1, on the reverse strand, counting down.
ATTCTCAAGACAAAGCAAAAGCTCAATTCGATTATGGCTGCCAACTGCGGCAGAACTGTTGAAGAGCTTACTGAGGCTACTGACAGAGATAATTGGCTTTCTGCACAGGAAGCACTTGAGTTCGGCCTTGTAGACAAGGTTATTGAAAAAAGATAATCATTCGAGGTAGATTATATGGCACGTGACGATTCAAGAAAAGCTATTGCAAGATGTTCATTCTGCGGCAAATCTGAATCAATGGTTCACAAATTAATAGAAGGTCCTGGTGTTTTTATCTGTGATGAGTGTGTGTCTCTTTGTCACGATTTAATTGAGGAAACATCGGCAGTTGACAGACCTCATTCTTCACCTAAAAACGCAGTTTTGCCTAAACCCGAAGAGATTAAGGCTAAGCTTGACGAGTATGTTATCGGTCAGGATGATGCCAAAAAAGCATTATCTGTTGCTGTTTACAATCATTATAAGAGAATTTACAGCGGTAACAAAACAGGCGATGTTGAGCTTCAAAAGAGCAACATTCTTCTTCTCGGTCCTACTGGTGTCGGTAAAACAATGCTCGCACAGACTCTTGCTAAAATTTTGGATGTTCCTTTTGCTATTGCAGATGCAACAACTTTAACAGAAGCAGGATATGTGGGCGAGGATGTCGAAAATATACTTCTTCGTTTAATTCAGGCTGCTGATTTTGACGTTGAAAAAGCAGAACGTGGTATCATTTACGTTGACGAAATTGATAAGATTTCCCGTACAAGTGAGAATCGTTCTATTACTCGTGATGTCAGCGGTGAGGGTGTTCAGCAAGCACTTCTTAAAATTCTTGAGGGTACTGTTTCAAACGTTCCTCCGGGAGGCGGAAGAAAGCATCCACAGCAGGAATTTATACAGATTGACACATCTAACATTCTGTTTATTTGCGGCGGTGCTTTTGACGGAATTGAGAAGATTATTGAAAAGAGAATCGGCGGCAAGGCAATGGGCTTTGGTGCTGACCTTGGAGAAGATAATACTGACAGAACTCAAATTCTCAAGCAGACAGTTCAGCACGATTTAGTTAAATACGGACTTATTCCTGAGCTTATCGGTAGAATTCCTGTGTTAACTGTTCTTGAAAATCTTGATAAAAACGCTCTCGTGAGAATTATGACAGAGCCTAAAAACTCCATTGTTAAACAGTATCAAAAGCTGTTTGAAATGGATGGCGTAGCTCTTGAATTTAAGCAGGATGCATTGGATGCTGTTGCAGATATTACTCTTGAGCGTAACACAGGTGCAAGAGGACTCAGAAGTGTGTTTGAGTCTGTTTTAAACGACTTGATGTTTATCACTCCAAGCGATTATACTATCGAAAAAATTATAATCACTGAAGATTCTGTGAGAAACGGCAGTGAGCCTGTTATTCTCAGAAATCCAAATAAACAGCCTAAGCAGCTGACGGCAGAGAGCCTTAAGAATGCTTAGTGCATTTAAAAAGCATTACGGCACACCGAAAAGGTGTGCTTTTTTGCTGATACTAAAAATTAGTTGTTGCCTTTTCTTCTCTGTTAGTATATAATTTATTATATTATTATTTAGTAAGTAGGTATTTTAATGTTAAACGATTTTGATAACGAATTAGAACTGAATAATGATTTTGAAGATAACAAGCTTTTGAAACTTCCTGTTATTCCTCTTAGGGGACTGGTTGTTTTTCCTGATATGGTTCTTCACTTTGACGTTGGCAGAAAAAAGAGTGTTATGGCTCTTAAAAATGCTATGGAAAAGGACCAAAAGGTTTTTCTTGTATGCCAAAAGGATGCGTCTGTTGATGACCCAAAGCTTGATGATTTGTTTGAAATAGGCGTTGTTTGCCAAGTTAAACAGATGCTCAGAATACCTAACAGCGACAATCTTCGTGTAGTTGTTGAGGGCGTTGACAGAGGCCGTCTTGTTCGCATTGAACAGAGCAGGCAGTTTATTCTTTCATCCGTTGAGATGATTTTTGCTCCCGAAAAAAGCTTTCCTACCGACGAGGAGAGAGCATATCAAAGAGCACTTAAAAATGAATTTGAGGCATACGCGTCACTTATGCATAAAATAAGCGGTGATGTTATTGCCAAGGTTATTTCAATTAAGGACAGTGGTACTCTTGCAGATTATGTCTGCTCAAATACTTTCCTTGACTATACTGATAAGCAGAGCGTTCTTGAAAATCTTGACCCTATCGAGAGAATTATTGAAATGATTATTTCTCTTAAGCGAGAGAATGCTACTCTTGAAATTGAAGAGGAAATTCAACAGAAAGTTCAGGAAGAAATTGACAAAAATCAGCGTGAATACTATCTCCGTGAGGAAATGAAGGTTATCGCCGATACCTTAGGAGATGGGGAAAATCCTGTTCAGGAAGCTGATGAATACAGAGAAAAGATTAACGCTCTCAAATGCTCCGACGAAATCAGAGAAAAGCTTTTGAAAGAGTGCGATAAGCTTATGAAAATTCCAAGCGGCTCTCACGAGGGAACTGTTGAGCGTAATTATCTTGACAAATGTCTTGAAATACCATTCGGCAAATATACAAAAGACAGCATAAATCTTGAAAAAGCAAGAAAAATTCTCGATAAAGACCACTACGGACTTGATAAAGTCAAGGAAAGAGTAGTTGACTCCCTTGCAGTATATAAGAGAAATCCTGATTTCAGCGGTCAAATTTTGTGCCTTGCAGGACCTCCGGGTGTTGGCAAAACCTCAATTGTCAAGTCTCTCGCAAAGAGTATGGGCAGGAAATATGTTCGTGTTGCTCTCGGCGGTATTCACGATGAGGCGGAAATCAGAGGCCACAGAAAGACTTATATCGGCTCTATGCCCGGCAGAATTGTTGATGCAGTAATCAAGGCAGGAACAATGAATCCAATTATTCTACTTGATGAAATCGACAAAGTGGGTAATGATTTTAAAGGCGACCCGTCTTCTGCACTTCTTGAGGCTCTTGACCCTGAGCAGAACAGCACATTTACTGACCACTATATTGAGTTTCCGCTTGATTTAAGTAAGGTGCTTTTCGTAACAACTGCCAATGATGTTTCGGCTATTTCAGACCCTCTTTATGACAGAATGGAGGTTATTGAGCTTAATTCTTACACAGTTGAAGAAAAGTTCAATATTGCTAAAAAACACCTTGTCAAAAAGGAAGCAGACAAGCATATGCTTACTGCCAGAGAATTTAAAATCACCGACGATGCTCTTTATGACATAATCGAGTCATATACAAGAGAAGCAGGTGTGCGTAATCTTGAAAAGACAATAGCTACTCTTTGCAGAAAGGCTGCCGTTGCTCTTGAAAGCGGTGAAAAATCTTTTAAGGTTACAGCGAAAAATATAGAAGAATATCTCGGTAAAAGAAAATACAGTAAAGATTTAATCAGTAAAGAAAATCTTGTAGGTACAGTCAACGGACTTGCGTGGACAAGCGTCGGCGGAACAATGCTGCCTATTGAGATTTCAGCTCTTGACGGCACAGGTAAAATTGAGCTGACAGGTAATTTAGGCGACGTTATGAAAGAAAGTGCAAAAACTGCTGTTTCTTTTGTACGCTCTAAGGCTGATGAATATGGAATAGACACCGAGTTTTATAAAAATAAGGACATACATATTCACGCTCCTGAGGGTGCAGTTCCAAAGGATGGTCCGTCGGCAGGTCTTGCTATTACTACTGCTCTTGTCAGCGAGCTTACAGGAATTGCAATTAAATCTAATGTTGCAATGACAGGCGAAGTAAGTCTTAAGGGCAAGGCTCTTCCAATAGGCGGACTTAAGGAAAAGTCAATGGCGGCATATAAAGCAGGTTGTGATACCGTTATTATCCCAAAAGATAACGAAAAAGATTTAGCTGATGTTTCCGATGAGGTTAAGTCAGCAGTTACATTTGTAACAGTTTCAACCTTTGACGAGATTATACCTGTTGCTCTTGAATGTCCTATTGAAAAGAAAGCCGATTCTTCAAAGAAAAACATTCTTATGAAATCTAAAGCGGAAAAAACCGCCTGCGTAACTCAGTAGGAGAATAATAAATGAATTATAACAAAGCCGTATTTGAAAAATCCTACGGCACACTTTCACAGTTGCCTGAAAGCATTGAGCCTGAAATAGCATTTGCAGGCAGGTCAAACGTGGGCAAAAGCTCACTTTTAAACAAGCTTTTTAACCGCAAACAGCTTGCAAGAGTCAGTTCTGTTCCCGGTAAAACAGTTACTATTAACTTTTACGACGTAGAGAACATCAAGTTTGTTGACCTTCCCGGATACGGATACGCCAAGCTTTCAAGACAGGAGCTTAACCGCTTTGCAGAGCTTATGGAGGGATATTTCAAAACTGAAAGAAATATTGCTCTTGTAGTTCAGCTTATTGATATGCGTCATCCGCTGACAAAAGATGACGAGGGTATGATTAGGTTTATGATTGAAATGGACATACCATTCATAATCGTTATGACTAAAGCGGATAAGCTTAAGAAAAAGGCTTATGAGGAAAGGCTGAAGCTTTCAAAGCAAGAGCTTGCTTTTGCAGGCAATGTGCACGTAATACCATTTTCTGCTCAAACGGGACAGGGAATTAACGGAATTAAAAATTATATAGAAAAATCAGTGATGACTGAGGAGGACAAATAAAATGGAAAAGAAGCCGTTTGTAACAAAGGAAAAGGTCGAGGAAATTGCGGCAAAGTATCCGACACCATTTCACCTTTATGACGAAAAGGGAATAAGAGAAAATGTAGAAAACCTTAAAAAAGCGTTCTCTTGGAACAAGGGTTATAAGGAATATTTCGCAGTTAAAGCAACACCGAATCCGTTTTTGATTAACATTCTTCGTGAGTACGGATGCGGCTGCGACTGTTCTTCAAAGCCTGAACTTATGCTTTCAAGAACAATCGGTGCAGTAGGGGACGACATTATGTTTTCTTCTAACGATACACCTATTGATGAATTTAAATACTGTAACGATTTAGGCGGTATTATTAACCTTGACGATATTACACATATTGAGGCAGTTGAAAAGGCTTGTGGCAAGCTCCCAAAGAAAATGAGCTGCCGTTACAATCCCGGCGGAGTATTCAAAATCACCAACGATATTATGGATAATCCTGGCGACGCAAAGTACGGTATGACAACCGAACAGATTTATGAAGCCTTTGCTATTATGAAAGAAAAGGGTGTTGAGGAGTTCGGTATTCATTCTTTCCTTTGTTCAAATACAGTTACAAACGAGTATTATCCGATGCTTGCAAAGCTCCTTTTCGAGCTTGCTGCTGACCTTAAAGCCAAGCTTGGCGTACATATTACATTTATTAATCTTTCAGGCGGTATTGGTATTCCGTATAAACCTGGCCAGGAGCCTAACGATATATTCGTTATCGGTGAGGGCGTAAGAAAGGCATACGAAGAAGTTCTTGTTCCTGCAGGAATGGATGATGTAGCTATCTTTACTGAGCTTGGCAGATATATGCTCGGTCCTTACGGCGGACTTGTTACAAAGGCTATCAACGAAAAGCACACACATAAAGAGTATATCGGCGTTGATGCTTGTGCAGCAAACCTTATGCGTCCTGCAATTTACGGTGCATATCACCACATTTCAGTTCTTGGTAAAGAGAATGATGAGTGCAACTGTAAGTATGACGTTACAGGTTCACTTTGTGAAAATTGCGATAAATTTGCTGTTGACCGTATGCTTCCAAAGATTGATATGGGTGACTATCTCTTTATTCACGATGCAGGTGCTCACGGTTTTTCAATGGGTTATAACTATAACGGAAAGCTCAGAAGTTCAGAAATACTTCTTAAAGAAGATGGTAGCTTCCAGCTTATCAGGAGAGCAGAAACTCCAAAGGACTACTTTGCGACTTTTGATTGTTTTGATTTCTATGATGAGCTCATAAAAGAATAATATAAAAAATCCTCGATAATTTCGGGGATTTTTCTTTACTTTCGCGATTTAGTGTGTTACAATATGATAGATAAATATCAGGCTAAGTGTGTTGTATACACCTTATGTCAGGAAAGGTTTTGGTATTTAAAATGAGCAGAAAATTACAGGACGATAATCTTGATTTTTTATTTAAAGCAGTTCTTGCTCTTGAAACTCCCGATGATTGTTACGCATTCTTTGAAGATTTGTGCACAGTTCAGGAGCTTAAAGCAATAAGCCAGCGACTTGTTGTTGCAAAAATGCTTTCGGAAAAATGCGTTTATACCGATATTGTCAACGCTACCGGTGCATCCACTGCTACTATCAGCAGGGTAAACCGTTCGCTTCAGTATGGATGTGACGGCTATGACAAGATTTTTGAAAGAATTAAGGCACAGGAAGAAAATGAGCAGTTATAATACCTTTGCTCAGTTTTATGATTCGCTGACGGAAAACGTTGAATATAGTGAAAGAACTGATTATATCCTTTCACTTTACAATTCAGCAGGAGGTAAGGTTGGAAACGTTCTTGACCTTGCCTGTGGTACAGGCTCTGTGGCCTTGAATTTGACTGAAAAAGGCTTTAACGTAATCGGTCTCGATTTGTCAGCAGAAATGCTTTCTGTTGCTGACAGTAAGGCACAAGGTGATGTCAAGTTTGTCTGCGGCGATATGACAGACTTTTCTTTTAACAAAAGGTTTAATTTGTGCGTTTGCTGCCTTGACAGTATAAACCATTTGACCGACCTTTCGGCCGTTCAAAAATGCTTTGACTGCGTATATAACTCCCTTGAAAATGACGGCATTTTTATCTTCGATGTCAATACTGTTTATAAACATAACGAAGTTCTTGCAGACAATACATTTGTATTTGATGAAGAAGACTTCTTTTTATCGTGGGATAACGAGCTTGAAGATGATGGCGTTGTCAGAATTCTCCTTGACTTCTTTGTATTCAATGGTGAAAATTATGACAGGTACAGCGAAGAATTCTACGAAAAAGCATATACTGTTGACGAGTTGAAGTCTGCTCTTTCTAAGTATGAAATACTCGGTATTTATGACGAGATGAGCGAAAACAGGCCAAAGCCTGACAGCGAAAGATTATATTTTGTTTGCAAAAGGAAAAATTTAAATGAGTAAAATTGTTAGATATATTACACAAGACGGCAGTGCATTTGTTATTGCTGCCGATACAACCGATATGATTGCCGAAATGGAGCAAATTCACAAGACCTCAGCAGTTAATACTGCTGCATTAGGCCGCCTTATTACTGCTGCATCTATGATGGGTGATATGCTTAAGGGCAAAGAGGACAGCGTCACTTTGCGTCTTGAGGGCGGTGGTCCTGCAGGTACACTTATTGCAGTATCCGACAGCGACGGTAACGCAAGGGGATATGTTGAAAATCCTGTTGTTGAAATACCTCTTAATGATAAAGGCAAGCTTGATGTCAGGGGTACAGTTGGTACTGACGGATACCTTTACGTTATAAAGGATATTGGTATGAAAGAGCCGTTTTCAGGCTGTACGCAGATTGTAAGCGGCGAAATTGCAGAGGATATAACAAACTACTTCGCAGTTTCCGAGCAAACGCCGTCGGTTTGTGCTCTTGGCGTTCTCGTTAATCCTGATTTATCTGTTTCTGCCGCAGGCGGATTTATTATTCAGCTACTTCCGGGCTGTCCTGATGAAGTTATTACTAAAATTGAAAGTGCTATGAGTGATATCGAGCCTGTAACTACAATGCTTAAAAACGGAATGACAGCTGACGAAATTGCCGTCAGAGCTATGAAAGATATTCCGCTTGATAAGCTTGACGAAAGCGAAGCTTTTTACAAATGCAACTGTTCTAAAGAAAAGGTTGTAAGAGCTTTAATTTCAACAGGAAAAGAGTCGTTACAGGAAATGATAGACAGCGGTGAAAATACTAATGTTGAATGTCATTTTTGTAACAAAACTTACACCTTTACTCCTGATGATTTAAAACAACTTCTCAGCGAAGAATAATTTTAACAAAGCAAAACCTCCTGCCGTGTGACAGGAGGTTATTTTTATATACAGATTTTTGCTTATCTCTTGATGTCGTCCCACTTAACGCCGTCAATCTGGAACAAGTCATCAAATTTATAAACGTTATTTTCGTCTTTCTTGTGGCTTGGATACCAAACCTGAGCGAAGAACGGATTTGTTCTTGCAACAGCGTCATAGTTCCATTCCTTCTGAGGAATATAACATTCAGGGCACCAATGACCGCCGAGAAGAATAAGAGCAGGGGATGCTTCAAATTCTGCACCGCAGAGACCGCATTTCCACTTAAGCTTTGTAGCCATATCGCCCTTGACCATTGTTTCGCTGAGACACTCACCGCCTCTGAACTTAGCAGCCTGCTTCATATCTTCAATGTCAAGCTCTGATTCAGGCTTTGACTCATCATAGCCGTGGTCAAGCTTATACTGCTCAGCAGCACTGTTATCCTTATCGAAGTTGATGATTTCAAAATCTTCCCACTTTGAAGGAATCTTCTTATACTCGTCCATTGAGCCGTAGTAAGCACTCATACGAACTTCGTTGTTCTTAGCAACCCAGTCAAGAGTACCAAAGTCAGGAGTCATAGCAATCTTCTTCATGAACGGCTTTGCACAAGCAGCAACAAGATTCTTAGGAAGGTATCTTGGTATTTTGAAGTAGAATTCAACCTGTGTAGCAAGTCTGTCAAAGTAGTCCTGAATAGGAAGATTCTCACGGAAGTGGAGATATTCCTCAAGCTTGTCACCATCAGCATAGAACTGACCATGGAAGTTCTTTGTAATAAACCAGTTAGGGTCAAAGAGCTTTTCAGGACCTGCAAGACCAAGAGTACCGAGAAGGAGACACTCAAACTCGTAGTTGGAAATTCTGTATTCCTTACCTGAACCGATGTTATAGAAGTGGTTCCAGAAGTCTGAACCAAGGTGACCTGCCTTATCCTCAAGAACAAGGTTGCACATAAGACGACCTGAGTCCTCAACAGTACACCACTCAAGTACGCCGTTTACAGGTACATGGAACATAATTGGGTCCATATTCTTAAGAATGTTAGGATAAAGAATACCTGACTGACGCATTACAACCCAATTCTTAATTCCGCTTTCAACGAATGTACGCTCAGCGATAGTCTTGGAAATTGCATAGTGGTCATAGATAGAAATTTTAATCGGGTCACCGCAGCGTCCCCAATGGATAGGATAGTTACGTCCGCCTGTTTCAGCAACAGTGCCTATGTAGCAAACCTTAACAGCGTCAGGGTCCGGCTGAGCCAAAACAGCCTTGCAAATGTTCTGTGCTGCACCGATATTAGTCTTCTGTGTTCTGTAAGGCTTCCAGTCAGCTGTAGGAGATACCATACCGCCAACGTGGAGAACGTAGTCAGCACCTGTAACGCCCTCTAAAATGGTGTCATAGTCGCCGAGGTCGCCCCAAACAATTTTAACATTTGGCTTAGCCATAAGAGGCTTTAACTTTTCCTCGTTCTTTGGGCTCTTTCTTGCGAGCATCTTAATGTTGATGTCGCTTGGATGCTTGAGCATCTCCTGAACAGCAGCCCAACCCATATTACCGGTACCGCCGGTAATGAATACGGTTTTCTTTGCCATAAATATTCCTCCTTAAATAAGCAAAATCTGTATTTAAATACTCAATAATTATAAACTAATTATAAATAAATTGCAACAGTATTGATAAATTAATTTTATAAATTACATACTTTTTGTTGATAATATTAACTTTTTTATATAATTTTTAAAGTTGTATAAATTAATGTTGACATATTGACGCCGATGTTGTATTATATCAAAGAATTAATAAGCTTTATCGAGAGTGGTTGAGGGACAGGCCCATTGACGCCACAGCAACCTGCACATTTATGTAAGGTGCTAAAACCTGCGGATACCGAGTGATGAGGTCTTTGTGCACACGCTTGGTACGTGTGCTTTTCTTTTTGGCTTATTATGAAAAGGAGGATTTATATGTCTAAATATTTATTTACCAGCGAATCTGTTACTAAAGGTCATCCTGATAAAATTTGTGACCAAATTTCTGACGGAATTCTTGACGAGCTCATTAAGCAGGACCCAATGAGCCGTGTTGCTTGTGAAACTACCTGTACAACCGGTCAGGTGCTTATTATGGGCGAAATTACAACTAACGCCCAGGTTGATATTCCTGCAATTGCAAGAAAGGTTATCTGCGACATCGGTTATGATGATGATAAGAAAGGCTTTAACGGCAACACCTGTGCTATTTTAACTGCACTTGATAAGCAGTCGAGCGATATTGCTATGGGCGTTGATAAGTCTTACGAGCTTAAAAACAGTGAAGAGGATGAATATAATCTCAATGGTGCAGGTGACCAGGGTATGATGTTCGGTTATGCTTGTGACGAAACTAAAGAGCTTATGCCTCTTCCTATCAGCCTTGCACATAAGCTTGCTGTTAAGCTTACAGAGGTAAGAGAAGACGGAACTCTCCCATATCTTTATCCAGACGGAAAAACTCAGGTTACTGTTGAGTATGACGACGGTAAGCCTGTTAAGGTAACTACTGTTGTTGTATCAAGTCAGCATAGTGCTGATGTTGAACTTTCACAGCTTCGTGAGGATATTATTGAGAAAGTAATTAAGCCTACAATTCCTGCTGAGCTTATGGATGACGATGTTACATATTTTGTTAACCCAACAGGCAGATTTGTTATCGGCGGTCCTGCCGGCGATTCAGGCCTTACAGGTAGAAAGATTATCGTTGATACTTATGGCGGATATGCTCGTCACGGCGGCGGTGCTTTCAGCGGTAAGGACCCGACAAAGGTTGACAGAAGTGCTGCTTATGCTGCAAGATGGGTTGCAAAGAATATTGTTGCCGCAGGTCTTGCTAAGAAGTGCGAAGTTGAACTTGCATATGCAATCGGCGTTGCTAAGCCTGTATCTGTTTTAGTTGACACTTATGGCACAGGCGTTAAGGATGACGACGAAATCAGCGAGATTGTCAGCAAGGTATTTGACCTTCGTCCGTCTGCTATTATTGACAGACTTGACCTTAGAAAGCCTATCTACGAGAAACTTGCTGCATACGGTCATATGGGTAGAGAAGACCTCGGCGTTTCTTGGGAAAAGACCGATATGGTTGATGAACTCAAAAAGTATATGTAAGATTTAGATATAACAAAAAATCCTAAGTGATTGATTTCACTTAGGATTTTCTTTATGTTAAATTTATAATCTTTTATCTTTATCGAGAGCCTTATCAACTGCGTTGTGGACAGCTGATTCAAATCCGTCTGCCTGAAGTGAAGTAACGCCCTCAATCGTTGTGCCTCCAGGTGAGCAAACATTATCAATAAGCTTCCAAGGATGCTCGTCTGATTCCAAAATCATTTTGGCACTTCCGTAAACAGTCTGTGCCGCAATTTTAAGTGCGTCATCTTTCTTCATTCCGTTTTTAACTCCTGCACGAGCCATTGCATCAATGAACATATAAGCAAAAGCAGGACCGCAACCGCCGATTACTCCAAAAAGAGGGAAGTAGCTTTCGTCAAGGCACATTACCTTGCCGATACAGTTAAGAAGCTCCTCAACGCTGTTCTTATCCTCGTCAGTAACATATTCGTTAAAGCAGTACGCACTTATTGCTTCGCCGACTTTAGCGTTAATATTCGGCATAACTCTGATAAATCTGCATTCGTTTTTCATACAGCCTGTAAGAAATTCAAGTGTTTTTCCTGCGGCGATAGAAATCAAAAGTGTGTTGTTTTCTTTAACACTGCTGTCGATTTTTTCTAAAACCGATGCGATAACATTAGGTTTTACGGCAAGGAAAACTATATCACTTTTATTTACAACATCTGTTTCATCACAGCAGGGGAAAGCATTAAATTCTTTTCGGGCATTAAGAGTTGACGGCTCATAAACATCGTAAACATATATTTCGTCGCTGTCAGACCTTTTGTTCCTGATTCCGCTGATAATGGCTGATGCCATATTACCGCAGCCGATAAAACCGATTTTCATTTAAACATCCCTCCGAATAATCACTTTTCGTTGTTTTGAGATTTCATTTTTATGTATTTTTCTTTTGTAGCAAGACCGCCTCTGATATGCCTTTGAGCCTTGTTTTCATCAAGAATAGCCTTGACTTCGCTGCATAATAGTGGATTAATATTGCTGAGCCTTTTTGTAACATCGTTATGTACTGTTGACTTGCTGATTCCGAAAACAGAAGCCGTCTGCCTTACTGTTGCTTTATTTTCAACAATATAATGACCTAACTCTATACAGCGTCTTTCTACATTACCAATCAAGATTTTCACCTTCCTTGGTAATGTATATGTTAAAAATCTAAAATTATAACAAATCCCCACATCCGATTGATGCAGGGATTATTTTTTATTCGTTTGCGTCGGAAGAAGCCTCAGTAGTAGTAACTTCGCCTGCAACCTCACCGATAATGTCAGATAAGGTTTTCATATTAAGCTCGTCAACCTTATTATATTTGATAACATCCTTTTCGCCGTTAACCTCAGCCTCTCTGCCGTCTTCTTCAAGAAGTGTGAGAGTAAGAACATTACCGCTGATGCTGAACTTATAAACAACCTCTTTGCTTGTTGTTGGGTTGATAAGTGTAAGCTTATTGCCTTTTACGGAATATGTACCTGAGAAATTAACTGTTGAAATGTATGAATCATAGTTGCCGTCTTCGTCAAAAACGTAAGCTGATATGCCGGGAGAGTCCTGACTTTCCCATTTACCAACAATCTTTTCTTCATTTGAGGAGAATACACTTTGAACTGCCTCAACAGGATTCTGGTCTGTTGAAACACAGTAAATACCACCTGCAACGATAAGTACAAATACTACAACTGCAACAATAATTCCAACTATTTTACCTGTTGAAAGTTTTGAGCCTGCCATAAAATTCACCCTTTTAATCCTTTTTTGATAAGCAAGTTATTGATTTTATCTGCCGAGTCAAGAAGAGATGATACAGACATATCGTGATTGAGAGTGTCGATAAAGTATGCTGTATACTTTGAAAGCTCAACGCTTACGTACCATTCTCTGTTAAGAAGCTCAGGAGTCTGATATACGCCGTTAGTAGTGAATACTCTGTCAAATACGCCTTCCTCATAAGCCTTATCAAAAACATCAAGACCATTGCAGAACAAACCGAAAGTTGTGCACACGAAAATTCTTCCGCAGCCGAGATTTTTAAGCTTCTTTGCAACCTCAAGCATTGATTCGCCCGAAGAAATCATATCATCCACAATGATAATATCCTTGCCCTGAACTGAATCACCAAGATACTGATGCTCAACAATAGGGTTTCTGCCGTTTACAACTCTTGTATAATCTCTTCTCTTATAGAACATACCGAGATTGATACCAAGCTGAGTAGCAAAATAAATACATCTGTGAAGTGCACCCTCGTCAGGAGAGATAACCATTAAGTGGTCCTTATCTACTACAAGGTCTTCAACATTGTTTACAAGTGCCTTAATCATCTGATAGGTTGGCATTACATTTTCAAAAGACTTGTCAGGAATAGCGTTTTGTACTCTCTGGTCGTGAGCGTCAAATGTAATGATATTTTCAACGCCGAGGTCAACAAGCTCCTTAAGTGCCATTGCACAGTCAAGAGATTCTCTTGTACTTCTCTTATGCTGTCTGCCTTCATAAAGCATTGGCATAATAACCGAAACTCTTTTAGCCTTTGAAGATAAAGCAGAAATAACTCTCTTTAAATCAGCAAAGTGGTCGTCAGGAGATTTAGGAACCTCCATACCATACATATTATATGTGCAGCTGTAATTAAATACATCTGTCACGATATAAATATCATAACCCCTTACGCTTTCCTCAATAACGCCTTTGCCTTCACCGCTGCCGAAACGTGGAACAGAAATGTTAATCTTATAGGTGTCACGCTGATATCCGAAAAACGCAATTGAATTTGCGTGTTCCGATGCCTGTGTCTTTCTCCACTGAACAAGATACTTGTCTACCTTGTCTGTGAATTCCTCACAACCCGGCATACCTATAATTCCGAGTGGTCCGATTGGAATACTGTTGATGTTAAATTCTGTTTGTCTCGCCATGATGATAATAGCTCCTCTCAAATTTTACACGAATATTCTACAACAAACGACAGTTAAAGTAAATAACTATTTTTAAAATTAAGCAAATTTTAACTTATAAACAATTTACTTCTTAATACTTCTCTTTTTTTTGGCTGATTTTGAGAATAATTCAATGTATACTGCATAGCCTGCTACACCTAATATAGCACAGGCGGAAATGGTTGCACCTGCTGCAAGTCCTTTCGGCGTATATTTGAATTCAATCTCGTGGCTTCCCGGAGCTGAAACAACGCCAAGCATTGCCTCACCGATTTCAAAGGTTTCTGCCTTTTCACCGTCGATATAAACCGACCAGCCCTCATCATATGGAATTGAAGTATAAATATAACTGCTGTCCTTGCAGTTTATCGTTCCGGTAATTTGTGTATCGCTGTAAGAGGTAACCTCTATTGCGTTTGAGGAGAGATAATTATATCCGTTTTCAAGAACCTTATCATCAACGCTGTAACAGAAAATGTTATAGTATCCGTCATCAGCTTCCATTGCACCGCCGTCAAGGGAAATAACTACTTCTTCGCCTGCTTCGTGATAGCCTATATCAAGTATATACGGCTCATCGATAGTTTGTATCTGAGAAGCTACTCTGTCGGAATTAACCTCAATCGTCTCAACATCAGGTGAGGAAACATAAATGTAGAAATTTCCGTCTATTGCAGGAGAAACAGTAACATTTACCTGACCATATGTTGATGAAGAATCTGTTTTATTTATCCAATAAGTTCCGTTTTTAACGGCCTCGTCACCGCTTATACTGTCAAATTCTGTTGAAATATAATCAGCGTCCTTAAACACATTAGAATAACCTGTTGCAAGAGAGAAGAAATCGCCTTGTGAAATGAACGGATTTTCTTCGTCAATTATCCAGTCATCAATATTTTCGTTTACACAGTAGGCAACAGGCAAGTGGTATTTATTTTCATATACGTTGCTTTCTCCGTCTTCAGTTGTGTAAATCTTTTCATAGAGATTATCAGATAAAGGAAGATTGACATCTGTCTGGATAAAGTATTTGAGAGCATACATCATATTGTAAACAGGCGTCTGAGGGTTGTAGGTATAACTGTTTATTGTATTTCCGTACATTCCAAGATTTTTTTGAACGTTTGAAAATGTTTCATACGCCATTGAAGAGAATATAGATATTCCGTTATAGCCGTAGTATGACGGGTCCATTCTCGTTTCAAGATAGCACAGCTCTGTTCTGTAAAAATCATCATCCTTATCTTCAATGTAGTCAATTGCTTCATTGTAGGTATCATAATCAGCTTTGTATTCCTCATTTAATACTGAAAAAGGAAATGAGCCTGTATCAGTTACGATTATTTCGCAGAGGACAAATACTACTGCCATTGTATTGATAAGTGCCTTTTGGAGTTTGCCTTTTCTCGCAAGCATTAAAAAGCCTGTCCATACTATAACAAATGCAATCGTCATATAGATTGTAGGCTCACTCATTTTAGTGGTTGAGAATTTTTGAGCAACGCAGACAAAGAATATCCACGCCATACCCACATAGCCTATATCTTTAACGGTAACAGCTTTCAGCTTTGTAAATGTCTTGTATCCGATAATCAAAAGGATAAAGGAATACATATATGAAAATCTGTACGGCAGGTCATTTGGAAAGTGCATTGCGTGCCAAATGAAGTTTGCACAGTTATTGTCAAAGCTGAAAAGCATAAACAGCAGTAAAACAATATATGCTGCCTTATCTTTAAATCTTATATCCTTATTTACCACAAACAACGGCAGAAGAATAATAGATATAATTCCACAGTATACATTTGGCAGAACATCGTCACCGCTGCTTCTTATGGTTTCTTCAACACCTGCAAAATGAGAGGTTATAAAGTCAAATACATCGAAATAGGAGCTGAATGTTGACGGGAAAGAGTCAGAGGTTGCAGAGCTTCCTCTGAGTATCATAAATACCGGAACAAGAGTAACCGCACAAACTGCTGCGGCAGCTATACTTGCACAGGCAAATCTCACACCTCTGTTAATAAACTTAATGTCAAATAATGCACTGAAAGAATACTTTTTAAATTCCTTATTCGGATGAAGTCTGCCGTCATTGTGGGACGCAATAACAAAATAAGCAAGAAAGTAAATTACGGAGAATATGCAGGTCATAAAGCCCACATAGTAATTGGCGAAAAGAGTAATTACGAGAGAGAAGAAATAAAGCCTCATATCGCCCTTATTGATAATCTGCTCAATGCCGAGTGCGATAAGCGGCAGCATAATCATTCCGTCAAGCCACATTACATTCCAATAATACGCCATAAAATATGCACAAAAAGCATACAGCGTACCAAA
This sequence comes from Eubacteriales bacterium, assembly GCA_029219885.1. Classification (GTDB taxonomy): domain Bacteria; phylum Bacillota; class Clostridia; order Oscillospirales; family Acutalibacteraceae; genus Eubacterium_R. The sequence continues at coordinate 5,215 of JAQXUH010000009.1, read as the reverse complement.
GCAGGCCGACATACAAGTGTGACTTTTAAGTGATTTTTTGATAAAGAATGTAAAAGTTCCTGCACTGAGAATACATTTAACAAATACTAAAATTGAAATAGCAAATGAAATATCCTCTTTATCGAAAAGGAAAATCAGGAAAGTCAGAGGGCTTGAAAGATAGTTGAGATAGTTACCCAAGAAGCTTGTTCCGCCGCCTGTCTGCCATGAATATAAAAGGCTTTGGTGGTTGATTATTCTGTCATAAAGTTCTGCAAAAAGCGGTCCATATTGGTGATATAAATCCATTCGCATAACAGTTTTGTCACCGAATGGGAATACTGCATAGGAGATATAGATAATGGTCAATGCAAGAGCAGTAATAAGTATTGATAAAACAACAAACTTGTTTCTGTCAAAGGTTTTAAAAATTCTTGATTTCTTGATTTCCGACGCATTATAGTCACAGTCAAAAAGTAAAATTCTGTCATAATAATAGTTGAAGAAGAACGATATTGAAATAGCTGTCAGCCAAACAAAAGATTTAGGCATTTCAAGTAAATCATAAAAGCAAAGGTCTGCGAGCTTGAAAAATCCAAAGTTTGCGGCAGTCCTCAAAACAAGCATTATAATCTGCTTTAAATTGCCGGAAAGAACTCTTTTTCTAAATACAAATCTTCTTTCAAATAAATAGAAAATAGCACTTGCAATTACAAGTCCTATAGCACTTCCGATACCTGCTGACAGGCCGATGAAAAGCTTGCATATCTGTTTAACAGCAACAAGTATAAAAATGCTGATAAGATAAAACAGGCTGTAGCTGACTGTTTCTCCATTAACATATTTATCGTATAGATTTTCTTTTGCTTTTGCAGTTTGTTCCATAGATACCCACCAAAAATATATATTAATGTAAATAATATATCATATATCCTTTTTTTATTCAACATCTTTGTTATAAATTTATTTTGCTATGCATAGTATTAAGCAAGGTGATTTTATGGACAATATATCATACATAATTTCAGTTATGCCCTCTTCTCTTAAATCGCTGTTTTTGTCTTTGGAAAAGTCTGTACTTCTGCAAATTACGGAAATTCGCATGAGAAAAAATAAGCCGATAATTATTTATGTTGACGGCAGGCCTTTCTTTATCAACAGACAAGCAAAGCTAATGAATTATTATAACGATGTCTGCGTATGTATTGATGAAGATGATTTCTGCTTTATGACTGATAACCTATGCAATAATTCCTATCACACTAAAATGGATTCAATGATTAACGGCTACATAACCACAAATAGTGGCATAAGAGTAGGAATTGCATCAACAGCCGTAATTAAAGATGGTGCAGTTAAATCTGTGAGAGATATAACCTCACTGAATATCAGAATTGCAAAAGAAATAATCAACTGCTCAAGACCTGTTTTGAATATGCTTTATGTCAGCAGCACACCAAGCATTATTGTTGCCGCTCCTCCGTCAGGTGGTAAAACGACCTTTCTTCGTGACGCTGCAAGAAATCTTTCCTCAGGCTTTGCACAGCAGTACAGAAAAGTAGTAATCGCCGACGAAAGAGAAGAAATATCGGGAGACTTTGAAATTGGCTTTAATACTGACGTAATCAAAAGATTTTCAAAGGCACAGGCTATTGAATCTGCTGTCCGGTCTCTCGCACCGGACATTATAATCTGCGACGAAATAGGAAACGATAACGAACTCGATTCAATTAAATTCGGCTTTTCAAGCGGCGTATCATTCATAGTGACTGTTCACGCAAAGGATAAGAAAGACTTACTTCGTCGTTCCATTGTAAGAAATTTGATTGCATTGAACGAATTTGACTATATCGTTCTGCTGAAAAATTATACAAACGATTTTGAAATATATGACCTTTCGGAGGCGGAAAGTGAAAATTGCAGGAAGCATAATGATAATTACTTTTTCGACGCTTATAGGGATATTAACAGCAAATTATAAAAAGTCACAAATTAATTTTATTGACAATATGATTTTTCTTGGAGAAAAAGTGATTCTGCTTTTAAGCAGTACGGCTCCTGAAACAAATGTTATATTCAAAAAGCTTCAGGCAGACGACAGATTTAAAAATACTGATTTATTAAACTTATATAAAAATTCACCGCTGCCGAAAAAGGATAATCTTGCAATAAAAGAATTTTTAGACTTAATCGGCAAATACGATACAGAAACGCAGATAAAATACGCGCAGGAATTTACGGGAAATTTTAAAACACTTAAAAAGCAATATCAAGATTATTATAATTCACATTTTAAGCTTTATGTAATAAGCGGTCTGTCTGTTGGGATAGTAATATGCTTGATGCTTATTTAGGAGGATAAATGGAAGTTGATTTTATTTTCAAAATTGCGGCAATAGGTATTATTGTGGCGGTACTGAATATTGTACTTATAAGAAGCGGAAGAGAAGAACAGGCAATGCTTACAACTCTTGCAGGAGTGTTAGTCGTTTTAATGATGCTCATTCCAAGAATAAGTGACCTGTTTTCTACTGTAAAATCTTTATTTGACCTATGATTAAAATTACAGGAATTATATTGTCTGCACTTCTGCTTTCGATAATTTTAAAAAAATACGGCAACGAGTTTTCTCTGATGATTGTAATATGTGCGGTACTTCTTGTATTTGCAGTTGTTGCCAATGATTTATTTGCAATTCTTGACAGCTTTTCAAGTCTTACAGACAGCGTCAGTACAATGAAGCCGTATATCAATCTTATGCTGAAAGTTTTGGGCATTTCTCTTATTGCTCAGCTTGTCAGCGATATTTGCCGTGACTGTGGAGAAAATGCTCTTGCAGCACAAACGGAAACCGCATCAAAAATTTTAATTTTAATAATTTCTTTGCCTCTGTTTGAGGCGATTATTGAAATAGTGACAGGACTGCTTAAATGAAAAGATTTGTAATTATTTTATTCACTTTAATTATTTGTTTTCCTTTAACGGTACAGGCAAGTGAATACAGCGAGTATATTGACTCATTCGATTTATCATCATTTAACGAGCTTGACGGCGACACAAAAGATTTGCTTGAGGAGTTAGGCTTAGATGAATTCGATTATGAAAACATAACGAATATTTCGCTTTCCTCTGTGTTGAAATACATAGCAAACATATTTACAAACAAGGCTCAGGGACCTATAAAGTCAGGCGTAACAGTTATCGCATTTATACTGCTTTCGTCGCTTTTCAAGTCCTTCGGCTTTCAACTTCAAAGAGGGGATAGTGCAGAATTTCTCGACACAATAACAAATCTTATTATTTCGGTATTCCTTGCGGTAAGACTTACAGATTGCATCGGTCTTTGCTGTTCCACAATCAAGTTATGTGCTGATTTTACATACGCATTTTTTCCTGCATTTTGCATAATTGTTTCCGCTTCAGGCGGAGCGATGACCTCGTTTTCAGTAAACACTACACTTCTTATTTTAGCTCAAGGCTTAAATTTGATTTCAAGTAATTTTTTTGTACCGCTGACAAATTGCTTTCTCGCCTTGGGCATATGCTCATCAATTAGAAAAGATTTGCATTTAGGCGGAATTATATCTTCTCTCAGAAATATAATCACGACTTTGATATCTTCTTTATCAGCTATATTCGTTTCTATACTGTCTGTAAAAACTGCGGTTGCGTCAAGAGCTGACGTATTAGGTTTGCGTTCAGTAAGATTTGCCATAAATTCAGTTGTTCCGGTAATCGGCAGTTCTATCAGCGAAGGACTTCTTTCAATTCAAAGCTATTCAAGTCTTATTAAAACAAGTGTTGGTGTTGTGGGAATAATTGCGGTTTGTGCTGTCTTTCTTCCTGCGATAGCAGAGGCTGCAATGTGGAGACTTATGCTGAGTGTGGCAGATATGTGCTCACAAATATTCTCCAACGGCTCAGGCTGTTCATCAGTGAAAGTTTTTAAAGACGCACTTTTAATAGTCAACGTGATTTTAATACTATCAATGGTTACAACAATTATTTCAATCGGAATACTTGTTGCTGCCAAAACGGTGAATTAAATGGAATTTATAAAAGAATGGACTTTTTCAATATGCATTACTCTTGTTGCATCTGTGCTGATATCTTTATTGATGCCGTCAGGAACTACAGGGAAATACGGAAAGCTTATCATATCCCTGTTCATATTTCTTTCAATTTTAACTCCTTTTTCAAAAGCTGATTTGTATTTGGCTCTTGATGAATTCAATGAGCAGTCATACAGTCAAAGCTGTGAAGAATCATATTCAAAGCTTATTGAAACGAAGATTAAAGAAAATTTGTCATCAGCAGGATACAGCGGTATAACAGTCAGTTGCGACGCAGTAATGAATAATAACGAAATTGAGATAAAAAGCCTTGCCGTCTATATTCCTGACGATTATGACAAGGAAGAAGTACGTAATTATATCTATGAAAATATGGGGCTGAATACGGAGGTGTATTCTGTCGGTGAGTAAAATCAAGGACGCATTTGAATATTTAAAAAATAACGAACCTAAGCGAATAAAAATAATTATTGCAATAGGACTAATCGGCGTAATTTTAATCGGAATGTCGGATATGTTTTCTTCTGACGGTTCAAAAAACAGTAGTACTGCACAAGTGACAGAGGTCAATACAAATTACACTGACGAGCTTGAGGGAAAGCTATGCGATATTATTTCATCCATTGATGGTGCTGGAAAGTGTAAGGTAATGATTACTCTTGAGAATTCATCGGAAAGTGTTTACGCAACCGACGGCGAAAAGAAAACCGACACAGATTCAACAAGCAGTAAGGATGAATATGTAATATATGATTCGGAAAACGGCGAATCACCTGTACTGATTAAGGAATATTACCCTAAAGTTCAGGGGGTTAGTGTAGTCTGTTCAGGAGGCGATAATGTGCTGGTAAAAGAAAAAATTATCAACACAGTTACTGCTCTCTTTAACATATCAGCAAACAGAGTATCTGTTTCAAAAATAAAAGAATAAAAGGTGATTTTATGAGCAAAGATAATAAAAATGTTAAAAAGGTTAAGAAAGAAAAGCCTGTACTTACCGAAGAAGAAATGAAAAAGAGAAAATCAAGAAAGACTAAAGCGGCAATTTCCTGTTTTACGAGATAAAGGTTGAGAAGACGGATGAATGGGGCAATGTCATAACGGAGGATGATTTGGACAATCCGGTTTTGGATGAGGAGGGAAACCTTACCTATGACCCTGTA
>JAQXUH010000008.1 GCA_029219885.1 Eubacteriales bacterium | reverse complement strand
TATTCATAAAGTCAGGATATTTCTCGTCATCAACGAGATAGCCTTCCATACCGAGAATAAGCTTAATCTTACCGCCGGCAGTCTTATACGCCTCAGGAAGTGCCTGAACTACGCCGTGGTCTGTTACTGCAATAGCAGAATGTCCCCACTTGATAGCTCTTTTAATTATATCTTTAGGTGCGGAAATACCATCCATTTCCGACAAAGAAGTATGGAGATGAAGCTCAATTCTCTTTTCTTCCTCATCATCCATTTTTTCAATTTTCTTAATACCTGCTATGGCATTCGGTCTTAAAACGTACTGATTTGAATATGTATCAAACTGATAACCGCCGCTGATAACAAGAGTTTTATTATCCTCAAGCTTTGCAATAAGGCCGTCAATAATGTTCTTGTCGTCAAACATTTTTACAGTCATTGACGAGGTATAGTCTGTTATATCAAAGTCAAAAATCTTGCTTGTGCCACGCTTTGTATCTCTGACCTCTGTTTTTATAACATCGCCCCAAACGGTAATGTATCCGTCATCGGAAGCAACATCTGCAATATTCTTCGGCTTTTCCGTAATATTTCTGCCGTGAATTTTCTTGAGAGTGTCTTTATAGAGAGGAAGGTCGTCCCAAGGCACGTGAACAACATTCTTTTCCTCTTCTTCCTTTTTCTGTTGTGCCTCCTGACGTTTTTCCTCGTATGCCTCGTGAACAGCCTTTTCGATATCAAAGGTCTGTACTTCCATAAATGAAACCTCAAGGTCAATGGTGAAAAGCTTTTCTATTTCAAGAGAAACTGCCTTGTCCACCTTTTGACTTTCAAGAATATCCTTACCGCCTTTTTTGAGAAAGACAGTTAAAACGCCGTCCTCAACCTCTGCCTCGGCATCATCAAAAAAGCCGTTTGCCGCAGGAGTATCACGCTTAACATATTGGAGTATTCTCTCAATATTTGAAGTGTCAAATTCCGACTGCGGAAACTGTGGATTTATTACTGCCTTGTGCAAATCCATAGCCTTGGCAATTGAATTTTCAGCCGTTTCAACAATCTTAAAATCAACAAAGCTGTCGAGATAAAGACCTACAGCAAGAGACCTGTCACTTCTTGAAACAGTAAACTTGGATATCTCGCCGCTGCCTAAAACAGCACACAACTCGTCACTTATGTAATTTGAAAAATAGTCTGAAAATCTATTCATTATAACTTCTCAATTTCTTTCATTAATTCGTCAAGTAAATCTTTTTCGTCAACCTTGCGGAGAATTTCGCCTTTCTTAAATATTAGTCCGTTGCCGTCTCCGCCTGCAATACCGATATCGGCTTCCTTTGCTTCTCCGGGACCGTTTACTACACAGCCCATAACAGCAACCTTAATCGGCTTTTTGCAGTCTCTGAGCCTTTCCTCAACCTGCTTTGCAAGGCCTACAAGGTCAATTCTCGTTCTTCCGCAGGTAGGACAGGAAATAAGATAAGGGCAGTCCTTTTTAAGTCCGATTGCCTTTAAAATATCAAAAGCGGCAAATACCTCTTTTACAGGCTCGTCGGTCAGGCTTACTCTTATTGTATCGCCGATACCTCTTGTAAGGAGAGAGCCGATACCGATTGAAGATTTAATAATGCCCATTCTCTCTGTACCTGCCTCGGTTACGCCGAGATGAAGAGGATAATCGCATCTTTCAGCCGCCAACTCGTATGCTTTAATCATAGTTTCAACGTTAGAAGATTTAATGGAAATCACTATATCGTTAAAATCGAACTTTTCCAAAAGTGATGCGTGGTACATAGCAGACTCAACCATAGCTTCAGGTGTAGGTGAGCCGTATTTTGCAAGAATATTTTTCTCAAGTGAGCCTGAATTTACGCCTATTCTGATAGGGATATTCTTTGCCTTGCAGGCGTCGGCTACTGCCTTAACTCTGCTTTCGTCGCCTATGTTTCCGGGATTTATTCTAATCTTGTCAATACCTCTTTCAACTGCACCGAGAGCAAGTCGGTAATCGAAATGAATATCTGCAACGAGAGGAACGTCAACCGCCTCTTTGATAGGCTCTACAAGTGCAAGAGCGTCCTCGTTAGGAATTGCAAAACGGATAACCTGACAGCCTGCTGCCGCAAGCTCCTTTGCCTGCTGAACAGAGCCGTCGATATCTGTTGACGGAACATTGAGCATACTTTGAACAAGTATATCGCTGTCACCGCCGATATAGGTATTTCCAAGCTTTATTTTTCTGCTTTTTCTTCTTTCCATAAAATCACCTTAAATCAAATTATCTAAAACAATTTCGTCACATCGCTGAAGGTTACTACGCACATTAAAGCAATCAGCAGTATCAAACCCACAGCGTTAATCATATATTCTGCTTTAGCAGGAAGCTTCTTTCTTGTTATGCCCTCACCGAGAAGCACAAAAAGTCTCCAGCCGTCAAGAGCAGGAATCGGGAAAAGATTGAACAGTCCCACATTGACAGTAAGAAGTGCCATAATTCTGAGCATAGAATACATTGAGGTTTTCACCGCTGTTGATACAACGGAAACGGCACCAACAGGACCGCTTAAGTCGGACAAGCCGTACCTGCCCACAAGCAAATCGTGAAGTGAAAGGAACACCATTCTTGCGTAGGAAACAAATTCCTTGCAGGTTTGAGAAATTACGTTGCCGAAGGTCTTTTCAACACCTCTGAGCCAGAAGTCCATTTTCGTGTAGGTTGTACCCTCATATTCCTCTGTATCAAATTCGATATTCAATGTAACGTCATTGCCCTCACGCTCAACAAGCATCTCAATTCTGCCGTCCTGACAGCGTGAAAGACCTGTTGTTACATCATTTGTAGTGTAAACTCTCATTCCGTCAATACTTTTGATTTTGTCCCCAACCTGCAAGCCGTAAGACTGACTGACGGCGTTATCCTCAAATTTTGCAACCTCGGTAGTGCCCACAAGATTACCCGAGCAGGTGATTATCAAAACAATAATAAATCCCAAAATCAAATTCATTATTGCACCTGCCGCCACAACGAAAATACGCTGAGAAACCTTTTTATTTACAAACGCTCTTTCGTCATCACTTTCTTCGTCCTCGCCCTCCATAGCACAGTAACCGCCGAAAAGCACAAGTCGAAGAGTATATTTCGTTTCCTTGCCTTTGATTTGAAAAAGCTTTGGACCCATACCGATTGAAAATTCGTTGACCTTAATTTTCATCAGCTTGGCAGCGAAGAAATGACCGCCCTCGTGAATGATGATTATAAGCTCAAAAAACAATATTGCAATAATTATGGGATAAACAGTATTCCAAACAGAAGTTATCACTTAACCGCCTCAATAACATATTCTCTTGCAAGCCTGTCAGTTTCCAAAACATCCTCAAGAGTAAAATCTTTTTTGTCAGGGGCATTTTTCATTGCCTCGTTATTAAGATATGCAATATCGGTAAATTTAATTTTACCGTTTAAGAAAAGTCTTACACTTTCTTCGTTAGCACCGTTTGCAGCCGCCGGATGAAGTCCGCCCAGCTCAATAGCATCCTTGCAGACGTTGATACACTTAAATGTTTCGTAGTCCGGCTCAAAGAAGGTCAGCTTGCCGTAATCGGTCAATGACAGCTCCTTAACGGGACTCGGCTCTCTTTCAGGATAAGTGAGAGCGTACTGGATAGGTATTCTCATATCAGGAACACCGAGCTGTGCTATCATTGAATTATCCTGATAAACTATTGCCGAATGAACAACAGACTCTCGGTGAACTACAATTTCGATATCCTCGTTAGGCATATCAAACAGCCACTTAGCCTCAATAAACTCAAGTCCTTTGTTCATCATTGTAGCGGAATCAATGGTAATTTTTGCACCCATATCCCAATTAGGATGCTTAAGTGCGTCGGCAGCCGTTACATTTTCAAGGTCGCTTAATTTCTTACCGAAGAAAGGTCCGCCTGATGCGGTAAGTATAATTTTCTTTACCGCCTTTTTTGACGGCATACCCTGCATTGATTGAAATATTGCAGAGTGCTCACTGTCAACAGGAAGAATGCTGACACCCATTTCTTTTGCAAGATTAGTAACAAGATGACCGCCTGCCACAAGAGTTTCCTTGTTTGCAAGAGCAATTGTCTTTTTAGCCTTAATCGCCTCAAGAGTAGGCTGAAGTCCTACCATACCCACAACGGAATTGAGGACTGTATCAGCCTTATCATAAACGGCACATTCAATAAGTCCGTCCATACCGCTTACGACTTTAGTGTCTGTGTCGGCAATTCTGTCTTTAAGTTCCTTTGCCGCTTTTTCAGACATCATACAAACCATATCAGGCTTAAACTCTCTGACCTGATTTTCTATAACATCCACACGAGAATTTGCAGTAAGGCATTTTACGTTATATCCGTGCATTCTGCACACATCAAGGCTTTGAGTTCCGATAGAACCTGTTGAGCCTAAAAGTGAAATATTTTTCATTTATATCACCCTTTAAAATAATTTAAGTGAAAGTAAAGCTATTGCATATGTAATAGGCAGAGTGAAAAGTGAAGAGTCCATACTGTCCATAACTCCGCCGTGACCTGGGAAGATTTTGCCGAAATCTTTTACGCCGAAATTCCTCTTAAGCACTGATGCTGAAAGGTCGCCCATCATACCCATAAAGGAAACAGGAACGCAAAGTCCGAGAAGCAGAGCAGCCATTTTAGGGCTGATAGCAATAATTGCAAGCTTATTGTAAAGAGTAAGTGCAACGGAATTTAAAATAAAGCTGAAAATCAAACCGCCGATTGCACCCTCAACAGTTTTTTTAGGAGAAATGTTAGGTGACATCTTATGCTTTCCGAAAGCCATACCCATAAGCTGAGCACCCGTATCTGTTGCAAGAGCACTGATAAGAGCGTAGAAAATAAGGTAAATTCCAAACTGCTCGTTATCAAACATATCACGAAGCCTGATAAAAATGCTGAAGCCGTAAGGAACTACAACGCTTGCAAAGAACGAAACAGCAACATCCTCAAAGGTTGTGTAGGCATAGCCCTTAAGCATTGCAAGGAAAAACACAAGACAAAGTGCAATAACAAAAATGATATTAGGAACTGCACCTATTACCTTACCCCAAACATCTGCACTTACCAAAGGCTCCAAAACCTTTTCACTGGCAAAAAGCTGACAGCCTGCTGAAAAAGCAATTCCCACAACCTTGATAAAGTTGTTTTGCACATTGGCACATCTCATTATTTCGCCTGTTGCAATTGTGGAAAAAACAGCAATAACAAGAACGAGAATAGGTGTGTTTATCTGCCAAACAACAACTGCAAGAACTGCAAGCAAGCACAAAGCTGTAATAACTCTCTGTTTCATAAAGACATATCCTCCAATAAATCATCAGCCGCCGAAGCGTCTGTTTCTCTTTTCAAATTCTCTGAGTGCAGAGTGTAAATCTTCCACCTTGAAATCAGGCCAGAGAACGTCGCTGTACCAAAATTCGCTGTAAGCCGCCTGCCACAAAAGGAAATTTGAAAGGCGTTCCTCGCCGCTTGGTCTGATTATCAAATCGCAGTCAGGAACTGTGTAAATATTATCCGAAATATCCTGCTCGGTAATTTCGGTCTTACCCTCTTTGATAAGCTTATTTACAGCAGAAACAATTTCCTGACGTCCGCCGTAATTAATAGCAAGATAAACTGTCGTGCCTGTGTGTGATTCGGTTTCAGCCTCTGCCTCGTCCATAAGGTCAAGAAGCTCCTGAGAAATACCCTCACGCTCACCGATAAATTTAATCTTGCTGTTACCTGCCTGAGTTACATCGCTTTTAGCCTCAAGAAGATAATCCATAAAAAGCTTCATCAAGGCGTCAACCTCTTCTTTAGGTCTTTTCCAATTTTCGGTAGAAAAGGCGTAAAAGGTTACATACTCAATGCCGAGACGCTCACACTCCTTACTGATAGTGCGGAAAACATTTGCTCCTGCCTTGTGACCTGCCGAACGAGGCAAGGCTCTCTTTTTGGCCCATCTGCCGTTGCCGTCCATAATGATACCGATGTGCTTAGGCAGTACGGTAAACTCCTGCGTTTCGTTATTTTTTTTAGTAAACAGAGCCATAAAAACACTCTCCTTATAGCATTGAATCGAATTTGTAATGCAGCTTAATTAAAACACATAGGGCGACATTTTTCAGCCGCCCTAAAGTAGATAATCACATAGAAAGAATTTCTTCTTCCTTCTTCTTTGTAATTGCTTCAGCCTGCTTGATAAAATCATCTGTAATATCCTGAAGCTTCTTTTCTCCGTCCTTCTGGTCGTCCTCAGTAATCTGATTGTCCTTCTTGAGCTTCTTTACATCGTCCATAGCATCTCTGCGGACATTACGGATAGCAACCTTAGCCTCTTCGCCTCTCTTGGAGATATCCTTTTGGAGATTCTTTCTGTGCTCCTCTGTAAGCTGAGGGAAAGAAAGGCGGATAACCTTACCGTCGTTCTGAGGGTTAATGCCGATATCCGATGTGTTAATAGCTTTCTCAATATCCTTGAGTGTTGATGCGTCCCAAGGCTGAATAACGAGAAGTCTTGCTTCAGGAACGCTGACAGCTGCCATTTGATTGATTGGAGTAGGAACTCCGTAGTAATCAACCATTACCTTGTCAAGAACTGCCGGATTGGCTCTGCCTGCTCTGATTGAAGAAAAGTCTCTCTCAAGTGATGTAAGACACTTTTCCATCTTTTCTTTAGTTTTTGAAAATACTGCTTCCATAAAAATACCTCTCTTATGTTTTATCCGTTTGTTACTAAAGTACCGATATCCTCACCCTGAACTGCACTGATGATGTTATCGGGATTGTCAAGATTGAATACAAGAATCGACAAATCATTGTCCTTGCAAAGAGAAAATGCAGTAGAGTCCATAACCTTGATATCTCTTGCAAGAGCGTCCTTAAAGGTGATTGTGTCAAACTTAACAGCGTCGTCAAACTTGTTAGGGTCTTTATCATATACGCCGTCAACATTAGTTGCCTTAAGAAGAACATCTGCGTTAATTTCAACTGCACGAAGTGCCGCAGCTGTATCTGTTGAGAAGAACGGTGAGCCTGTACCGCAGCCGAAAATAACTATCCTGCCCTTTTCAAAATGGCGAATTGCTCTGCTTCTGATATAAGGCTCGGCAATCTGACGCATCTCAATAGCAGTCTGTACTCTTACGTCTGCACCAAGCTGCTCAAGAGCGTCGCAAAGTGCAAGAGAGTTCATTGCTGTTGCAAGCATACCGATATGGTCTGCTCTCGCTCTGTCCATATGCTCGCTTGTTCTGCCTCTCCAGAAATTTCCGCCGCCGACTACTATGCCGACCTCAACTCCCATATCTGCAACCTTTTTAACTGACTTGCAGATAGTTGTAACAGTATCGTTATCAATTCCTGTTTTCTTGTCACCGGCGAGAACCTCACCGCTGAGCTTCAGAAGAATTCTTTTATATGCAATACTCATATTAAACCTCCGAATATAAATATTATTCTTTGTCTTATATATAATAATATAAAAAAGACTTAAAGTAAATAGTTAAGATAAATTTATTTATAAATAAAGTGTAAAAATTGCCACAAAAGGCAGATGATAAACGCAGTTTCAGGCAGTAAAAAAACAGCCGAGCAATACGCCCGACTGTTGAAATTTTCATATACTTGTTAGACTTTATTCTTCAGTTTCCAGCATATCAGCGGAATAATCAGGATTAAGAAGCTTTATAGTATCATTAGTTTCGTTAATCGTCTTTTGAAATTCCGACTCATTTCTGCCCGAAAGATAGGTTACGATGTAGTTGGTGTTTTCAACTGTATCGTCATCATCAAGGAACATAGGAACTTTATATCCCCTGTCCTCAAATTCGTTACTGTATACACGCTCACCGTCAATATAATACTGCTTGTAGCCGTACTCATTTACAAGCTTTGAGGCATAAACAGTTTCAAATTTTTCACCCTTAAGCCTGTAAATTTTAGAGCTTGCAATATAACTGTAGCTGTTCTCAAAAGAGTAGACGTTGTTGCAAATATTGGTGGTCTTTTTACCTACCTGAAGCATAAGGTAAAAGATATTTTCATTTTCGTCCATAAGGCAATTTGAAACAGTTTCCTTGCTGAAAATACGTCTTGCCGTACTGCCGTTGAAATCGTAAACATCAATGCTGTACATTGGCACTTCATAGTATATATAGTCGCCTGAATAATTATCGTACTTGCTTTCAGTTCTGTACTTTCTGTAAACTGTCATAAGCTCGTCATTTGAGTCGCCGTTAAAATCAATAAGCCTTACCATTGCCACGCCGTCAATATAGGAGTAATCACCTTTACTGATGATTTCAGGAGTGCCGTATTTTTCAAGACGCTTTTTTACCACGTCATAATATGCGTCGGCCTGAAGCTCGCTTTTTGACTTGCTGTTGGTAATCGCCTGAGATGAGATATTGCCGAAAGCGTCAATATTTCCTGTAACAGTATCAATGATAATATCAGCCTTAGATTTCCTGAAAACAGACAGCTTTATGGTCTCAAAATCCTGAGCGTTAATTTTGCCTTTATAAGAGTAAATATCGTTTTTGAAATCGTATTCCCACTGCTTTGATTCGGCCTTGAACTTGTCGCCGTGAAGTCCGTAAAGGGTAACAATTTCAGGACTTTCTTTCTTCGATTTACAGATATAATACTTGTTATTTTTGTGATAAAAGCCTACCCAAACGCCGTCTTTTGTGTCATTTGTGGAGTTAGCCTCATAGCTGTAAAGCTGAATAAAATCCTTGTGGCTGTAGCCCCAGACCTCAAGATAATAGACGTTGTTATTGTTGTAGCAAAGCATCAATTCCTGAGAGCCGTCGTTGTCAAAATCCATCTGCCTTGCATAGCATAAGCCTGTAAGCCTTGCACGATTTTCGCCGTAAACATTCGGGTCAAGAGCGTCATATTTTATTGAGCCGAACTCTCGTATATATTCTGTGCAGACGTTACCTGCATCCTTGCAGAACTGCTCGTTTTTGCTGTTCTGTACCGAAATTGTGTGGGAGAGGACAATAATAAAAATCAAAAGAGCTATAACAAATAAAACCGCTGCGGTGATTTTAAGTATCCGACGTCTGAGGTAAGGCATTTCGCCAAGTGCCTCAATGGCTTCGCCGTGAATAATTTCGTCTGCTGTTTCCTTGATTTCCTCTGCTGTATTTTTCAGCTTAGCAGTAATTTTTTTGCTTTCACTGCCGTCAAATACTTCATCAGGCTCGTCATCAAAGTAGTTGTATTTCTTCACAGCGTCACCTCCTCTTTATGCCAAAGCATAATTACCCACTATCAATATGTTATTTTAACATATATCAGCAGTCTTATCAACCATAATTTGGAAGAGGGGTTTATGTGTAAAAATTCAGCGAAATTATTTTTCCGTAAAATCGGTATAAATCTGCTTTTGACTTTCACTCGGAGAATACTGCCAGCGGTCAATGTGGTTTTTATTCACAAAATATGTAAGCGGATAAGGCTTTTCCTCTTTGCCGAAAGAGTCAACAATCACCAGCTTGATTTTCATTTTTGACGGAATAATCGACTTAACATAAACAGCCGCCTGCTGTCCCGGAAACAAGCCCTCCTGAAGCTCTGCAAGACCTGCCAAATTAGGCGTCAGCTCAATAAATACGCCGTAATCTTCAATGCTTCTGACAACGCCTGTAACAGTTTCTCCTGAAGAAAACATATCTGCATTTTCTTCCCAAGTACCAAGAAGCTCTTTAAGGGAAAAGGTCATTTTGTGTTCTTCCTTTTTTCGCAGAACCACACGGATATCCTGTCCTTCATAAAGCCTTTGCGAGGGATGATTTATTCTTGAAACAGACAGCATATCAATTGGAATTAAAGCGTTTATTCCTGCACCGATATCTATAAACGCACCGAATTTTTCAAGGTGAGTAACTCTTGCGTCAATAATATCCCCCTCGATTAACTTGCTGAGATAATCGTCTATGCACATTTTTTGAACTGCTCTGCGGGAAAGAATTGCACATGTATTTCCGTAAATATCACGCTGAAAGCCCAAAACCTTAAAGCATACATTTTTGTTGACTTTAGATATCAGTGCAATATCTCTGACTGTTGCGTCTTCAATTCCCACAGCACCCTCAATACGAGGAATAATTCCTCTGACTGCACCGAGGTCAACGTGGAGATTATGCTCTCTGTCGCACAAAATAACCTTTGACTCAAGAATTTCATTTCTCATCATTGCACTTTTTAATTCGTCAACGGAGCCGAAACTTTTTGAAAGCTCCTTGTTTTTCCCCTCCGGGTAAAAAATCATAACATCACTCTCTTTTTTGTTGTAGTTAAGTATATGATTATTTTTCCCATAAAATTACTTGAGGATAAACAAAAAGAGGCCGTCAAATGACAACCTCTTAATCTTTATTAACTATTAGCCGTTGATTTGCTTAGCGATTTCTTCAGCGAAGTTTTCTTCTCTCTTCTCAAGACCGTCGCCTTTCATCATTCTGATGAAGCCGTTAGCCTTAATCTCTGTACCGAGAGCCTTAGCAACGCTGTCGATATAACCCTTAACTGAGCCCTGGAAGATATCTCCTCTTACGAACTCCTGCTCAACAAGGCAGTTTTCCTTATAGTACTTGCCCATCTTACCTGCTGCAATCTTAGCAAGAACTGCTTCAGGCTTAGAAGCCATTTTAGGGTCTTCCTTCATCTGAGCTGCAAGGATGCCCTGCTCGTGCTCAACAACCTCAGCAGGAACTGAAGCCTCGTCAAGGTAGCTTGGGTTCATAGCTGCAATCTGCATAGCTACGTTCTTACCCATAGCCTCGAACTCTTCTGTGTCAGCCTTTGATTCGTCAGCAACGTCAAAGCCAATCATAACGCCAACTGCTCCGCCGCCGTGAATATAAGTTGAAACGATACCGTCCATAACCTCAAAGCGACGAACCTTCATATTCTCACCGATTGAGAGAACAAGGTCGTTAAGAGTTTCTGTAACTGTTCTGCCTGTACCATTGTACTCTGTTGCACAAAGAGCCTCAACATCAGCAGGATTTGTAGCAATAATAGTCTTTGCAACGCCTGTTACAAAGTCCATAAACTTCTCATTCTTAGCAACGAAGTCTGTCTCTGAGTTAACCTCAACAACAACACCCTTCTTTGCTTCCTTATCATAATATGGAAGAACAACGCCCTCAGCAGCAATTCTTGATGCCTTCTTCTGAGCAGCAGCAAGACCTCTTTCACGAAGATAGTCAATTGCCTTGTCCATATCGCCGTCAGACTCAACAAGAGCCTTCTTACATTCCATCATACCAACGCCGGTCTTCTCACGAAGAGCCTTTACGTCCTGAGCTGTAAATGCCATAATAGTAATCCTCCTATTCGGTTTTAATCAAGTATATAGTTATATAATTATTCAGCAGCTGCCTCTGAAGCCTCTGCCTCAGCTGACTCCTCTGCTGTTTCGTCAGCTGTATCCTTACCGTCTCTGCCTTCGATAACAGCGTCAGCCATTGCACCTGCAATAAGCTTTACTGCACGGATAGCGTCATCGTTACCAGGGATAACATAGTCAATCTCGTCTGGGTCGCAGTTTGTATCAACGATAGCAACGATAGGAAGACCAAGCTTCATAGCCTCTGATACTGCGATTCTCTCCTTGCGAGGGTCAACGATGAACATAGCGTTAGGAATCTTCTTCATCTCTGTGATACCGCCGAGATACTTCTCAAGCTTTTCAATCTCAAGCTCATGCTTAACAACTTCCTTCTTAGGAAGAAGGTCGAATGTTCCGTCCTCACGCATAGCCTTGAGCTGTGCAAGACGAGCAACTCTGCCTCTGATTGTCTTGAAGTTTGTGAGCATACCGCCGAGCCATCTTGCATTTACATAAGGCATACCGCAACGCTCTGCTTCCTCTTTAACAGAGTCCTGAGCCTGCTTCTTTGTACCTACGAAAATGATTGAACCGCCGTCTGCTGCAAGGTCACGAACGAACATATAAGCCTCATCAAGCTTCTTAACTGTCTTCTGAAGGTCGATGATGTAGATGCCGTTACGCTCTGTGAAGATGTACTCAGCCATTTTAGGATTCCATCTTCTTGTCTGGTGTCCGAAGTGAACACCTGCTTCTAAAAGCTGTTTCATTGAAACTACGTTTGCCATTTTTGTTTCCTCCTTTAAGGTTAATCCTCCGCCGTCAAGTATGGCAAAAGCCTGATTTATAACCTAC
>JAQXUH010000007.1 GCA_029219885.1 Eubacteriales bacterium | reverse complement strand
AGGGGATGGCGTCCTCGACATCCCGTAAATAAACAGCATTGTTGGGTAACTCGCGGGTCTCGCAGGGCGGTTCCCAAAATTTGCTTTCTGCTCATATCGCAGGCAAATTTTGACCGCTACTAAGTTCTTTTTGCTCCCTTTTTCTTCCACCGGAAGCGGTCGCAAACGAACCATCGAGGACGCCGACCCCTACGAAATGTTAGATACACACTTCCATTAAACAATAATTTAGTTACCTTTATTACTCAACTTCCTGCAAAGATATATTCCCACCAAGAGTAAAATCGGGAAAATAACGGCGGTGAGAATACCGATTTTAAGGTTATCGTTAAAAGCACCTGACACAGCACCAACAAGTGTCGGTCCTGCAGTACATCCCAAATCACCTGCAAGAGCAAGGAGAGCGAACATTGCCGTACCGCCGTTTTTCACCGACGCTGCCGCTTTGCTGAAGCTACCGGGCCACATAATTCCTACCGAAAGTCCGCAGACACCGCAGGCAATAAGATTTATTACAGGATTGTTTATCAGCGAAATGCAAAGATAGGACACAACGCAGAGCACACAGCTGAGGCTCATAAATTTATCAAGCTGAATTTTGTGACCTAACTTGCCGTAGAAAGCTCTTGAAAGTCCCATTAAAACTGCAAAGGACATAGGTCCTGCCAAGTCGCCGATAGTTTTAGTTACGCCCAAGCCTTTTTCGGCAAAAGCAGACGCCCATTGGCTGACAGCCTGCTCGCTGGCACCTGCACAAAGCATCATCAAAAACAGCACCAAAAACATTTTGCTTGAAAAAAGCTCTTTAATACTGAGTCCTTTTTCGCCCTCTTCAATCAAAGGTGCAATAGGAGCTTTTGCAAAAACAAAAGCGTTGACGATTGGAACTAATGACCAAATCAGTGCAAGAATTTTCCAATTCTCGATACCGAAAGCAGTAAAGAAAATTGTGGAAAGAAGCACTACCGCCACGTGTCCCCAACAGTAGAAAGAGTGGAGCAGGCTCATTGCCTTTTCCTTATTATCCGTTGGGCAGGACTCCACAATAGGACTGACGAGCACCTCAAGTATTCCGCCGCCTACCGCATAAATCATTACCGACATCAAAAGTCCAGCAAAGGCACTTGGCATAATTTCAGGCAGAACAGTCAATGAAATCAGTCCTGCTGCTGACAGAATATGAGCAAGAACAATTGACACCTTGTAGCCGATTTTGTCAATAAATTTCGCTGACAGCAAATCAACAAGGAGCTGAACTGTAAAGTTAATAGTTACAAGCAGAGTAATCTGCGACAGCGGAATATCATAGCTTTTTTGAAAAGTGAGAAACAGCAGAGGTGCAAAATTATTGACTATGGCCTGAACGATATAACCGATAAAACAGGCGTTGATTGTAATTTTGTATTTATCCTTTGTCATTCTAAATATAACTCAACTTTCTTGTTTTTAAATGACTTCTGCACGTCTATTATCCTTTGATTTGACGAGCCTCTGAACACCAGAGAAATATTCTTTTTCGCCTCAACAAAAGGACCGTCAACAAGAATGTCGATATTAGACAGCATTTCCATACTGATTTCAGTAAATGCTCTTGAGCTTTTCTTACCCATAATTTCCTCAAGGGTAAAGCCTGTATAGCACCATACAGTTTTATCAGGAAAACGCTCCCTGAACATAATGAGAAACGGCAGCAGTACCTTTTGATTTTCAGGCTCAAAAGGCTCACCGCCCAAAAGTGAAAGTCCGTTTATCCAGGGATGGTCACAGGAATCTAAAATTTCCGTCATAGTAGCCTCGGTAAAAGGCTGACCGAAACCGAAATCCCAAGTTGCCTCGTTAAAGCAGTTTTTGCAGTGGTGACGGCAGCCCGAAACAAAAAGTGATGTTCTTACGCCCTCGCCGTTTGCAATATCATTTTTCTTAATTTCACCGTAATTCATAAAAAAACACTAAACCTCCGAGCGTAACAACTCGGAGGTTATCTCCTTATAAGTGTAAAACTCTTTCCTTAATTTCCTGAGTTCTTCCCTGATTCCAGAACTGTGTGCCGATGTAACCGCAGGTTCTTCTTGCAACGTTCATCTTGTCCTGGTCCTCGTTACCGCAGTTCGGACATTTCCAAATAAGCTTGCCGTCCTCGTTTTCAACGATTTTGATTTCGCCGTCATAACCGCAGCACTGACAGTAGTCGCTCTTTGTATTAAGCTCAGCGTACATAATATTCTCGTAAATATATTTCATTACCTGAAGTACGGCAGGAATATTGTTCTGCATATTAGGTACTTCAACATAAGAAATTGCACCGCCTGGAGAAAGAGCCTGAAATTCTGACTCAAACTTAAGCTTTGTGAAAGCGTCAATTTCCTCAGTAACGTGTACGTGATAAGAGTTTGTGATATAGTTTCTGTCTGTTACGCCTGGAATAATACCGAAACGCTTTTGCAGACATTTTGCAAATTTATATGTGGTTGACTCAAGAGGAGTTCCGTAAATACTGTAGTCAATATTTTCCTCTGCTTTCCACTTAGCACAAGCATCGTTCATATATCTCATTACTGAAAGTGCGAAAGGCTTGCCCTCTTCGTCTGTATGAGATTTGCCTGTCATATACTTTGTGCACTCATAAAGGCCTGCATAACCGAGAGAAATAGTTGAATAGCCGTCATAAAGAAGCCTGTCAATAGTTTCACCCTTCTTAAGTCTTGCAAGTGCACCGTGCTGCCAAAGAATAGGAGCAGCGTCGCTGAGAGTGCCCTTAAGTCTGTTGTGACGGCACTGAAGTGCTCTGTGGCAAATGTCAAGACGCTCGTCAAATATCTTCCAGAACTTAGTCATATCGCCGCCTGATGAGCAAGCGATATCAACAAGGTTAAGTGTAACAACACCCTGATTAAATCTGCCGTAATACTTATGCTTGCCCTCTTCGTAATTCTTGGCGTTTGCGATATTGCCAACGCCGTTTTCCGTAAATCTGTCAGGTGTAAGGAAGCTGCGGCAGCCCATACAGGTATAAACGTCACCCTTAAGCTCCATCATAACCTTTTCGCTGATGTAGTCAGGCACCATTCTCTTTGCAGTACATTTAGCTGCAAGCTCTGTAAGATAGTAGTATGGTGCGTCGTCCTTAATGTTATCCTCTTCAAGAACGTAAATAAGCTTAGGGAATGCAGGAGTAATCCATACTCCGCTTTCGTTTTTAACGCCCTGAATTCTCTGCTTAAGAGTTTCCTCAATGATGAGGGCAAGGTCTTTCTTCTCCTGCTCGTTCTTTGCCTCGTTAAGATACATAAATATAGTAACGAAAGGAGCCTGTCCGTTGGTGGTAAGGAGAGTTACAACCTGATACTGAATAGTCTGTACGCCTCTTGAAACCTCGTCACGCAGACGCTTTTCGGTAAGCTCTGAAATCTGTGTATCATCCATTTCAATGCCGAATTCCTCAGCCTCGTCGGTAATGCTCTTTCTAATCTTATCACGGCTGATTTGAACGAAAGGTGCAAGATGAGCCAAAGAAATTGACTGACCGCCGTACTGACTTGACGCAACCTGTGCAATAATCTGTGTTGCAATATTGCAGGCGGTGGAGAATGAATGTGGCTTTTCAATCATTGTTTCGGAAATGACTGTGCCGTTTTGGAGCATATCCTCAAGGTTTACAAGGTCACAGTTGTGCATATGCTGTGCAAAATAGTCTGCGTCGTGGAAGTGGATAAGCCCCTGCTCGTGAGCCTCAACAATATCCTGCGGGAGAAGAATTCTCTTTGTAATATCCTTTGAAACCTCGCCTGCCATATAGTCACGCTGAACGGAGTTTACAGTAGGATTTTTATTTGAATTTTCCTGCTTAACCTCTTCGTTATTGCACTCGATAAGTGAGAGAATCTGATTATCGGTTGTATTAGCCTTTCTGATAAGTGAGCGGTTGTAACGATATTTTACATATCTTCTTGCAACCTCAAAGGCACCCTGAGCCATAATCTGATTTTCGACGATATCCTGAATTTCCTCAACCGAATATGCTCTGTTAGCCTTAGAAAGCTTAAACTCAACATACTCTGCAATTTCGTTGATTTGGCTTGGTGAAAGCTCTTCTTTTTTGCAGGCTGCGTTAGCCTTCGATACAGCTTTGACGATTTTGTTTAAATCAAAATCAGCCTCAGAGCCGTTTCTCTTGATAATTTTCATAATCTTTTACCCCTAAAAATATATCGTATTGTTAAACATCTTAAAATATTACAAAATAGTTACACCTTTTAATCGGTGACTGAGACAATAATACCAAATTATATGGTATATGTCAATAGGAAAATCTTAAAAAAACACAAGATATTGTATTTTTTTATTTTTTAAACCACAAAAATACGTATATGTAGGATTGTAGACTTTTGTCTGTTTCACAGGTGAAATGCAAAAATTCAGCATTGTTAAGCACAATAAAAAGGTTACAAACTGCCGTGAAACATTATTGATAATTTTTTCATCATATTATTCCTTAAAGTCACAATCCACAAAAAGTAAAAATATAGTAAAAAAAGTAATAGCTTGTTGACGGAAACATTTTTATGAATTATAATAGACAAAGATATAATAATATTATACAGGCTGAGGAGGGATTACTGTGTGGATTGACAAGAGCAATTTGGAAACCATCTATGCTCCGAAAAAAAGAAATCTTAAAAAGGAAGCATATGAGTCGATAAAAGCTTTTGCAGTTAATATTGCAAAAAAGCAGGATTTCTTCCGCAAGGAGTCAAGAAAGGTTTTGCTTGAAAGCAGAATGTCCTCTTATAATAAGATTAAGGAAAGCACGAAAACCGACGAAAAGGTTATTCTTTTTTCCACCTTTGACGGCAGAAGCTACGGCGACAGCCCAAAGGCGATTTATGAATATATGCTCAGTGACGAACGTTTTGAGGACTACACATTTATTTGGGCATTCCGTAATCCCAAGGCATTTACCTTTATTCTTGACAACCCTAACACCTGTATTGTAACTGTTAATACTAAAGATTACGAAAAGGCTTGTGCAACAGCTAAGTATTGGATATACAACTACCGTATGGCTGACCATATTTATCCTAAGGACGACCAGGTATATATTCAGCTTTGGCACGGCACTCCCCTCAAGCGTCTCGGATATGATATCAATATTTCCGACAACGCAATGAACTCCAAGTCGGAAATCAGAGAAAAGTACAAAGTAGATTCGGCAAAATTCAAATATATTCTTTCGCCTTCTCGTTTTGCCACAGAGAAATTTATCAGTGCGTGGAATCTTGAAGAAGTCGGCAAAACCGACACAGTTCTTGAGCTTGGTTATCCGAGAAATGATTTTCTCATTAACTATACTGAAAATGACGCAGAAAAAATAATCAGCGACCTTAAGCTGCCGAGAGATAAGAAGTACATTCTTTACGCTCCTACGTGGAGAGATAATCAGCATCAGGCGAAAGTGGGATATACCTACAAGACGGAAGTTGATTTTGACAAGCTGAAAGAACAGCTCGGTGACGAGTATGTAATTCTTTTCAGGGCTCACTATCTTGTGGCTAACTCCTTTGATTTTGACAGGTACAAGGGATTTGTTTATAACGTTTCGGCAGTAAATGATATAAATCATCTTTACGTCATTTCCGATTTGCTTGTTACAGACTACTCGTCAGTTTTCTTTGATTATGCAAATCTTAAGCGTCCCGAAATTTTCTATATGTACGATTTAGAGGCTTACGGCACAGAAATCAGAGGCTTTTATATTGACCTTGACGAGCTGCCGGGACCGATTGTGCAGACAGAGGATGAGTTAATCAAGGCGATTAAAAACGCCGAAACCGACAGAAGCTATGACGAAAAATATGAAAAGTTCAACGCCAAGTTCAATTACCTCGACGACGGACAAGCTGCCAAAAGAGTAACCGAGGCAATTATCGAGGAAATTTGATTTTAATATTTAGGCAAAATAAAAGGCTCCCTTGTGTAAAGGGAGCTGGATGCGAACCTTGTGAGCAGACTGAGGGATTGATTGTTGTTGCAATAAAATTGCTGAAATGAACAGCTATCAACCCTTCCGTCAACCTTACGGTTGCCACCTTCCCTTACACAGGGAAGGCTTTTTTTATGTTTTTACTTATTTCTGTAAATAATAGCTTCTCTTTCAGGGCCGTTGGAAACCATTGTAATAGGATATCCAAGCTCTGACTCGATAAACTCAACATAATCTTTTGTTTCTTGAGGGAGGTCATCATAATTTCTGATTCCTCTGATGTCACAATGCCAGCCCTTCATTGTTTTAAGTACAGGCTTGCACTTCTTAAGAGTAGGAGTAGTCGGGAAATCTTTGATAACTTTGCCGTCAACCTCATAGCCTACGCAAATCTTAATTTCCTCAAGATATGAAAGGCAGTCAAGAGCAGTCATAACAACCTGAGTTGCACCCTGACAAGCAACGCCGTAACGAGTAGCAACGCAGTCAAACCAGCCAACTCTTCTCGGTCTGCCGGTAGTAGCACCGAACTCGCCCTTGTCACCGCCGTGAATACGAAGCTCCTGTGCCTCGTCCTCATCAAGAATTTCGGAAACGAACTCACCTGCACCTACTGCTGATGAATATGCCTTTGTAACAACAACGATATCCTCAATAGCGTGAGGCGGAATTCCTGCACCTACTGCACCATATCCTGCGAGAGTAGATGATGAAGTAACCATAGGATAGATACCGAAATCAGGGTCCTTAAGTGTACCGAGCTGACCCTCAAGAAGAATGTTCTTGCCCTCTTTAAGAGCGTTCATAAGATATGTATGAGTATCACAAACATAAGGTGCAATCTTATCTCTGTACTCAATACAGGTTTTGTAAAGCTCCTCTTCGTCAAGAAGCGGTTTGTTGTATACATACTTAATAGTAAGGTTTTTGAGAGTGCAGATATTCTTAAGCTTTGCTCTGAGTGTTTCGTCGTCGAAAAGCTCGTTTACCTGAATACCAATCTTAGCGTACTTGTCGCTGAAGAAAGGAGCAATACCTGACTTTGTAGAGCCGAATGCGTTTTTGCCGAGTCTTTCTTCCTCGTACTCGTCAAGAAGAATATGATACGGCATAAGAATCTGTGCTCTTTCGCTGACTAAAAGATGAGGGTTAAGACCTGCTTTTTTAACATCCTCAAGCTCGTTGAAAAACTTATTGATATCAAGTGCAACACCGTTGCCGATTATACAGGTAGTGTGGTCGTAGCAAACGCCTGACGGCATAAGATGAAATGCAAATCTGCCATGCTCGTTAATGATAGTGTGACCTGCATTTGCACCGCCTTGGAAACGGATAACAATGTCACTCTGACCTGCGAACATATCGGTAATTTTACCCTTACCTTCGTCGCCCCAGTTCGCACCAACAATAGCTCTTACCATTTTTGTACCTCCCGATTTACCGCTGTGAAAGTTTGTAATATTTTTTGCGAAAAACAAAAGCCACGGTGTTTGAGGTAACGCCGTGCCCTTGTCTTATTATAGTATAAGTATAAAATAATGTCAACAACGATTTTTATAAAGAGGGCAATCGTTTTTCGTAACAGGCGTTCATATTTGTTGACTTAAAGGGCAGGTTTTGATATAATTTTTTCAGGTGATAATATGACAGTTAAGGTTTTTAACAGCCTACCTGATGACGCAAAAAAGATAAGAATTGAGGTTTTTGTGGACGAGCAGGGCTTTAATGAAGAATTTGACAGCGTTGACAACAGAGCAATTCATTTTGTTATGTATGATGATAACGGCGAGGCTGCTGCGGTTTGCCGTACATTTTATGAGGATAACCCAAAGGAATACCACTTGGGCCGTCTTGCAGTCAGAAAAAAATACAGAGGCTGCCATTTAGGTGCAGAGCTTTTAGCCTATGCGGAGGAATATGTAAAATCTCTCGGCTGTGAGGTTATGGAGCTTTCAGCTCAAGTGAGAGCGTCGGAATTTTACGCAAAGCAAGGGTATGAAAAATTCGGCGACATCTATCTTGACGAATACTGCCCACATATTATGATGAAGAAAAATCTGTAATTTTCAGGAGAAGAAATGCAAAAGCTTTTTGTTGATTTTATACCGGAAGATAAAATAATCTTAAACGAGGAGCAGTCACGCCATATTTCCAAGTCCCTCAGGATGAAAGCAGGCGATATGCTGACTCTTTCCTGTCAGGACGGAAGTGACTACGGCTGTATTATTGACGAGATAAATTCAGGAATTGTTACTCTTTCCGTCTGCTACAAGCAGGCAAACAACAGCGAGCCCACCGTCAATGTGACGATTTATCAAGGCGTGCCTAAAGGCGACAAGCTGGAAGATGTTATACAGAAGTGCACAGAGCTTGGAATTTCCGCTCTTTGCCCTGTTCTAACTCGCAGAAGTGTCAGCCGACCTGATGAGAAATCCGCCAAGAAAAAGCAGGCAAGATATCAAAAAATAGCTCTTGAGGCAGCACAACAAAGCGGACGCGGAATTGTTCCTGAAATTATGGAAATGACGTCGCTGAAATCAGTGGCGGAAAAGGATACGGCACAGCTTAAAATTCTCTTTTATGAAGGCGGCGGCGAAAGGCTTAAGGATATAATACCTGACGGCGTCACCTCTGTTTCCGTTTATATCGGTCCCGAGGGCGGTTTTGAAAAGGAAGAGGTGGAACTGCTGAGAGAAAAAGGTGCAATTATTGCCAGCTTAGGTCCACGTATTTTGAGAACACAGACGGCACCTGTTGCCGCCACCACAGCAATAATGCTCCTGACAGATAATATGTAACGATTTGTCAGTTTAAATTATAGTTTGTCGGTCTAAATTGACAAAACCGCACCGATAAAAAATCGGTGGCTAACTTTCTCGTAATAACAAAATAAATAAAACATTATCGTTTCAGCGACTGTACACTTGAATTACAGCGGGGGCGTCGAACCCCCGCCATAATTGGTGCTTCGACTTTTTCGCCTCGGGGCAGTACCCTCGTACAGCTCCTCTCGGCGAGAAAAGCCGATTTTGCCTAATTTATCCTCGACAAACTCGTCGCCGTAAAAATATTTTTATTGAGAATTTGTAGGGGATGGCGTCCTCGACATCCCGTAAATAAACAGCATTGTTGGATAACTCACGGGTCTCGCAGGGCGGTTCCCAAAATTTGCTGTCTGCTCATATCACAGGCAAATTTTGACCGCTACTAAGTTCTTTTTGCTCCCTTTATCTTCCACCGGAAGCGGTCGCAAACGAACCGTCGAGGACGCCGACCCCTACGAAATATCAGCTACATACCTTTACTAAACTATAATTTACCTCAATTATTCATTATTCATCATTCATTATTCATTAAAAAATGCTCCCTAAAAAGGGAGCATTTATTTTTTTGCCTATTCGGGCAAAAAATTTTATTTAATAAGTGACTGGCCTGTCATTTCATCAGGCTGAGGAAGACCGAGCATTTTAAGCATAGTAGGTGCGATATCGCAAAGACGGCCGCCCTCACGAAGTTCAACGCCCTCACCGCAGTTAGCTGCAATGAAAGGAACAGGGTTTGTTGTATGAGCAGTAAACGGAGAGCCGTCAGCCTCTTTCATACAGTCTGCATTACCGTGGTCGGCAGTAATGAAAAGACATCCGCCCATTTTCTTAACAGCATCGTAAAGAGAGCCGACACACTTATCAACAGCCTCAACTGCTGCAACGGCTGCGTCAAAGATACCTGTATGGCCAACCATATCGCAGTTAGCAAAGTTTACAATAACAACATCATACTTGCCTGAAAGAACAGCCTCGTCAAGCTTTTCGGAAACCTCAAAAGCACTCATTTCAGGCTTAAGGTCATATGTTGCAACCTTTGGTGACGGAATAAGGATTCTGTCCTCGCCCTCGTTGACAGCCTCAACACCGCCGTTAAAGAAGAATGTTACGTGAGCATACTTCTCTGTTTCGGCAATTCTAAGCTGTGTCATATTGTTCTTTGCAAGGTACTCGCCGAGAGTATTTGCAAGGCTCTGTGGTTTGAATGCTACAAGAACGTTAGGCATTGTTGCGTCATACTGTGTCATACAAACATATGTTACAGGGAAACGGTCACGGTCAAAGCCCTTGAAATCGTCATCAACAAATGTTCTTGTAATTTCTCTTGCTCTGTCAGGTCTGAAGTTGAAGAAAACAACGCTGTCGTTGGCACCGATTCTGCCCTCATTTTCAAGGCAAACAGTAGGCTCGATGAACTCGTCGGTAACATTCTTTCCGTCGCCGTCAACCTTTTCGTAAGATTCCTCAATAGCTTTTACAGGGTCATTTGTCTGAATACCCTTGCCGAAAACTAAAGCGTCATAAGCCTTTTTAACTCTATCCCAGTTATTATCTCTGTCCATAGCGTAGTATCTGCCTACAACAGTAGCAATTTTGCCTACGCCGATTTCGTCAAGCTTTGAAATAGCATCGGCAACAAAATCTTTACCGCTGGTTGGCGGAACATCACGGCCGTCCATAATGCAGTGAAGATAAACTCTGTCAAGTCCCATCTTCTTTGCAAGCTTAACGATTGCCCAAATATGAGAGTTGTGAGAATGAACACCGCCATCACTCATAAGTCCCATAAGGTGAAGTGATGTGCCGTTGTCGATAGCGTTCTGCACAGCAGTTTTCAAAGCCTCATTTTCGTAGAAATCGCCGTCTTCGATAGACTTTGTAATTCTTGTAAGCTCCTGATAAACAATTCTGCCTGCACCGATATTTGTGTGGCCTACCTCACTGTTACCCATCTGTCCGTCAGGAAGACCGACGTCAAGACCTGATGCACCAATATAGGTGTATGGATTTTCAGCCATAATTTTATCAAGATTTACTTTATTTGCGGCTGCAACTGCGTTTCCGTAATCGGAATCGTTTTTGCCGAAGCCGTCCATTATGCAAAGCACAACAGGTTTTTTCATATTTATATATCCTCCGTGTAATGTTATAAAAAAGGGTGGTTTAGACTGTTGCCCGAACCACCCATAAAAAACAACTTATTTGCTTGCTGCCTTAACGATAATTGAGAAGTCCTCTGCTTTAAGAGAAGCACCGCCGATAAGACCGCCGTCAACGTTAACCTTTGACACAAGCTCGTCAGCGTTCTTAGCGTTCATTGAACCGCCGTACTGAATTGTTACGCCCTCAGCAGCGTCAGCACCATAAGCCTCAGCAATAGCAGAACGAACAAAGCCGTTGCCCTCGTCAGCCTGGTCAGCAGTAGCAGTAACACCTGTGCCGATTGCCCAAACTGGCTCGTAAGCGATAATAACATTCTTAAGCTGGTCAGCAGTAACATTTGTTAAAGCCATCTTTGTCTGATACTTAAGGAGAGTTTCTGTATAACCAAGCTCTCTCTGCTCAAGAGTTTCACCAACGCAAACGATTGGCTTCAAGCCCTTTTCAAGAGCCTTAAGAGTACGAAGATTTACTGTCTGGTCTGTTTCACCGAAATATGTTCTTCTCTCGCTGTGGCCGATAACAACATACTCAACGCCAAGCTCCAAAAGCATATCAGCTGAAACTTCACCTGTGTAAGCACCGCTGTCCTTGAAGTGAACATTTTCAGCACCGATTTTAATGTTTGAGCCCTTTGCAGCCTCAACTGCTGCCGGAACGTCAACGAATGGTACGCAAAGAACAACTTCGCAATCAGCGTCAGCAACTAATGGCTTCATTTCGTTGATGAGAGCTGTAGTTTCAGCAGGTGTTTTATTCATCTTCCAGTTACCTGCAATAACTGCTTTTCTAAGATTTTTGTTCATAACAATATACCTCTGTAAAAATTATTACTGATTATTTATCCTGTAATGCACAGATGCCGGGAAGGTCTTTACCCTCAAGGAACTCAAGAGAAGCACCGCCGCCTGTTGAAATGTGGCTCATCTTGTCAGCAAAGCCAAGCTTTGTAACAGCAGCAACAGAGTCACCGCCGCCGATGATTGAAATAGCACCTGACTCAGCAACAGCGTTAGCAACTGCGATAGTACCTGATGCAAAGTTATCCCACTCGGAAACGCCCATAGGACCATTCCAGATAACTGTACCTGCACCCTTGATAGCGTTTGTGAAAAGCTCCTCTGTCTTTGGACCGATATCAAGACCCATCCAACCGTCAGGAATTTCGTCGCTGTTTACTACCATAGATTCTGTATTTTCGTCATACTCCTTACCTACCTTGTTATCAACAGGGATAAGGAAGTTTACGCCCTTTTCTTTAGCAGTCTGCATCATTTCGCCTGCTTTTTCAACCCAATCAGGCTCAAGAAGAGAAGTACCGATGCTGTGACCGAGATACTTCATAAATGTATAAGCCATACCGCCGCCGATAATGATAGTATCGCACTTTTCGATAAGGTTTGAAATTACGCCGATTTTGTCTGAAACCTTTGCACCGCCGAGAATAGCAACGAGAGGTCTCTTAGGCTCTGCAAGAGCGCCGCCCATAAACTTGATTTCCTTTTGAATAAGGTAACCGCAAACAGCAGGAAGATAAGATGCAACACCTGTTGTTGAGCAATGAGCTCTGTGAGCAGTACCGAAAGCGTCGTTTACAAAGATGTCAGCAAGAGATGCAAGTTCCTTAGAGAAGTTCTCCTCGTTCTTTGTTTCTTCTGCACGGTAACGAACATTTTCAAGAAGCATTACTTCGCCGTCTTTAAGCTCAGCAGCCATCTTCTTAGCGTTCTCGCCTACAACCTCTGGGTCCTCTGCAAGCTTAACCTCAACGCCGAGGTACTCTGAAAGCTTTGCAGCAACAGGAGCAAGGCTGAATTCAGGCTTGTACTCTCCCTTAGGTCTGCCGAGATGTGAGCAAAGAATAACCTTTGCACCGTTTTCCATAAGGTACTTGATTGTAGGAAGTGCGGCAACAATTCTCTTGTCATTTGTGATAACGCCGTCCTTAAGCGGTACGTTAAAGTCACAGCGAGCAAGAACTCTTTTGCCCTTTACGTCGATGTCTTCAATGGTTTTTTTGTTTAAAGCGTCCATTATTTTTTCCTCTCTATAAATGTAATTTAAAGATATTTAAATTTAACCTATATAATTATATATTATTTTCCCTCACAATGCAAGAAAATATTAGCGTTTTGGCAATATTAACAACATTGACAATAGATTAACAAACTTTAATGTTAATTTTTGCGAAATTTATTTATTTTTAGTTAAAAAATAAAGACTGCTCTGAGCCTGAACCCAAAGCAGTCTGTAAAATCAGCATATATTATTTTGCAAGATAGAGAGCAGATGTGTCGATATTTGTGTTATCAACATACCAGCTGTTGCCGATTTGAACAACGAAAAGCTCCTGTGTTGCAACAACTGTTTCGTCAGCAAGAGTAACCTGAACAGTGCACTTGTCAACTGCTGTAATATCGTCGGAGCAGTCAAGCTTTTCGTAAGCTGAAATCATATCGGACTTTGGTGTGCTGTCCTCTGTATCAGCAAGACCGAAAGCATCAGCCTTTTCCTCACCTGACTGAGCAACAGGAGTGATTCGCTCCTTATACTCTGCATCGTATGCCTTAACCTCGTCTTCGGTGAGAGCAGTACATTCTGTTACGGCAGCGGTAAGCTTGTAATCTTCACCGAACATCTCTTGATATTTGCCCACGGAAGCCTCCTGAAGTACTGTTTTGCCGTCAGCAGCGAGAGTTTCCTCTGTACCCTTAAGGCTGTTGCCGTAGGTTGAAACGTTAGATTCAAAGGCACCGAACATAAAGTCGGTATCCATATATTCGTCGCCGTAAACCTCTTTACGAAGCTCGGAAAGCTTAGCAAAATAGTTTGTGTAAATGCTGTCGTAATCGTCGTATCCGTACTGATTTACAAGCTCTACATAATAATCATACATAGTTTCGTAAACAGTATCAATAGCGTGAGCCTCGTCATCATTACCTGTACCTACAAAATCAGCCTGCTTAACATCGTCGCCGTCATTAACATAAGGGAGCATATAAGCATTGATGATGAAATTGCCGTACTTTTGATTTTTAGATACAAGAGTATTTTTGTAAGCGTTGTAGCCGTCACCTGACTGAACGATTGTATCAACATAGGTTTGTGCAACCTTTTCAGGCTTGAAAGCTGTATATCTTGTAGTAAATGCGAAAATTGTAAGAGCTACAAGTATAACTGCAACAATAACACCTGAAATAACAGCATATGCACCTGCTTTAAATTCTTTCTTTGCCATCAGTCATACCTCCTTACTCTGCAATATCAGCGTCTGCATTGCCTGACTGAGCAGCCTCGGCAGCTCTCTTTTCAGCAAGTGCAGCAGTAATTCTTTCTTTCTTCTCGCCTACCATATCGTAGAACAAAATCGGAACGCCCTGAAGAATTACAAAAATAGCCGGAATGATTGTGTAAATTGCAAGGAACTTTGTCAAAACTGCATCAGTCTGAGCTGCGTATGCAACGTTCGGGTCCTGAGAGAACTGATACTGGCTCCAAGTATATACAAGCCAAGGACCGAGGAACTTTGTAAATGCGGACGCAATCTTTGAGAAAAGACCGAAACCGGCGTATGCAAGACCCTCCTGCCTTTTGCCTGTTTTATATTCCATTTCGTCAACGCAGTCGGCAATCATAATGTTCGGAGTAACGTTTGTGTTACCATGCTGGAGGCCGCAGAAGAAGTTGAGGATAAGGAACGGAACGATAAGATTTGAGTTAAAGCCGATTCCTTTAGATACAAGATAAAGTATTGCAAGGGCAGATGCACCATAGCAGCAGAAAATGATATATGTCTTCTTAGTAGAGAACTTCTTGAGTACAGCCTTAACGATAAGCATACCAACGGCAGTACCGATACCCATAGGAAGCATAAGTGCAAGCTTCAGGCCCTTTGAACCTAAAAGATAAATAGCTATGTAAAGTGAAACTGTACCGTAAACGCCTCTGCCGAAGCCTGTAAGCTTTGTAAGAGATACCATAAGGAGATTCTTGTTTGTGAAAACAAGCTTTACAGATTCCTTAAGTGAAACCTTCTCTGCGGTGTAAGGAACTCTTTCCTTGTTATTTGCAAAGAAAATCATTACAAAGATTATCATACCGAGAGAGCATACAGCTGTTGAGATGATAAGGTCAAGTCCCTGTCCCTCTGCATTTTTGAACTGCTGCTGTCCCATAAGAACTTTCATAAGCTCCTGAACAACGATGATAACTACCTGACCGCCTGACTGACCTACTGAACGCAAAAATGATGCGATTGAAATAGCGTCGCCACGCTCACTTGGATTAGGTGAGCAGAGAGCACCAAAGCAGTTTGCAGGTGACTCAACGGCACAGGAAACTGCGGTGTACAAACAGTAAATAATAATCATCCACACGCTTGCGATACCGAATGAGGTTGTGTTCGGAGCAATAAATACAAGCATAGAAACGATTGCCAGCGGAATTGCACCAAAACCAATCCATGGCTTAACTTTACCAAGACTTGTTTTTGTTCTGTCAACAAGAATACCGATAACAAGCTCACAAATAGCACCTACAAAGCCTGCAATAAGGAAAACTATTTCAACAATGTGGGCAATCTGTGAGGAGTCAAAGCCTTTGCCTTTAAATGCGAAGTCTGCAAAAAATGTTGTAGTATAGTCAGGCATCCATCCTGTAAGGAGAGCAACGCCGAAAAGGCCTATACCGAATGTAACAATTTCAGACTTCTTCATGTACTTCTTTTCTTCTTTAACTTCAGCAGCCATAAAGAAACCCCTTTTCTAAAAAATATACATCATTATAGCACTATAAAAATGAGAAAACAATACATTTTTAACTTTTATTTAACTTAATTTTAACATTTTATATTCATTTAATATTTAAACTTGGTAGTATTTCAATGATAGACAAAATTACAAAGTGCTGTCGGTTGACATAAAACGGCTGAAAAACTATAATTGTAGTTATCTTCAGAGGTGAATACTATGCTATATAAATTTTTAATATGCTTTATTGCAGGTCTTGGAGCAGGCTTAGGCACAGGCTTTGCAGGTATGAGTGCGGCGGCTGTAATCAGCCCTATGCTTATTGCATTTCTTGACGTTGACCCGTATATTGCTGTGGGAATTGCTCTTGCAAGTGACGTTTTAGCAAGTGCCGTTTCGGCGTATACTTTCGGTAAGAACAAAAATCTCGACGTAAAAAACGGCTTGGTTATGATGGTTTTTGTACTGCTTTTCACTCTTGTAGGAAGTTACGTATCAAGCCTTGTGCCAAGCACCACAATGGGCAATTTCTCAACTGTGATGACTTTGTTTTTGGGTATCAAGTTTATTGTTAAGCCTGTTACGGAGCCAAAAGCAAGACTTACCGAGGCCACAACTAAGCAAAAAATTATTCGCTCTGCAATGTGCGGTGCTCTTGTAGGCTTTATCTGCGGTTTTGTCGGTGCAGGCGGCGGAATGATGATGCTCCTTGTTTTGACAACTGTACTCGGCTACGAGCTCAAAACTGCCGTTGGTACCAGCGTTTTCGTTATGGCGTTTACGGCACTTACAGGCTCAATCAGTCACTTTGCTATCGGCGGAAAGCCTGATATATGGATAATGATTTTCTGCATTGTCAGCACATTTATTTGGGCGAGAATTGCGGCAGTCCTTGCTAATAAGGCACAACCTAAAACACTTAACAGAGTTACCGGCGTAGTGCTTGTAGTCCTTGGTGCAGCGGTACTTATTGTAAATTCAATTAAATAATTTCGGCAAAACTGAAGGCGGCTTTCAAATGAAAGTCGCCTGTTTTTTATATCATTACTATTTATTTTTCGGTAAAAGCACCTTTGCTTTGAACAGGTCGCCGTCGATTGCGATTTGCAATATGCCGTTTTGAGCCTTGCAAAGCTCCTTTGCAATTGAAAGTCCCAAGCCGTTGCCGTCCTGATTTCGTGACTTGTCACCACGGACAAAGCGTTCCGTCAGCTCGTCAGGTGAAATATCAAGTGGCTGTGCGGAAATATTCTTTATTTCAAAAACGCCCCACTCCCTGTCCTCATAGACAGAAACATAAACTCTCGACGCCTTTGCACTGTACTTTTTTGCATTGGAAAGGAGATTTTCAATTATCCTGAATGCTTTTGCTCCGTCGGCAAAAACATTTACAGGCTTTTTGCCTTGCTTAACAATCAGCTCTAAACCTGCTTTTTCAAAATCTGCCTGAGAGTCAACTGTTGCTTGTAAACAAAGTTCAGATAAATTCATAGGTGAAATGTTCACAGTAATATTACCTGTGGTGACCTTTGACGCTTCTATCAAATCGTCAATAAGTCGTTTGAGCTTTGAGCCTTTTTCGTCAAGGACAGCTATATATTCCTTTGCCTTTTCGTCGTCAATATCGCATTTTGAAAGCAGGTCAACATAGGTGATAATTGATGTCAGCGGAGTTTTCAAATCGTGGGAAACGTTGGTGATAAGCTCCGTTCTCAGCCTTTCGTCCTTAACCGCCTTTGCCACCGCCTGCTGCAATTCCACATTAGTATATTTCATACTTTCAGCAAGGACACACAGAGATTCAGGCAATGCGTCTAAATCAGCCCCAATATCAGTATGGCGTGAGCTTGCGTCAATAATCATATCAAGGTCCTTAACATAGCTGACAACCTTTTTGATAATAGCAAAATTCGCCGCTATAATTCCTATGGTTACAAGAATACCTAACGGAATAAAAGCAAACACACCTGAGAAAACAGACAGGAAATACAGGAATAAATTAAATACCATTGCAAGCATATTGCCCACGAAGTACAAAATCACGTACTTAACAGTATTCCTGCCAAGTTGATGAGGAGTATATTTAAAGAACTTACTGTTTGCTTTAGCCTTTGAAATCAGCTTTTTGCACATTTTGAATATGAATTCAAAAGCTTTGTAAATTGCGAAAAGCACCCAATAAGTTAAAAGATGCTTGTAAAATTTTCTTTCGCTGTGGGCATATCTTGCAGTAGATGAACACAAGCCGAAAACAAGTCCCCATACCTCTAAGCAGAAAAGTACAAAAGTAACGACGCAAAGCTCTAAAGGATAAAGCATCTCCGTCACATTATAAAAAAGACACCATCCGCCGAAAATCAGTCCGCCTACTGCACCAAGTTGAATTTCAAAAGGTATTCTGTCTACAAGCCAAATGCCTGACGGCTCATCCTCTTCTTTCCTGCCTGTAATGCCGAAGTAGCAAAAGGCAAGAGCAAAAGATGCCACGATACACAAAAGGTCAACGGCACACAGGATATAAAACATTTGTGAAATTTTATCCACAGCGTTAAACAGGTCTAAATATCGCGCGTACCAATTATTGCCCTCAGTATCTATATAGACATAAAGAGTGTAGCCTGATGTGTTAAAAAGGTTTTTGTCACTTTCAACTATGCCCTCAAGAGTATTGGGGCTGATACCTTTACTGTCCCGAATTTTACCGTCTGAAATGACAAAATATGTATCTTTTTTCTTTATACTTTCAGCGTTAATATCAGCGTTTTTGTCGACAACTTTATTGTCAATTTCAAGAGAGAATGAAAGCTCATCGGCAAAATCAATATTGTAATTAGAAGAATAATTATTTTCTACACTGTTTTTAACAGATGGAATGAAGTATTCTTCATAATCTTTGGAAATTATGGCTTTCAGTTGGGAAAGTTTCAGTTTTCCGCCATACTCAAAAACATAAGTATAGTCGCCGTAATTCTTTAAAGTGACAGTTGCACAAGGGTCTTCAAGAAAGTTCAAATCCTCAAGATAAAAAGTTTCACTGTCAATTTTCCACTCCTCGACAGCCCGCATAATGTCATTATAGACTGAATCAACAGCATCGCTTTCTGCGGTGTTTTTAAGTTCAGCATCAACACTTTTCATCTGCTCATTATAAAAGGTTGTTCCTGGTGTGAAAAGACTTGTCCCCACCACTCCAATAACTGTATCTGACAAACGATAGCGAAAGTCGGATGTTTCAGTCCAATCGGTAAAGCTGTCGCCGTCATACTTTTTCACTCCTGCGGGAATAAGTCCTGCGGTAAGAACACAGGCACTTAAAGCCGTTACACAGCAAAGCACCACGCAAAGAATTTTAAAAGTTAATGAGTATTTAAATTTTTTCGCATTTGTATCCAAGGCCATACACCACCTTTAAATATTTCGGGTCCTTAGGATTTATTTCAATCTTTTCACGGATATTTCGGATATGTACGGTAACTGTTTTCTCGCTGGTGAATGACGGCTCGTTCCATACCGCCTCGTAAATTTGCGAAGATGAAAGAACTCTGCCCATATTCTCCATAAGGTACTCAAGTATTTTGTACTCGATAGGTGTGAGCTTTACCTCGTCGCCGTCAACTGTAACTTTTTTAGTATCCTTATCAAGAATAATACCGCCTGTTACAAGCTGACTGCTTGTGATTGTTATACTGCCCAGCATAACATAACGGCGAATTTGCGACTTCACCCTTGCTACTAATTCAAGAGGGTTAAAGGGCTTTGTCACATAATCGTCGGCACCGAAACCAAGGCCTGTTATCTTGTCGGTGTCCTCGCTTTTTGCAGAGAGAAGAATTATGGGGAAATTATACTTTTCTCTGATTTTCAGCGTAGTTTTCAGTCCGTCAAGATTTGGCATCATTATGTCGAGAACGACGCAATGAATTTCGTTTTCCCTGATTTTTTCAAGAGCCTTAATGCCGTCTGTGGCAGTCAGCACGTTATAGCCCTCGTTGTCAAGGTAAATTCTCAGCGATTCGAGGATAGCCTCGTCATCATCACACACAAGTACATTGTACATATCTTTTCTCCGTTTCTTAATCCTTTTCCCGATATACATATTAAAACAGAAGATTTCAAAGACGGGCAAAAGGAAAAGTAAAGATGTGGTAAAGTTTGTTGTTAAATTAAATTATAGTTTGTCGGTCTAAATTGACAAAACCGCACCGATAAAAAATCGGTGGCTAACTTTCTCGTAATAACAAAACATAAAAATTAAAATGTTACAGCGACCGCACACTTGAATTACAGCGGGGGCATCGAACCCCACGCCGTAATTGGTGCTTCGACTTTTTCGCCTCGGGGAGTGAATTTTGCGTCAGCAAAAGAGACCGTTGCTCCAAATCTGCGATTTGGGAGAAACAGTCCGGTGGAC
>JAQXUH010000006.1 GCA_029219885.1 Eubacteriales bacterium | reverse complement strand
GTGATGCTTTGTAACTTTTTTGTCAATGGTAAGTACCTCTCCGCCAGGATTGTAAACCACCTTGATGTAAGCACTGACGCTCTGGCATCCTGCGTTAATAGCTACCTTCTGGCAGTTTGCGGCAATTTCCATAAGCTCGTCATAGCTTTCGCCCTCAATAGCAGTTTCAAAAGGACCTACATAATAATTAAGTCCTGTGCTTTTAATATAGGCAATAACCTCGTCAACGATACGGATAAGCTCTTCCTCGCTGTCAGTATCAGGAAGAACCTGAATTGCAATACTTGCTTTCATAGTGAAAATCTCCTTTCAAAAATTCAAAATAAGCCAACAAAAACACCCTGCAAAATAACTGCAGGGTGAAAATTTATAACTACTTCGTCTTAACCGTTCGTACTAACGTACGGCTCGAAGGGTATAATCTCAGCCGAGGAAGTCAAACCTCCGGCACCCCTGACTTATTAAGTTAATAAAATTATAATATCTATTTACCTGTTTGTCAACAGGAATTTGAAGTAAGCCGTCTATTTCGCCTTTCTGCGTCTTAAATCGGCAAAAAAGTCCGACAAAATCTTTGAACATTCATCCTCAAGAACACCGCTGACAATTTCAGGCTTATGGTTATAGGGCAGTAAATTAAAATCAGCCACCGAGCCGAAAGAGCCTGCCTTATTATCCTTTGCACCGAAAGCAACACGCTTTATCCTTGAATTGATAATGGCACCTGCACACATCGGGCACGGCTCAAGAGTGACGTACAAGTCGCATTGCCAAAGTCTCCAGCCGCCGAGCTTTTTGCAGGCATTATCTATTGCCTCAAGCTCTGCGTGGTAAAGTGCATTTTTGCCCAATTCACGCCTGTTTCTGCCTTTACCTACAATTTCGCCGTCCTTTACAACAACGGCACCTACCGGCACTTCTCCCTCAAAAGCACTCTCCCTTGCAAGCTCAAGTGCCTTTTTCATAAAATACTCATCCATAAGCACAAATCATCCTATGGTAACGGTAGATTTTGTCATAAGAATCAGGATAAGAAACGGAATAATCATACCGGGAAACAGGAAATTGCCTATCCTTTGACCTAAAGTGAGGACGCCGTTATACTTAGGAGCATTGGACTTGAACGCCTTTTTGCTCATAAGGTAAATTCCGCTTAACACTCCTGCTGCAATCCAAAATACGAAAATTGCCACAAGGAATCCGTCGCTGACCTTTTCACCTAAAGCATATTTTACAATATCCTGAAAAGCAGACATACCGTTATTGCACATATGAATAAATATTGCAGGAACAATACTCTCTGTCTGCACTGTAACGTAAGCCATTACAAGACCGATTACAAAAGCAAAAATAAACTGAATTACGTTGCCGTGGAGCAGGCCGAAAACAACGCTTACGGCAAAAACTGCAAAGCCTGTTCCGTAATTTCTGAGGACTTGAAGAGAACAGCATCTCATAGCAAACTCCTCGCACAAGGCAGGAATTACAGCCAAGGCGATAATTTCCATAACGCAGGCGAAAGGAGAATCGGGACTAAGGGTTTCCCCTTGTGTAAGATTGATATTAAATGCTGATTTCAAAACTGTCACAATGAAATTTACAACGAAATTTGCACAGATACAGCATCCCATACCGACACACACCCACGCAAAAGCCTTTGATGATTTCAACGGCTTGTTGGGGACAATAGGACCTCTGTACTTCTTCCTGTTAAAAAGTGCCACAACGCCGAAAGGCACGGCAACAGATAAAACAGAAACAAAGATAATACAAAAAGCGTACTGAAATACAGGGCTGGTATCATAAAGTGCACGATATTCCGGCTTGCCTAAAATCAAAACAGAAACTACTGTCTGCACAACAAGATAAGCAATAATTGCCAGACCTAAAGCACTGCTTATTTTTCTAAGCTCTCTTTTTTCAAGCTTGGCTCTTTGCAAAGTTTCGTAATAATTTCTTTCGCTGTCGTTTTGAGTTTTATTAAAATCGTTACTGTTTTGATAGGGATTATAATAATACTGAGACATTATATCAGTCCTTTTCGTCCTCGTTTATAAAAAGCTCCTTGAAGTAAGGAAGCTCCTCAATCCAATCACAGTAGGTATGCCATTCGTCAAGCTTATGATTTCTCCTTGCGTAGTAAATACTGCAAAGAGTTTCATAGTTTAAGGTGCAGGTTCTCATTTGATTATATGAGCTAGGAAGAAGCTGGATAATAGTGTACCAAAGCTCCTTGTCCTTTGTTTCAAGATACCTGAGCCTTAAATCTTCAAGAGTTTCGATAACCTTTTCCATAGCCTCGATACCCTCTTGGTTCATATGGTCAACGGAAAAGTCGGAAAGCTCAAAAGGCTTTGACGTAATTTTGTGCATAGTAGAAGTGGAATTTGCAACGGTAGCCACCTTGTAGGTGTCATACTCCTTCCACCAATACATTGGTGCAGTAACGTCAACGGTAACAAATATCATTCTGACGAATTTTCTATGGTCTGTTCCTGCTTTGCAAAGACGCTTTGCAAGAGACAAATCATTTTCGCCGAAAACGAAATTGCCGTTTTCGTCATAGTAGGAATCGTATCTTCCCCAAGAGTTCATAGGATTCCTTGCACCACGCATAGCGTTGTCAAAATTCATTACGCCTGTGCGTTCAAGTTTAATCATATCAGTCTAAATCCTTTGCAAGTTCTTTAATGTAAGCAGAAAGCTCATCCTTTGTTTCAGGGTGCTTCAAGCCAACCTCGATATTTGCCTGAAGAATACCGAACTTGTTACCCATATCGTAACGCTTGCCGTCGTAATCAACAGCAACAACACCCTTTGTCTGTGCAAGAGTTCTCATAGCGTCGGTAAGCTGAAGCTCGTTACCTGCACCGAGAGGAGTTTTTTCAAGAATATCAAAAATCTCAGGAGGCATAACTACTCTGCCGAGAATTGAGAAGTTAGACATAATCTCTTCAGGTGACGGCTTTTCAATCATATCTGTGCAGTTGTAGCAGTTGCCCTCAAGCGGGTCAACAGCAAGTGAGCAGTACTTTGTGATAGCCATACCGGGAACTTCCTTAACACCTACAACACCCTTGCCGTACTTCTCGTAAGCATCGCAAAGCTGCTTTGTTACAGGAGTATCTGCTACGATAACGTCGTCGCCGTAAAGAACAGCAAACGGCTCGTCGCCTACAAAGCTCTTTGCACAGAGAACTGCGTGGCCGAGACCTTTAGTTTCTTTCTGTCTGATAAAATAAATATTGCCGAAATTGGAGCAAGCCATAACATCATCATAAATCTTTTTCTTGCTCTCGTTACCCTCAAGCTTTGCTTCAAGCTCAAAAGCGTGGTCGAAATGGTCCTCGATAGCACCCTTGCCTCTGTTTGTGATGATAAGAACATCCTCAATACCTGATGCAAAAGCCTCTTCTACTATGTACTGGATAGCAGGCTTGTCAACAATGTTGAGCATCTCTTTCGGTACTGCCTTTGATGCAGGAAGAACTCTTGTTCCCATACCTGCTGCAGGAATAATCGCCTTTTTTACTTTCATTTTAATTTCCTCCTTAAATTAAAAGTCATATATAAATTTAATTTATACCATAGTGAATTCAAGCTACAGACTTGAAATAATCGACGTTATAATGTCGTAAATACAAAATGCCGTAATAGGATTTAAAATACTCGTTCCGCCTAGTCTGCCGAGATAGAGCTTTTTCATATCCTTGGCAGAAATATTGGAACCGCCGTCGGTGGTCATAAATGGCTGAACCGCCAAATCATTATCGAGCATTCTGACATCCACATCGGATAAAAGCTTGAGCACCTTGCTCCTGTAAAGCCTGTCGGCACAAAGTGCAATAACAACGCTGATAACCAAATTAGCCGCCAAAAGTATAATGAACATCGGCAAAACAGGCTGGTAAACCGCCATCAATTCATCAAGCAGACTTTCAGTAGGATTAGATGTGAGAGTCTCGTAATTAGATGAAAGAAAGCTGAAGAATTTAGCATAAGGCTCTGCAAAAATTCCCTGAACAATAAGGCTGATAATAAGCCTGATTGCAAGAAACAGAGTGCCCTCTTTGTTCATTCGCCTGAAAAACAGATAGTACGGACCGAAGAAAAATCCGCCCCAATTCCATGAGCATTTCTTGTTTGCTATAAATTTCGGGATAAACTTTTTTGCATTTGTCCTGACTACATCAGCAACATCCGAAACGCTTTTGCCCTCAATAGTTTCGCTGCTGTTTTCGTATCCGGTAGTTAAAGGTGAGCCAATTCTCACCTGACCTCCGAAAGGCGTTTGAGGGCCGTTGCTTCCGTTATCAGTATTGCTGTTGGAAGTATTATTTGCAGTATTATTTTCAGAACCTTCTGCCTGCTGCTCACCTTTATCATTTTCAGGCTGATAGTATTCAGTATTCTTGTTCAGCCTTGAAAAGTCATACTTTGTATCGTCCTTGACGGAGCTTTCGGCTGAAACGGCAGGCTTGAATGAAAAATCGCCGCCGTGCTTTTCCTCATTAAAACAATGACCTAAAGAGTTGTAGCACTCTCTATGGTGCGGTGTTCCGCAGTAGGGACAGGTAACAATATCATCTTCACTTGTAAACTTTTTACCGCACACAGGGCAGTTGTCGTTTTCATAAGATGGCATATTAATTTCCTTTCGATTACAATTCGTTTTGCAAATCGTTTAGTTACACTTTTGTTCAATCAGTTTATTATAGCTAAAATAGCACAATAAATCAATGTTTTAATTAAAATATTGTGAATGGATTTTTAAACTTGCAATATATAGACATTTTGTATATAATAATATGAATATAAATTGCAAGTAATAAACTGAAATCGGAGAAATAAATATGGTAGAATACGAGGAACTCAGATTAAGACTTCTTGAATCTGAAAAAACAGTTGAAAATTTAAAAGAGGCTCTTGCCGTTGACAACCTTAAAAAGGAGATTGCCGACCTTGAGCAGGAAAGCAGCAAGCCTGATTTTTGGGACGATATGGAAAACAGCCAGAAGGTTATGCAGAAAATCGGCTCACTGAAGGCTAAGGTTGCGTCATACGAAAATGTTAAAAATGAATTTGACGACGCACTTGTTATGATTGAGCTTGCCAACGAGGAAGAGGACGCAGACCTGCTTGAGGACTGCACATCATCTGTTGAGAAAATTGAAAAAACATTGGAAAGCCTTACGCTCTCTACTCTTTTGAACGGCGAATATGACAGCAAAAACGCACTTTTAACTTTCCACGCAGGAGCCGGCGGAACAGAGGCTCAGGATTGGGCGGAAATGCTTTTCAGAATGTATAACCGCTGGGGTGAGCGTCACGGCTACAAGGTGTCAACTCTCGACTATCTCGACGGCGACGTTGCCGGCATAAAAAGTGCCACAATTCTCGTTGAGGGCGAAAACGCCTATGGTTATCTCAAGGGCGAAATGGGTATTCACAGACTTGTAAGAGTTTCGCCTTTTGACTCATCAGGCAGACGTCACACTTCCTTTGCATCTCTTGAGGTTATGCCTGAAATCGACGATGACGTAAATGTTGAAATCCGTGAGGAAGATATTAAAATGGACGTTTACAGAGCGTCAGGTGCAGGCGGACAGAAAGTAAACAAGACATCATCTGCCGTTAGACTTACACATATTCCAACAGGAATTGTAGTTTCCTGCCAGATTGAGCGAAGCCAGCATCAGAACAGAGAGGTTGCTATGCGTATGCTCAAATCAAAGCTTGTGGAAATTAAAGAGAGAGAAAATCTCGAAAAGATTGACGATATCAAGGGTGACCAAAAGGAAATTGCTTGGGGCAGTCAGATTCGCTCATATGTATTTATGCCATATACTATGGTAAAGGACCACAGAACAAACTATGAAATGGGCAACATTACCGCAGTAATGGACGGCGACCTTGACGGCTTCATCAACGCTTATCTTAAGATGAAATCAGTAGAAGGAGCTGAATAAAATGGCTGAATTTCTCGCCATTACAGAAGTAAGAGGCTTTACAATCAGGCTTGCTATTGCTATATTTTTAGGCTTTATTGTTGGACTTGAAAGACAATGGACAAAGCATCAGGCAGGTATTCTCACCAATGTTATCGTTTGCGTGGGTGCCTATGCCTACTCTGCTTTTTCTTATATTGCAGGCGGCGACAATGTAGACGTTACACGTGTGGCTGCTCAGGTTGTCAGCGGTATCGGCTTTTTAGGTGCAGGTCTTATTATCCGTGACGGTATCAATATCAGAGGACTTTCCACGGCGGCTACTATCTGGACTACTGCCGCAGTGGGTGTTCTTTGCACCTTGCCTGATATTTGGTTTTCTGTTATCGTTGCGGTGGCAATCGTGTTTCTTCACCTCTTACTTCACCCTCTTTCAAATTACGTCAACAAGAAAAATCATTACAATAAAGAGTTAATTGAAAGAGTGGAATGTACATATAAAATCACAATTGTCTGCACCGAAA
Organism: Eubacteriales bacterium; assembly: GCA_029219885.1. Classification (GTDB taxonomy): domain Bacteria; phylum Bacillota; class Clostridia; order Oscillospirales; family Acutalibacteraceae; genus Eubacterium_R. The sequence goes on along the minus strand of JAQXUH010000006.1, from coordinate 379 downwards.
GCAGTGAGATTGACATTCGCTCACATCTTGTTAAGACTATTCACGACAAGGATAACGTTCTGCTCCACACACTTGAGAGCAACGAAACAGACGATAAAAATATTAAAATTCGTGCCTATGTCACCACGCCGAAGAAAAATAATGACGCCATTGAAAGTCTGCTGACGCATATCGGCAAGGACGAGGGCATCATTTCAGCCGGCTGGAAAATAGCAGAATAATTGATTTTGGAGAATTTTATGGAAAAGAAAAAGAGCAACGCATTTTTAATTTTTTCGGTGATATTTTACGCTGTAATGACAGGACTGATGATATTCGGAACGCTGAACGATTTGGAAATCGACAAGGTGCTTTATCATCCCGACAACAGCTTTACAAT
>JAQXUH010000005.1 GCA_029219885.1 Eubacteriales bacterium | reverse complement strand
CTTACCATTGACAAAAAAGTTACAAAGCATCACCAATAAAACGGCACCATTAGCCGCCATTGTGGCTGTGCTGTTAATATGGTTTATCTGCTGTGAGGAAGAGGTCGTACCCGCATATATGCTGCCGTCGCCTGTGGATGTTTTTCAGGCGTTCGTTACAAATTTTGACGTAATGTGTCAGCAGGCGGCAGTCACTCTTCAGGAGGCCTGCTATGGTCTGCTTATAGGAATTGTGCTGGCGTTTATTACGGCGGCTCTTATGGATAGGTTTAATTTTCTTTATAAAAGCCTTTATCCTCTTCTTGTAATAACTCAGACTATCCCCACCATTGCTATTGCTCCTTTGCTTGTGCTTTGGATGGGCTTTGGTATGGCACCTAAAATTACACTTGTTGTTATAACAACCTTTTTCCCTATTGCCATAGGACTTTTAAACGGCTATCAGTCGGTAGACGCCGACGCCGTTAATCTTATGCGTGCTATGGGTGCAAGCAGAATGCAGATATTCCGCTATGTTAAATTTCCAAACGCTTTGCCTGCCTTTTTCTCAGGACTTCGCATTTCTGCTTCCTACGCTGTTGTAGGTGCGGTGGTGTCCGAGTGGCTCGGCGGTTTTGAGGGCTTGGGAGTTTATATGACACGTGTCAAAAAAGCCTACGCTTTTGACAGAATGTTTGCCGTTATCGTGTTCATTTCAGTTATAAGTCTGCTGCTTATGGGACTTGTTTCGCTGATTGAAAAGGCTGTAATGCCTTGGAACAGAGTGGGCAAAGGAAATGATTGATTTAAAAAAAGGAAAATAAGCTATGAAAAAATATTTAAAGAGAGTGTTGGTTCTCGCTATGACAGCTGTTCTCGTATTCTCATTTACTGCCTGCTCATCAGGTGAAAAAGAGGACACTTCCGCTGATACAACAGCCGATACATCATCTGCTGAAAAGACAGATATTACAATCTGCCTTGATTGGACACCTAATACAAACCACACAGGACTTTTTGTTGCTCTTGAAAAAGGCTATTATGACGAGGCAGGACTTAACGTCAGCATCGTTCAGCCTACCGAAAACAGTGCAACTCAGGCGTGTGCCGCAGGTCAGGTACAGTTCGCAATTGACGCACAGGACACTCTTGCTCCTGCATTTACATCTGACACACCTATGGAGGTTACTGCTGTTGCCGCTTTAATTCAGCATAATACATCAGGTATAATTTCTCTTAAGGGTCAGGGAATGGACAGACCGTCAGGCTTGACAGGCAAAACATATCTCACCTGGGATTCACCAACAGAGCTTGCAATGATGGAAAATGTTGTAAATGGCGACGGCGGTGATTGGAGCAAGGTTGAAAAAATTCCTAATACTGTAACTGCTGAGGCTCAGGACGTTCAGCAAAATCCTGACCACGCAATTTGGGTATTTTACGGTTGGGGTGCTATCAACGGCCAGGTAAATAATATTGACACCGATTTCTTCTTCTTCAAGGATATCAATCCTGTGTTCGACTATTACACACCTGTAATCATCGGTAACAACGATTTCCTTGAGTCAAATCCTGACGCTGCTGTTGCTTTCCTTGCTGCTACCGAAAAGGGCTACAAATACGCAATCGACAATCCTGAGGACGCAGCTCAGATTCTCATTGACTCCGACGATACTCATTCGCTCGTTGGCTCTGAGGAGCTTGTAATTGAAAGTCAGAAGTGGCTTTCACAGCAGTATATTGCCGATTCTCCAAAGTGGGGCTATATTGAGGCTGACCGCTGGGACGGCTTTTACAATTGGCTTAACGAGGAAGGTCTTGTTGAAAAGGAAATTCCTGACGGCACAGGCTATACAAACGATTTTCTCTTTAGTGATGGCGAGTGATATTATTTAGACTATGGAAATTTTAAGGGCGGAAAAAGTAAATAAAGCTTTCGGCGAAAAGGCAGTCCTTAAGGATATAAGCATCACTCTCAACGAGGGTGAAATTGTCAGCCTTTTAGGCGTCAGCGGTTCGGGAAAGACTACTCTTTTCAATATCCTTTCGGGCATTTACGAGCCTGACAGTGGTAAGGTTTTCCTGCGTGACAAGGAGATTACAGGACAGCCAGGACAGGTCAGCTATATGCTCCAAAAGGACTTGCTTTTCCCTTACAGAAAGGTTATTGACAATGTGTGCCTGCCTCTTATTTTAAAGGGCGAAAGCAAAAAGGAAGCAAGAAAAAAGGCCGACCCCTATTTTGAGGTTTTCGGCTTAGAGGGTACGCAGATGAAATATCCTGCTCAGCTTTCAGGCGGTATGCGTCAAAGAGCGGCACTTCTCAGGACTTACCTTTCTTCCGACGGCGTGGCACTCCTTGACGAGCCTTTCAGTGCTCTTGATACTATCACTAAGGGCATTATTCACAAGTGGTATCTTGATATTATGAAACAGATTAACCTTTCCACCGTTTTTATCACTCACGATATCGACGAGGCTATTCTCCTGTCCGACAGAATTTATATCCTGTCAGGTCAGCCCGGCACCATTTCTAAAGAAATTAAGATTGACGTGCCAAAGCCGAGAGGTGACGATTTTAATTTGACAGACGAGTTTCTGCAATATAAACGCCTTATCGTCGAGGCCCTCCACTTGTCATAATGTAGAAAAATAAAAAGACTGCCTTGTGCAGTCTTTTTTTGTTTGTCGGTCTAAATTGTTGTTTAATGGAAGTGTGTATCTAACATTTCGTAGGGGTCGGCGTCCTCGACGGTTCGTTTGCGACCGCTTCCGGTGGAAGAAAAAGGGAGCAAAAAGAACTTAGTAGCGGTCAAAATTTGCCTGCGATATGAGCAGACAGC
>JAQXUH010000004.1 GCA_029219885.1 Eubacteriales bacterium | reverse complement strand
TAAATTATAGTTTAGTGGTGTAACTGTAACAAAAATTTTCGGCTCCCTTGTGTAAAGGGAGCTGGATGCGAACTTTGTGAGCAGACTGAGGGATTGATAGTTGTTGCAATAAAAATGCTCAAATGAACGGCTATCAACCCCTCTGTCAATCTTGCGATTGACATCTCCCCTTGCACAGGGGCGACTTATTGTTAGTGAATCGAACGCACTGCTAAACAATAATTCACAGTAGTATTGACAATTTTTTTATAATGTTATATATTTACTTTAGTAACATTTAAGGGAGAGTGTTCTGAGGAATACTCTTTGTTTTTTCGGAGAAAAGAATGGATTTATTTGATATTGTAGGGCCTATAATGGTAGGTCCGTCAAGCTCCCATACGGCAGGTGCCGTTAAAATCGGCAGTATAAGCAGAAAGCTCCTTGGCGAAGATGTTGTGAAAGCTGACATATATTTTCACGGCTCTTTTCACGCAACAGGCAAAGGTCACGGAACTGACAAAGCAATCGTTGCGGGACTTTTGGGCTTAGGCGTTGATGATGTTAATATACCTAACAGCTTTGAATTTGCACGTCAAAGAGGTCTTGATTTTAAGATTACAGGTGTTGACTTAGGTGATGTTCATCCTAATACAGTCAAGCTTATTCTTAAGGGAAAAAGCGGAAAGTCTCTTGAAATTGTGGCGTCTTCCGTCGGCGGCGGCAGAATTCAGGTATGCGAGATTGACGGTCTCTGTGCTAAATTCAGCGGTGACTATCCTACTCTTATCGTTCATAATCACGACGAGCCCGGACATGTTAGTAAGGTCACAGCTCTTCTCAGCGAAATGAAGGTGAATATCGCCACCATGCAGCTTTACAGGTCAGGCAGAGGCGGTAATACCGTTATGGTAATCGAATGTGACCAGGAAGTTCCGACGGAGGCTATAAAATGCCTTGAAGCTTTAGAGGGTATAGTTAAGGTTACATATTTAAGCCTGGAGGAAAAGAATGTTTGAATCATTAGCTGAAATATGCACATATTGTAAAGAAAAGGATGTTGACTTTTTCAAGGCAATTCTTGATGATGACTGCAGGGAAAACGGCAGAACAGAAGAGGCGTCATTAAATCAAATGAGAGCAATTCTCACCGCTATGAAAGAGTCTGTTGAGAATTACGACCCTGAGCTTTTTTCATCAAGCGGTTTAGTGGGTACAGAGGCTGAAAAGCTGAGAAAAGCTAAAGTCAGCGGCAAATTGATTTCAGGGGACTTTATCTCTGATGTAATGGAAAAAGCACTTAAGGTCAGCGAATCTAACGCTTGTATGAAGCGAATTGTTGCCGCTCCTACGGCAGGCTCATGCGGTGTTGTTCCTGCTGTTCTCATCACTTATCAGGAATATTACAACTGCTCCGATGAGGATATGATTAAGTCAATTTATGTGTCTGCAGGAATCGGCGAGATTATTGCAAAAAGAGCGTCAATCGCAGGTGCGGCAGGCGGATGTCAGGCAGAAATCGGCTCGGCGTCAGCAATGGCGGCAGGTGCACTCACCTATCTCAGAGGCGGCTCGGCAGAGGATATTTGCAATTCCGCTGCATTGGCACTTAAAAATCTTTTAGGCCTTGCCTGCGACCCTGTTGCAGGACTTGTAGAAGTACCCTGCGTTAAGCGAAATGTTATGGGCTCCGTCAATGCCGTAACATCAAGCGACTTGACTGCGTCGGGAATTTACAGTAAAATTCCGCCTGATGAGGTTATCGACGCTATGAAAGCTATCGGCAAAAATATGAGTGATACTATTAAGGAAACTGCTAACGGCGGACTTGCCGCCACACCTACCGGTGAAAAAATCAAGGAAAGCATTTCCATTTAATCAACTCAAAGTGAATAAAAATTAAAGGCAGGAAAGCTGTTCACCACAGCCCCTGCCTTGTTTTTTGCGCAAAATCAAATACAGTTTTATTCATCATTTTGATTTTCATATGTAACAGTATATTGGGCATAAAATTCCTTGAAATCTACATCACAGTATGCTTTTGTGCCGTCCTTTTCGTAAACAGCAGTCGTACCTAATTGGTCTGTAAATTCCCAACCATTACTCAACATATACTCTTGGAATTTTTCAGGATTATCCTTCGGCACTTTATACACATTTTCCGAAACCTGAACAACATCACTTTTTGAAAAAGCGAAGAGGGCGTAAATGTTATCGCCGTAAAAATGCTCAACAGGTACAGCGATACATACTAGTACAATAATTACCGCTATAATTGATAAAACTTTTTTCATAAAACACTCCTTATTTAATGGTAATTTTTAACTGCTGTGCCTTTCAAATTTTTTCTGTGCAAAATAGGAAAGCACCGCAAGTACGCCAATTACAATAAGTTCAAAAGCAAAAAATGCAGTATTTTTGCTTAACAAATCTGCTGAAAGCCACACATAAACCAACAGAGAAATATCAAAATAAATATAAAAAATGCCGTAAATTATGTTTAAAACCTTACTGCCGAAAGCCTTGTATTTCTTATCCTTAATATAACAGCACACGCATAAAACGCAGTACACCGCAGAGAAAATGACTTTAACTGCGACAGGCAGTTCTTTAATAAAAAATAACAGCATCAGTATTCCAATACAACCGATAGCGAATAATATTTTACTAACCTTTTTCATATTCCCCTCCGTTTTTCACTATAAAACTTGCAATCGGCAGAACAAAAGCTTTCATATGATACAACTATCAAATCAAAATGTCACAAAAAAAGTTGTCTGCTATAAACTCAATAATACAGCCTGAACGATACCACTCTTTAGTATAAATTTTCATAATAATTCTACGCCCTTCAGCATCATATTTGAGTTTTTAAGATTTTATTAACTCCAAATGTTGTGCACTTTACAAAATATAACAATGTTACAACAATGACAGATGAAATCAGTGAATAAAAGAAATCAGAGCTGATGCTATGGTATTTTAAACTAATGATATTAACTATAACAATAAAAATTATTTGAATAATTAAAGTATAGTTTTTCTTGTCTTTTGAGCCAATATCCATAAGGTGTGAAAAATCATTTAGTCCTATTTGCAAAAAGATTTCCGATATTAAAGGAATTACAATTGGGAAAAAGCTCATAATAAATAAACACAATATGGACATAATAGTCATTTCTCTGTGGCTCATTTTTAAGGCTAATTCGACATATGCAAATCCAAGGCAAAATATATATCCGCTTAATGTCATAAAGAAAGCATTTATTCTACAAATAAAATATAAAATTTTGATTCCTTTTTTCATGATTGCCACCAAACCTTTTAACATAAAGTGCTGATACTTGTTTAGTCATATCAACACCTCAAAATTTAGCAATACTGTCCTTACCATAAGTATAGCACAGAGTATCAAATCAGGTCAATGACGAATTATGAGGGTAAAAGGCGACAAAAAAGACTTGCGAAAACTGCAAGCCTTTAAACTGATTATTTAGTTTTAGCTGATTTAACCTTTGACCAGCCGGAGTAAACCTTTACCGTCTTGCCGTTGAACTTTACATTTTTATATGTACGGACACGAACATAATAAGTTTTCTTTGACTTAAGGCTCTTGACTGTCTTTGCCGGCGTCTTTGACTTGTTGCCGCTGACTGTTACAGATTTTGTTTTACTCTTATAGAATTTGCTTGATGTTGAATACTGAATCTGATAACCGCTGACACCTGATACCTTTTTCCAGGTTACTTTAAACTGCTTTTTGTCTTTAGTCAGCTTACTGATTGAGGGCTTTTTGTATTTGCTGTTGACAAATACTCCGTCAACCTTCTTTGCTCCGCTTGGAGCAGTAGGCTTTTTAGTTGTTGTTTGCTGAGTTGTTGGCGGTATGTAGTTTACATTCTTTGCACCGCAGACTGAACAAAATTCAAGATTATTACCAAAGCTGTGACCTGCTGACTGCAATGTTTCGGTATATTTGTCACCGCATACTGTGCAAGTATAGGTTATGTATCCGTTTGCTGTGCAGGATGCAGGAACAGTATCCATTTTATAGCTGTGTCCGTCATAGCAGGCAGGAAGTGCGTTTAAGAACTTTTCAAGTCCGAAAAGGGCGTCCTTGGTAGCATATTCATTTTCCTCGCCGTAATAGGTGAAAACGCCTGTTTTACTGCTTTCAAATTTGCAAAGGTCAGCGTACGCTTTCTCTGCATTTTCCAAATCTCCTGCTGCGGAATATGCGGCAAGTGCAAGAGCAGTTGAGTCGGCATTGGGCTCTGTGCCGTATTCTGAATTGCTGAAATAACCGCCGTCGGTTTTGTAGGTTGCGATAAGTGAAAGTGCGTCATTGAATTCTGCTTTGTAAATATTGCTGTAAGGTGCCATTGCGACTACAAACTGACAAGTATTATCACAGCTGTAACCCCAATAATTCATGCCTTGACCAACAACATAATATGCGTCAATAAAGCTGTTGCAGACAGTTGAGATAAACTTTCCGCTGAGATTTGCCTTTTCGGCACCTGCAAGAGTATAGCTGTAATAATAAGGGTTATCTCCATTATCTTCAAGGCTTACCTTAGAGAAAGCGTCGGCAATATTATATCCCTCAAAGGATTTGAAATCATAACCTAATTTGTCAAGGACAAGAATTACCGAGCCGTAAAGTGCAGGACTTTCAACAGTTGTGGTTACAGAAACCCAGTTTCCGTCAGCGTCTTGTGACCAATCGGTTTTTGATGATGCGAGCTTTCCGCCGTTTTCATCAAGATTGTCTTTTACGCTTTTAATAAAGGCGTCCTTGTATGCACTCATATCCTTGCCTGAATTGAGAAAAGTGAGAAAATCTACTGCATTTGCAGTGGTAAATTCCGACTCTTCAGTAACAAGATAGTCGGCTGCACCTGAAATTTTAGCCTTTATATCTGCTGTTTTTGGCTTTGCCGTATCTGCAAAAGCAAAGGTAACTGAAAACAGACTTGTTACCGCTATGCAGACAGCAAGAGTGAATGATAAAATTTTCTTCATTTTAAATACCTCCGTTTGAAAATTTTATATCAAGCAAATTATTTTGCCTAACAGGTGTATGAAAAAACGATTTTATCCCCTGATTTTAGCTTATATTTTCCGCAGCTTATATTGGGCTTAACTCCATTGACTGAATAAAGCCAACCGCTGTTTTTACCGCAATCTTTCTCATCTAAATTGTTTATACCTGAAACGTAAGTGCCGTAGCCGGTTTTCTGTGCCGTAAGCTTTATATCGTTATCGTCGCAGGCCTTTTCGAGTGCGTCGTAGGCAGTAGAGCCTGATTTGAGAGTTAATGAATAAGAATTTAAAATAACACCGTTACTTGGTACATAGCTTTCGTGGCCTGCTTTTAAATCATCCTTGTTGTCAAGAATTGACTTGCACTCAATGGTGACATTGCAGGTGATTTGCGAGCTTGTTTGAGTTTCTGACGATTGCTTATGTGTTTCGTCACTCGCCGAGCCGTTTTGTACAGCTGTTGATGATAAAACGTCAGCTTGGGTTGTTGTGGTGGTTGTAGTTGCAGAGGTTACAGTTGTGCTCTGCGGTTTTGATTTTGCGGTAGATTTTTTTGCAGTTGTACTGCTTTTCTTTTTTGCTGTTGTTTGTTTACTTTTTTTGTTACTGCTTTTAGCAGTGGTGCTTTGTGCTGAAGAAGTTTTATCAGCGGCGGAAGTGTCGCTTTTTTCCGCAGCTGCTTCCTCTGTAACTGCTGTACTGCTGACTGCGGTACTTGAGTATGATGTACTTTCGACAGCATTATCCTTTGCATTATCTGCCGTACAGGAACAAAGCATAGTACAAATTATAACTATCGCAGTAAGCACTGCGGTAAATTTTTTCATAAAAAAACATCCTCCTGACATTTGGACAGAAAGATGGTAAGGACTTTAAAATTCCGTTGCTTTCCCTTTGCCCAAAAGCTGAATTTTTTGTTAGGCAGGTCTCCCGACTTGTGATATAGCAATGCTTGCCTTGGCACCTTCTCAGTTCCCCAATGGTATACGCCTTGGCTTCGTCAGTTACGGTAATGGCGGTTGCTCAGGATTTTCACCTGATTCCCTTTTAATTCTCCTTGAAATTCATCTCGGAGAAACCTTGTTTATTCAATTTGTTTTAGTATATCACCGCAGTAATACAATGTCAATACATATGAAAAAATGCCTTGAAATTATCAAGGCATCTAATCTTATTTCTTTTTGAAAAGAGCATTTTTAACAACACCCTTTGGGTCTTTGATAAGCAGAATTACCACCCAAATCACAAGTGCAAGTGCGATTACCGAAAGTCCCAAGAAAGCGTCGTTAATCATATCCTCAAGGGACGGAGTGAAGTATGCTGCCTTAAGCTCTGCATATTCAAACACAGCGTCAACAAGCCACATAAGTGACGCACCCCAGAACATAAAGCACAGAGCTTTAATCTGCATTTTATCCTCAGGAGCGTTTTTATACCACAATACAGTTGAAATTACTGCGGCGAAAATCGTAATCAGTAAAGTCATACTGTACCTCTTAAGCGTGAGCCTTAAGTCTTGATGGCTTCTGAGCTTTTCTTTCCATAACAGCACACACGCCTACCATACCGAGCCATACTACTGTTACAACTACTGACATTAATACGCCTACAGTTGACATTTCATTTAGCATTACCGCTGTACTTTCCGGACTGCCTGCCGCCGTCAAAAACGGGAACCAAGGTGTAATCTCTCCGTGCCAGAGATGTTCAAATGCCAAAAGGATTGAGCCTCCCCAAAGAAGACAGCTAAGCCAATTGAGCTTTCTTGAAAGAGAAACCTTTTCTCTTGTTTCAAATTTGCCCTCAGAAGCCTCATATGTAAAGGTCTTAGGTTCGCTTTTCTTTTCTCTTGCCTTTACGATAAGGCTTGCAGCAGTAACAACAACAGCCTCTGCTGTAGGAACGAGAAAACATGCCATAATAATTTCCTCCTTACTTTTAATTACGAGTTGATTATATATCGAAAATATTTGATTGTCAACGATTTATCAAACTTTTTTATCCTAAAAGTTCGATAATTTCCTGACGGGTTTTGGTGCACTTTCTTGCGTTATCGTTATTCGGTACGGCTCTTATAATTTTATCACCGTAGGATGAAACGAGGTATTCACACTCTGCTCCGTCAACAGTAACTGTCTTAAGAGAATATTTTTCCTCAAGAGGCACCTGCTTATCAAGAGCCGACTTTTCTGTCAATGCACCTGTCGGGCAAAGCTTAACGCAAAGACCACAGTTTGTACATTTAGTTTCATCAAGGGGAAGTGCAAAGGCAGGAGATACGCTTGTCTTAAAGCCACGGCCTAAAAGACCTAAAGCACTAATATCCATAACCTCTTTGCAGGAACGGACACAAAGGCCGCAGAGAATACATTTTGCTGTATTTCTTTCGATAAATGCGTTTTCGTCCTTAGTATATTTCTGTGGCATTTCGCCGGCAAATCTCTCAGGATTGATATCGTATCTCTGTGCAACGCTTAAAAGCTTACACTTGAAATACTCACGGCAGCCGCACTCAAGGCATCTCTGTGCTTCTTTTTGTGCTTCCTCGGCAGTTAAGCCTAATGAAACCTCGTCAAAGGTGCTCTTTCTCTTTTCAGGCTCAAGAACCTCGGCAACTGTTCTCGGCTGTTTTTCCTTGCCTGAAAGGTCAATTCTCTCATCATCACGCTTGCTGATGTAAGGCACTCTCAAGTCAAGCTCCTGTCCCTTGAGATAAGCGTCAACAATCTTAACGCATCTGTCAGCCTCGCCGATAGCCTCAACGGCGATTGACGCACCCTTATTTGTAGCGTCACCGATAGCGAAAACGCCCTCAATGTCGGTCATAAAGGTGTCCTCGTCAGCCTTGATTGTACCTCTGTCTGTCAGCTCTACGCATTCAAAATCAGCAGTATCAAGCTTTTGACCGATAGCCATAATAACGCTGTCAAGTGGGAGAAATTCGGTCTTGCCCTCGATAGCAACAGGCTTTCTTCTTCCTGACGCATCAGGCTCACCAAGCTCCATAAGCTGTAAGGTCATACCTGAAACTCTGCCGTTTTCCTCGTGAATTTCAATAGGATTAGTCAGAAATTTATAGATAACGCCCTCTTCCACGGACTCCTTAATTTCAATATCCTCGGCAGGCATTTCATTCTTTGTTCTTCTGTAAATTACATAAACCTCTTTTGCACCGAGACGAACGGCAGTTCTACAAGCGTCCATAGCAGTATTACCGCCGCCGCAGACAGCAACTCTGTCACCGATTTCAACAGGATTACCCTGAATAACACTTCTGAGGAAATCTATACCTCCGTAAACTCCGCTCATGTCCTCGCCCTTAACTCTCATTGGGCTTGACTTCCAGGCACCCGGAGCAAGAATAACTGCGTCATTTACATTTCTGAGTCCTTCAAGAGTAATATCTCTGCCGAGCTTAACATTATTGCAAAGGCGGACACCTGTTTTCTCAATAACTGCAATTTCGCTGTCGAGAACCTCTTTAGGCAGTCTGTACTGCGGAATACCGTACCTGAGCATACCGCCCATTTTATCCATCATATCAAAAACAGTAACCTCGTGGCCTTTTTCTCTGAGATAAAGAGCCGCTGAAAGGCCTGCCGGACCGCCGCCGACGATAGCTACCTTTTTTCCTGTTGACTCTGCAACCTGAGGAATATATGCGTCACCCTTTAAATCTAAATCTGCCGCAAAAGCCTTAAGCTGTGCGATGTTGATAGGCTCCTCGACCTTACCTCTTCTGCAAGCCTTTTCACAAGGATGAGGACAAACTCTGCCGATTGATGCAGGAAGTGGAATTTTATTTTTAATAAGCTTTAATGCGTCATCAAACTGGCCGTTTGCAATAAGTCCCACATATCCCTGACAATCAGTATTTGCAGGACAGGCAAGCTGACAAGGAGCAACGCAGTCGCCGTCGTGAGCAGACATAAGAAGCTCCATTGCGATTTTTCTTGACTTGATAACTCTTTCGCTTTCTGTATTTACTACCATTCCGTCAGCCGCTTTAGCCGAACAGGAACGCAGAAGCTTCGGTGTGCCCTCAACCTCTACCACGCAAAGACCGCAGGCACCGTAAACCTCAACTGCCTCGTCATAGCAGAGAGTAGGAATGTATATATCGTTCTGTCTTGCCGCTTCAAGAATTGTTGAGCCTGAAGGAGCAGTAACTTCTTTACCGTTGATAGTTAATTTAATTGTATCCATTTTCGCTCCTCCTTAATTCTTTTCTACTGCACCGAAACGGCAGACTGTAAAGCACTTACCGCACTTGATGCACTTGTCTGTGTCGATAATGTGAGCATTTTTAACGCTGCCGCTGATAGCACCAACAGGACAGTTTTTAGCACAAAGAGTACAGCCCTTGCACTTGTCAGCGTCAATGCCGTATTTGATAAGAGCCGAGCACTCACCTGCGGGACATTTCTTCTCGTTTATATGAGCGTCATACTCGTCTCTGAAATATTTGATTGTAGTCAGTACGGGGTTTGGTGCTGTTTGACCGAGACCGCAGAGAGCACCGTCTTTAATGCCGTAGCAAAGCTCCTCAAGCAGCTCTACGTCGCCGTCTTTACCCTCACCCTCTGTAATTCTTTTGAGAATTTCAAGCATCCTCTTTGTACCGATACGGCAATGAATACATTTACCGCAGCTTTCCTTAGCAGTAAAGTCAAGGAAGAATTTAGCCATTCCCACCATACAGGTACTTTCGTCCATAACAACCATACCGCCTGAGCCCATAATAGCACCGGTAGCACCGAGAGCCTTATAGTCGATTACTGTATCAATAAGAGATGCAGGAATACAGCCGCCTGACGGACCGCCCATCTGAACAGCCTTGAACTCCTTGCCGTCCTTGATACCGCCTCCGATATCAAAAATAACATCACGGAGAGTTTTGCCCATAGGAATTTCCACAAGTCCGCTTCTCTTAACCTTACCTGTAACGGCAAATACCTTTGTACCCTTTGAGCCTTCTGTGCCCATTGCGGCAAAAGCCTCACCGCCGTTATTGATTATCCAGCTTACGTTGGCAAATGTTTCAACATTGTTGATGTTTGACGGCTTTCTCCAATAACCGCTTTGAGCAGGAAAAGGAGGCTTAAGTCTCGGCATACCTCTGTGTCCCTCAAGAGATTCAATAAGTGCCGTTTCCTCACCGCATACAAACGCACCTGCACCTGCCTTAATTGACATATGGCAGGAGAAGTCTGTACCGAAAATATTATCGCCTAAATAGCCTGCTGCTTCAGCTTGCTTGATTGCTCTTTCAAGTCTTTTGATAGCAAGAGGATATTCTGCTCTTACATAAACTACTGCATTTTTTGCACCGATAGCATACGCACCGATAAGCATACCCTCAATAAGATTGTGAGGGTCGGACTCGATAACAGCTCTGTCCATAAAGGCACCCGGGTCACCCTCGTCAGCGTTGCATATAAGATACTTTTCCTCGCCGTCACTCTGCCTTGCGGCATTCCATTTAAACCAGGTTGGGAAACCTGCACCGCCTCTGCCTGCAAGTCCTGAAGTCTTAATTGTTTCGATAACCTCTTCAGAGGTCATTTCGGTTACAGCCTTTTTAAGTGCTGTGTAGCCGTCAGCATTGATGAAATCTTCAATCTCCTCAGGATTGATTATACCGCAGCGGCGAAGTGCAATTCTTGTCTGCTTGTCAAGAAACTGCTTATCCTCGTCGGATACAAGCAAATCGGCAATTTTGCTTTCGTCACCTGTACTTGCATAATCGGCAATTTTATCTGCGTCAGCCTCGCTTACACGGACAAGACGCATTACCTCTTTGCCCTCTTCGTAAATATCAACAATAGGCTCAAGGTAGCACATACCGATACAGCCTGCAATAGTAAGCTCGGCACCGTTTAAATCTTTTTTAAGAAGTGCCTGCCTTACCTTTTCTGCACCTGCCGCAATACCGCAGGAGCCTTCTCCGATAACTATTTTCATTACTCTGCCTCCCTTAATTCCTTGAGAATTTTCTTTGTTTTCTCCGGTGTGAGAGAGCCGTATGTATCGCCGTTAATCATCATTACCGGTGAAAGAGAACAGCAACCGAGACAGGCAACGCATTTGAGAGAGAACAGACCATCCTCTGTTGTTTCGCCGTCATCAATTCCAAGCTCGTCTTTAACTGTCTGCAAAATAAGCTCGCTTGAGTTTACGTGGCAGGCAGTACCCTGGCAAAGCATAATAAGATATTTTCCCACAGGAGTAAGACGAAACTGAGTGTAAAATGTTGCAACACCCATAATTTCGCTTTCTGCAATACCTGTTCTTTCGCTGATACGAATTATTGCTTCTTTGGGAAGATAGCCGTAAATATCCTGTGTTTTCTGCAAAATGGTAATAAGAGAGCCTTTAACATCTGCAAGCTCGTCGAGTACATCCTCAATTAAAGTGAGGTCGATTTCCTTATTCACCTGAGCACCTCCGTGTTCTTATTTTATTTATACTTATTTAGTAATTATCGTCTATATATAATACAAAATACGACAAAATCTTTCAATAGTAAATTTAGGTCAATTTTTCCTTAAATATCCTGATTTTTTAGGCAGTATTTCTCAACAGCCACAGCTACGCCGTCATTTCCGTTTGAGAGAGTTTGATATTTTGCCGCAGCTTTGCACTCATCGCTGCCGTTTTCCATAGCAAAGGAATAGCCTGCGTACCTGAGCATTGTGCAGTCATTTCCCGAATCACCAAAGCTCATTGCCTCCTCAGGAGCAATGCCGAATTCCTCACATATTCCTCTTAAAGCGTTGCCCTTGTCAGCAGTTGAAGTAGTTGCCTCAATACTGCTTTTAAGGCTTTCTGCAACTGAAAGATTAAGGTCCTTGAGCCACTTGGAATATATAGGATAATTCTCATCGGATATGGAATACATAGTAATCTTTTCAATTGGCTTGTCCTTTGCAAAGGAAAGCAAATCTTTATGAGGCGTCATTGTGCTCATAATTGCCGCAATAAACTCACTTGGCAGTTCGCCTGAATCGTAATACTTTTCCGTACCATCCTGATAGTGAGATTTTCCGTCAATATAGATTTCAAAAAATACAGGTTCGGCAAGGAAGTGGCTGATAATTTTCTCTGCTGTCTCTGCATCAATTAAATCGGAATAGATTATCTCATTTTTGTTCCTGTCAAAAACGCAGGCACCGTTTGAATATATAATATAATCTGCAAAGGGTACCTGCTCGATAACATTTTCTATCAGCTTCAGCGGTCTGCCTGTTGCAATAGCAAATTTCACACCATTATCGTGTGCCTTTAAAAGTACATTCTTTGTATGCTCTGTTACGGTCAGGTGGTCTGTTGACATAAGAGTTCCGTCTAAATCTGCTGCAATAATCTTGATACTCATTTTTATCCTCCGTAAATTTAAACTTTCATAACATTCTAACACATTTTTCAGTAATTATCTATACTGTTCTTTATACATAAACAATAAATTAACAAATTAAAGTAAGATTTGCCCCAAAAAGCGATGCACATCATTTCTTCATATGTAAAAGAGCCGATAAAATCGCTGTTGTTATAGAACATAAAGCCTTTTAGCATACTGTATTTCATACTGAGATTTACACAAGGAAGAGAATTTGTCAGCACCTTTATCTGCTTTTTCAGTTCTTTTTTGAGAATTATTACTGCTTTGATTTTAAAGATTATTGCTTTCATTTTTAACACCATATATATTTATGCTGATTTTGACAAATAAATGTGGTATAATACAGAAAAGCTAAATGAGGTTTTGTTATGAAAAAGTTTTTAAAGGTTTTATATTTTGCAGTAATAATTCTTATTGCGTTGTTTTTATACAACTATCTTACAGGCAATTCTCTGTTCGATTTTAATCTTGATTTTATCGGAGTGCCTTCGTATCAGGAGGAAGTTATTACTGCTTACGATACTGAAAATGAAAGCACGGTTGCCTTTGAAAAGCTTTATTATTCTCAGCTTGACGAGGATGAAAAGAAAATATACGACAAGGTGTATTTTGCCATAAAGGACCACAAGGACTCTGTTAAAATTTATCAAAAAGTCGACAGCAGCGACCTGTTTAATATAGTAGGCTTTGTCCTTGCGGAAAATCCTGAGCTTTTCTGGACAAACGGTGCCTGCTCTGTTGACAGCAGAGGACGGCTGACCTTTGAATATATCTATACCGCAGAAGAGGCAGAGGCTCTTCAAAAGCAGATTGATGAAAGCACAAGGGATATTATTGCAAAGGCAAACGCAGTTTCAGGCGAGTACGAAAAGGCACTTATGCTCTTTGACTATATAACGCAGACTACGGCGTACAATGACAATGCGGTGGAAAATCTGTCCGCCTATCCCTATGTATCAAATATTTCAGGTCCTTTTTTGTATCATTCGGCAGTTTGCTCCGGCTACTCAAAGGCGTATCAGTATCTCCTGTCAAAATGCGGACTGAATGCCGAAACTGTTTACGGCACAGCCACCACGTCCGATGGCAATGTTGACCACGCCTGGACACTTCAGTATCTTGAGGGCAATTACTATTACACCGATGTTACTTGGAGCGACTCCTTTGAAAATACGGATTTAAGCGAAAATGTCAGCCACGTATATTTCTGCCTGACAGGTGATGAAATGTTGAAAACTCACACTCTCGAAAACAAAGTTACCTACCCTGAATGTACGGCAAAAAAGGCAAATTATTTTGTAAAAGAGGGCTTGTATTTCACTTCTTATAACAAGTCGGAAATACACAAATCAATAAAATCGCAGTTTGAAAAGGAAAATTATTTTATCCAGCTGAAATTTGAAAACGCCGAAGATTACAGGAAAGCAACGGAAAGCCTTATCAAAAACGGCGGTATCTACCCTATTCTTCTTGAGCTTGACCCATTTGCAAAGCATATCAGAAACGACACTCTTTTGTACAGTGAGGGCGATGACGAAAATGTGCTGACGCTGATTTTTGATAAAAAGAATTAAACATACAGACGAAAAAAGCTGTTCCGACCAAACAATCGGAACAGCTTTAATATTTGTTTTGATTTTATCAGCCTACAGTTACTGAGCTTGCAGGAATGAATTTTTCATCTGACTCGGTGTACTCAACTGTTACTTTGTCGCCTTTCTTCATAAGGAGAACTTCCATACAGTCGGTTACCTTGATGTAGTAATACTTTCCGTCAATCTGGAGATAGTAAACTGTATTTCCGTCATTTACGGAAGATTTAATATCAGTAATTTCACCTGTTACAGAAAGAGTTTCAGGCTGTTCAGCGTCACCTGTTGATGCGTTTGTATTAGCATCGGAGCTGTTAAGCTCATTTTCGTCAACAATGATATCCTCTTTATTTACATCGTCGGCAACACCCTTTTCGCTGAGTGCGTCGATGTAATTTTCAAGAGCACTGTTGAGAGCCTTTGCGTCGCTCTTTGCAACGTCAAGAAGTCCTGTACCTACAACTGTCTTATCCTCAAGACTTACAAAAGCGTAACCCTTAACTGTGTTACTATCGCCGTAAAGGGACATAAAGTATGTTGGGTTGCCGTCAATACCGAGAAGAATCGGGAATGTAGCCTTGTAGCCGTAGTTCTGTACTGCGTCGGTTGCGGACTGCTGAGCCGATGTTTCCATAGCACCTGCGTTAGCATAATATCTTGCTTCCTTAGTACGCTGATTGCAGAGAATGAAACCGAAGTTTGATGCGTCGGACTCAGAAGATGTAACGCCTGTATATACCCAAACGTCATCGTCCATAGCAATATTACCGCTGCCTGATGATGCAATGTTTACATCGTTCTGGAAAATAATTGAGTTCCAGAAACCGTTTTGGAGCTTGCCGTAGTAGTTGTACTGCTCAATGAGAAGTGTCTCGCTGTAAACAACGTCAATCCAGTTGAGAGATTCGTCATTTCTCACATGGTCAATGTCATAATACTGACTTTCGCCGTTGAGTGCGTCTGTAATGATAACGCCCTTAACATCAGTACCGCCGAAAAGACCGATTGTCTTATCAAGAACGGCAGTTATCCAATATGGGTGCATATCGTCGTCAATCTCAAAGTTCGGAGTATCAAGAAGCTCTGTAGGATACTGGAAACGGAGATGTCTGATAAGCTTCTCGTTGAAAAGCTCTGTTGGTGAATATTTAATGCCTTCGCCGAATTTCTCAACGCAGTTTACCGCAGTAACCTTTTGGCTTACAAGGTCGATTGCCATATATGCAGGAAGACCGTCTTTAGTGTTGTTTACCCACTTAAAGAAGTCAGCATACTCAAGATAAGCAACTCTGTAAGGCTTGTTGCGGAAGTTGACCTGAGTAGAATTTGACGAAACAACGTACTGGCTCTTGTACTCGGAAAGTGAGCCTAACTGCTGGTCAGCAAGAGTCAGTGCTCTGCTTTCGTCAAGACGAGGAACCTCGTCATAGCCGATGTCGCTGAAATCTGTTTCAAAATCGCTGTCCTGAACTTGGAGAAGCTGGCTATATGAGTTTGCTCTGAAAAGAGTAATACCTGTAAGCATACCGATTACCATTACAACAACGATTACACCGATTATTGCAATAGGCACAATGGACTTTTTCTTCACATATTCTTTTCGCTCAATCTTCTTGTTAGCCTGGCAGACTAAAGAGAAAACGAACATAAACACAACCACAAGCAGAATGAGAAAAACATAAAGCTGTGAATCGTGAATATTAAGTGCCGGAAGCATCATATAATATGCGGCAGCACCTACAATTACTGTGATTAAAAGTGAAATCAGTACCTTAAGTGTAACCTTTTCAGGCTTAACTACTGCCTCAACCTCATCAGGCTTAGGCCATTTGATTTTTTCTTTGAATTCATTGATAACCTCGTCGGCATCATAATCCATATTTGGAATATTATCCATATGTCCTCTCCTATCATACATAAATAGTAAAACAATTATACTATAACTGCAAAATTTAATCAACATTAAATATTTGTCATAATTGTAAACATTGGCGAATTTTCAGCAGCAATAAAAAACTTTTAACTTTTTATCAAAAAATATTTCCTTTTTTCTTGACATAACAAGATTTTTGTGATATTATCATACGGCACGTGAGAGATGTGCACCAAAATTTTATATAGAGGTATAGTGTAACGGTAACACTCCGGACTCTGACTCCGTCATTTAAGGTTCGAATCCTTATACCTCTGCCACAGGCTTGAAAACATCGGTTTTCAAGCCTTATTTTTATACCAAAATGACCACAAATTGCCCAAAATAGCCATATTTTTTGGCTTGTGAAAATATGATAAAATCTTTAGAGAGACACTTGAGAGATACCAAAAATTAGGCATAAATCTATTGATTTTGAAAATCGAAATGGTTATTTTTGGCAATTTACGGCAATAATCACAGAGACATTTGAGAGACAATCCTCTAATGTTCAAGTCAATTTAATACCCAGTGGTATAGTGTCGCGCTATCACACTGGACTCTGTTTGTATGTGTTATAGTCCTTGCTTCGCTTCCACTAAAAAAGAGCTGATTTTCAGCTCTTTTTTATTTGTCTATAACGCAAAAGTCGGGTAGGAATCATTCCGATTTTTACCCATAAAAATCTTTTTTGAAAATGGTATTAGGAATTTTGAGATTTATTCTTATTTTTCAGAAAAATCAGCCTTTCTTATTGTTATAGTATAAATGATTAGACTAGGGGTAGCCTATTTTTTGAAAAAGATTTCTATTGTTTGCGTGGAATCTAATTCTCCCTATCGGCACATCAAATGCACCCTAAACTTTTACGAAACTGCCAAAAATAAAGACTCCTTT
>JAQXUH010000003.1 GCA_029219885.1 Eubacteriales bacterium | reverse complement strand
ATTCTTTCTGTAGCTTACAAGTCCTCTGCCTGTATCAAACTTGGCACTGCCGTTTTTGAATGAAACGTTGATAAAATTACCTGATGTACTGATTACCGCAGGATAAGACTTTGAAGAAGATTTTTCAAGCTCTGCGGCTGAAACTGAAACCTGCTCTCTTGCAATTTCTCTGCCGTCAGCTTTGCTTGTATAAATAAAGTTTACAAAAACGTCATTGTCCCTTTGATTGATAAGGCCTGCGTTGAGAGAAAACTTAACCTTTTTCTCCGGCGGAATATTCACCTTAATATTGCCTTTTTCCTCGATTTCGCCGTTTACTGCGATTTCATAGCCAATGGAAATGTCGGAAGTATCGGTAAATCTGCGAGTATTCCAAAGAGCGAAAGAGCCGTCTGCCATCTGCTTTGCTCTGATAGGACGGTAGCAGGCTTTCATCTCAAGTGCACCGCTTGACGGTCTGCGGTCAGGATAGAAAAGTCCGTCAACGCAGAAATTGCCGTCATGTATCGGCTCGTTGTGGTCGCCGCCGTAGGTCCACTTGTATGACGCATTTTCATCATAAACGCTGTGGTCTGCCCACTCCCAAATACAGCCGCCCATAAACTGCTTTGAGGCATAGAAAAGACGCATATATTCTTCAAGTCCGCCAGGACCGTTGCCCATAGCGTGAGCGTACTCGCATTGGAAGAAAGGCTTACCCTTATACTTACTTCCTGCTGTACCTGAAATAATTTTCTTCATCAGCTCTTGTGTGCCGTACATTCTTGAAACAACGTCATATGCCCAGCGTTTACTCCTGATTACACCCTCATAATGAACAGGAATTTCAGGATTTACGCTCTTGAGATAATCGTAGCAGACATCCTGACACTTATATCCGCCTGACTCGTTGCCCAAGCTCCACATAGTAATTGATGGATGATTTTTGTCACGCTCGTACATTCTGCTTACTCTGTCCATATAATGAGTTGCCCAAGACAAATCGTTGCTGAGTTTACCCGGATTATATGTAGTATGAGGTACTGCGTAAAAGCCGTGAGTTTCAATATCCGCCTCGTCAACAACATAAAGTCCGTACATATCGCACATTGTGAGAAATGCAGGGTCCGGAGGATAATGAGATGTTCTTACCGCGTTGCAGTTATACTC
Organism: Eubacteriales bacterium; assembly: GCA_029219885.1. Lineage (GTDB taxonomy): Bacteria > Bacillota > Clostridia > Oscillospirales > Acutalibacteraceae > Eubacterium_R. Next base: position 15,347 of record JAQXUH010000003.1, on the reverse strand, counting down.
TTTCATCAGTTGAACATCTTTTTCCAAATCGTCAAGAGAAACGGCATAACCTTTTGTCATATGGGTATCGTGGTGGTTTACGCCAAGAATTTTTATTGCCTTGCCGTTGAAGTAAAATACCTCGCCGTCAATCTTAATATCCTTAAAGCCGATATATGTTCTAACTGCTTCTTTTGCCTTGCCTGCTGCTTTAACTGTCATATTAACCTCATACGTAACAGGTGTTTCGGCAGTCCATTCATCAGGTGCAAGACCTTTGAGCTGTGCTTCTAACACATCAGCAGTAAGAGTAACATCAAAAAGTCCTTTTGCTGATATTTCAATTTCAGCGTCTTTAGTAAATTTGCCGTCAACGGAAATCTTCAAATCATATGTGCCGTCGGAATTTTTCTTCGGCCTGAAAAGAAAGTCGGAAATATAGCAGTCGGCGTGAGAAATAATATAAACATCACGGAAAATGCCGTTTTCACGGAACATATCCTGGCACTCAAGATAGGTGCCGTTGCTCCACTTATAAACTACTGCGACAATTTCGTTATCGCCTTTTGAAAGAAGTGAAGTAATATCAAACTCCGCTGTGTTATGAGAGCCCTCGCTGTAGCCTGCATATTCGCCGTTTACATAAAGTGCAAGTGCTCCTGCCACGCCGAGAAAAGTTATAATCTCCCTCTCGGAAATTTTAGCAAAATTAACTGTCCTGCGGTAAATTCCTACTGCCACATCCTGTGGGATATAAGGCGGATTTTTAGGGAAAGGATAGCGTGTGTTGATATAGGCAATCTGGTCATAGCCCTTTCTCTGCCAGGTTGACGGAACTTCAAGAGTGTCAAAATCTACGCCGTCGGTATCAAACACCTGAGGGACATCGCTGAGCCTTTCATAATACTTGAAGTCCCAATCACCGCTGAGCATTGTAACTCTGTCGGAATTGTAGCGTTCGCTTTTATAGTCTGTCTTTGCTGCCTTTGCTTTTGTGGAAAATGGGATAAAATAGCTCCTTGCAGGGAGTTTATTCTCCTGAAAAACAGAAAAGTCGGTATGCAGATTTCTGCTGATGCTATATTTCATTGCTGTTCTCCTTTATCTCGAAAGCGAAATGAGCGTTATCCTCGTACCACAACGGGAAATTTGTGCCCCATACATTGTCGTAAAGCACATATGATATTCCGTCATTTTCAATACTTTCAAATTTGTTGTCAAATTCCAAAATCTTGCCTCTGCCAAGAGAAATAATCGGCGAATCAAGATTTAAAAATGTATAAGTGTTTTTATCCGTTTCAAGCTGTGCGCTGTAAACTGCATGAAGATTTCTTGAGCCTTTTGACACAACGGAATAAGGGTCCACCATATCGTCAATTTTCCGCAGCTTAAGGTTACTGCCTGACGGGAAAAGACGCATATAAATTGCCTCTGTCAGCCTGCTGGCGTCCTTGTCAAACCAGCTCAAATCAATTTTTAGTCCCTCTGCGGTCAACGTGTAGATAGCCTGAATAATTCTCGGTGCACCAAGCTCACTGCAAAGAACCTCGTCACAACAGAGATTTGCATATATCCTTGCCGTGTCCTTTTGCGAATCGTCGAGAGACGCACTTTCAAGAGAATAGAAAAAACGGCTTGACGGATATTTACCCTTAACACATTTTAAAAGCGGTCGAGAGAAATCGCCGATTGCCCAAACTCTCGTTTCCTTAAGATTTCTTGAATAATTATTGAGCCAAAAGGTGTAGTCATCGTCTGTAAAGGAATGATACTCCAATATAGGCTTGTCATTTTTCTTAATAACATCATCGCCGTCACAGGAAAGAGCACCTATTCCGCCGAAACGATTAAGCTCAAATTTCCACTTCCCTACATTTACAGGCTGAAAAGCGTCTTTGCCCTTTGGAATTTCCAACGGCTTTGAGGGTCTTAAGGCTTTGAGCACCTCTTGAGCCTGAGCCTTATGCTTAGCGTTCAAGAATGAAACTGCCTTGTCTATATACTCTCTCTGCTCCTGCCAGCTTTTCTCAATTACGCTGTAATATCCCATTTTGTTCCTTCCAGAAATTCTGCTTGTAACAGTCAGGAAATTATATGGAAAATCGCTGAAAGGCTTAAAAAGGCGTACTCTGTCACGGCTGCGAGCCTTGTTAAAATCAGCCTTGAGATAGTTTTCGTAATCTGCAAAATACGTCTTGTTATCCATTCCGCAGGTATGCTCGCTGATACAAAGAAGATTATCGGTAAAGCCGATATACTCCTGACTGTCCCTTGTCATTGAGCCGTCGGCAAGCCATTGACGCTTAAGCCTCATAAGCTCTCTGAGTGACGCAGATTTATATGGGTCAGCGGCACTTCCGTGAATCCACGTGTCACCGATTTCATTTTCAATAACAGGCAGCTTGTCACGAACACTCCAGATAACCTCTGCATATTCGTCAAGAGTTCCTGCCGTAACCTGATAATCAGGAAATTGCTTTTGAATTTTATCAAGCTTACTCTTTACCTTTTCAGGTGAGGGTGCTCCGTGATTGTCAAGAGTGTGGTCAAAATACAGCACCTCATCCACCAAATCACTTTGGAATGCTCCGCCGTAATCACCTGAATAAATAACTACTACCTCGGCGTCACCGCTTTTCCACAAAAAGCAGTTTGGCACTTCAGGAATAGCCGACGCTCCGTTTACACCGATATGTAAAAGCTTTATTCCGTGGCTTGCAAGGAGCTTTATAATTCCCTTTGTATGTCCCGGCACATCGGTCATTTTTGCCGCAACCGTCTTTTTACCTCTTATCCTGTCGATACTGTCGACGATTGACAGGCCGTAGTCGAGAGTGTCATAGTCAAGCAGCTCCGTATGAGTAGTAAAAGGCATTGCGTGAGGTGCGATATCCCCTCTTTTTATTGCGTTATAGAGCCTTTCTTTCTGCACATTTGTGCCATTTTCCAAAGCCTCTTTAAGTATCCAGGAGCCCGTTGTCCATACGAAAGATTTTTTATCACTTGTATTCACACTTTGAGCAAGATTAACGGCTCCCGGGATAAACTCGTCGATATACTTTTTTCTAATATTTTCGGCGTAATCGGTGAAGCCTAAATCTAAATGCGTTTTTGAAACAACAATTACTTTTTTCATTTTTTACTTCTCCTGAGCCTGCAAAGTCTCGCCGTTTTTCACATTGAATTTAAGCACGCAGTCCTTGCCGTTTTCTGTATATTCAGCCATAATAACATCATCGCTGATAAATTCTGCACTCTTGATTTTTATATCCTTATCGGCAAAGGTGTCACAAAGAATTTCTCGCTGTTTGTCGCTGTACTCACCCGTGTCATCGGAAATGAAAAGCAGACTGCCAAAGGTGGAATTTATCTTGGCAAGGAGAGTTCTCTGCTTAAGCGTCATTTTAATATTAGTGTCACGAAGGAGGAACACATCAGGGTCATTCATCCACGCTCTGCCGTTTAAATGACGGCGGAAAATAGTGTTACATACAGCGTGAGGAGTTGAAACATCCTCTCTGTGAACATACTTTTTCTGCTTCCAATCAAGAGAAATATCCGAGCCGATACGGCAGTAATCTACTTTGCCAAATGCAGGCATAAGCGGTACACCGCAGCCTAAAATCAGCTTGTCGCCGCAGCATTCTCTGATGAAATCCATAGCGTCGCACATAATTTCTCCGCGTGTTTTGTTGTGCATAGGAAGTACGCAGGCACCGTAGAGGAAATCAAGCTTTACTAAATCATAACCCCACTCATTAAGCACCACGTCAAAAACGTGTCTTATGTAATCTCTTGCGCCCTCGTTGTAGATATCAAGAGAGTAGAAACCGCCCCAATTGTGACCTGTGTTATACGGCTTGCCGTTTTTATCCTTAATAAACCAATCGCTGTGCTCTTTAAAAAGCTTTGACTTTCTGACGCCTGCAAAGGGTGCAAGCCAAAGTCCTGCAATCATACCCTTTGAATGAATATCGTCGGCAATCTTTTTCATACCGCTTGGGAATTTTTCTGTATCTGTAATAAGCCAGTCGCCTATTGCCTTTTGATAGCCGTCATCAATTTGGAAACAATGAATTTTTGTGTCAAGCTTTGAAATACTCTCAAGGTCGCGGTTTACATCTTTTTCTGTTATTCCGCCGTAATAATTGTACCAGGTGGTGTAGCCGTTTCGCCTTTTATTCTCACGGCAGATAACGCCCATCTGCGTAAAATATTCATCAAAAGCGTCATCATATTCCCCTGAAATTACTGTAAGGGACAATAGCTCTGTTTCCTTAGAAAAAGTCACGCCCTCCAAATCTTTACCGATAAGAACGCAGCTTCTGTTAGTGTCAAAGGTGATTGTGGTATATCCGCTTCTTTCGCTGAGAGAGCCGAACAGGTCAATGTTATTTCCTCTTCTGACATAGGAATATGACCAGCCGTAGAAAACGCCGTTCTCTCTCGGAAACTTATGGAAAAGGTCATCACCTGATTTGCCTATACCGATAGTCTTAACAGGCGGTCTTTTGATGAAAAATTCTGTAATCGGTGACAGCTCACTCATTTTAGAGTCAATGCTGTACTCCAAGCTGTCGGTCCAGCTTTGATATCCATTGACAAAAATCTTGTCATTAAGTTCAAAATCATAAGGATATTTAACTGTAAACTCGCTGATTTGCAAATCTGTTTTAGGGCAGATTGAAACAAAAAGTCTCTCTCTTTCCTGCTTGATTTTAAGTGAAAAATGCTGTGTTTCAGGTGAACTTGCTGTAAAGCTTTCACCCTTTACACTATATTTAATTTTAAATGATATACTCATAGCTTCCTCCAAAAACAATTTTAACATAAGTAACTACTTTGATATTACCATAAAAACAATATTTTATCAACAATAGTATGGTATTTTCTTGTGTTTTATCAGTATATATGTTATACTTTCGCCGAGGTGTTTTTATGAATAAATTTGTTAAAAAAGCGGTCAGCTTATTCCTTTGCGGTTCATTTGTGTTTACATTGACTGCCTGCGGCGGAAAAACTGACGAAACGGAAATAGAAAATATGTTTACAGACTTAAGCAAAATTTCTTACAGCGAAAAATACAAAGAGCTGTCCCCTAAAAGCAAAAACAGCACAGACGATTGGCGTCAGGGTATGGTGTCAGGCAACGGACTTCAGGGATATGTTGAAAGCGGTTCGCCTTTTGCAGATACATTCATATTCCAGAATATGCACTTTATTATGCCTAACGTTAATGTGCGTTACTGTCCTGAAACCTTTGACGAACTTGAAACAGTTAAGCAGTCAATCGTAAAGGGTGAGGATATTACAGACGATGCAAGCTATGATGACGTGTATCGCTTTCATCCAGGCGGTCAGTTAAGGCTCGATGTTGAGGGCAAAAAAGCAACAGATTATGTTCGCTATACAGATTACGAAACCTCGCAGACAGGCGTTCGTTACAAAAGCAGCGGTGCTGTTTGGGAAAGAAAGTCATTTACCTCAATGGCAGACGGTGCCGTTATTACTGAAATCGGCTCATCTGATAACGGCGACAAAGTAAATCTCACTCTTTCCGTTGACGATATTTCAACTCTTGCTAACTTCGGCGACAGCGACGAGGTTAATCTTAAGTACAAAAAGCTTGTTGACGAAAAGGGCAGTTTTATTGCAATGGTTGCCCACTATCCTGACTACGAAAACAGCGAGCTTAAAAACGGCGGCTACGCAACGCTTACATATGTAATTGCCGACGGAGGACAAAAGGAAAAGATACTCCTTGATAAGAACACTGAAGAGGAGCAGTTCTGCGGTGAAAATGCAGGAATTAAAATTACTGACGCAGACGCAGTTTACCTTATTACAATTTCCGACCGCACATATAATATGGGTGCATATGATGATTTTGAAAGTCAGGAAAGCTATGAATTAACCGACAGCCTTTTAAAGCAGACAAAGGCAGTTGCAGACAAATACGCAGTTGGTACAGGCTTTGATTACGATACGGCACTTAAAAATCACCTTGCAATATATCAGCCACAATTTGATGCTGTCACACTTACACTTGACGAGGACAGCACAAAATCAAACGAAAGCCTTTTGAAATCTCAAAAGGGTGATGATGAAATCAATTCTGTTCTTGCACAGAGGACATATTATGCAGGCAGATACGCTTACCTCTGCTGTTCAGGCTATTCCACAAGCCGACTTTACGGTATGTGGACAGGCGAATGGAATACAGGCTGGGGCAGTAAATATACAATGGACGCCAATGTTAATTTGCAGACCTCATCAATGAACACCGGCAATATGTCATCAACTCCTGTGGGATATACATATTTCATTTTGCGTCAGCTTCCTGATTGGGAGGAAAACGCATATGCAACCCACGGCTTCAAGGATGCAATTCAAGCTCCTGTAAATACCGACGGCGACAAGGCGGTTATCACAGAAACCTGCTATCCTTATCCGTTCAGATATTGGAACGCAGGCACCTCATGGATGATTCAGCCTCTTTACGAAACACTTCTCTGCTACGGCAACATTAACATTCCTCTCAGCGATGAATTTGACTTAAATGCCCTTAAATCAGTTCTGTCACCTACCGAAAAGGACTTGACAGACAAGGATATTAAAGCGATTACCGACAGAGGATATTTAAGACTTGAGGAGGATGTTCTTCTTCCTCTGCTCACAAAGTCAGCAAACTATTGGGCACAGCTTATGACTCCTGAATACTACACCGACAAGGACGGCGGTATTCATTATGAAAAGGGTAAAACTCAGCTTAACGAGGGTGAAACATACTGTATTCTTCCAAGCTATTCACCTGAAAATAATCCGTCTAACTACCCAAGTCCGTCGGACGCAAACTGTGCAATAGATATTTCCGCTTGCAGAGATAATCTCGATATGCTCCTTGATGTTATGGCAGATGTTACACCTGACGCCGACACATCAAAGTGGGAAGAATTGCTTGGTAATCTTCCGCCGTATCTCTATGACGAAACAGGTGCACTTAAGGAATGGGCAACAACCTCCTTTGAGGAGAACAACGAGCACAGACATTTAAGCCACCTTTACTGCGTATGGCCTTTGTTTGAAACTCAGGACAACGAGGAGCTGACGGCAGCCTGCGAGCAGGCAATCGCCAACAGAGAAAGTGAAAACGAGGCAAGCCACGCACTTGTTCACCGCTCACTTATTGCCGCAAGACTTAAGGACAGAGAGAGCCTTACAGACGCTCTTACAAAGCTGATGAATCACAAGATTCGCTATGATTCTCTTATGACAAACCACGATTACGACAGAGGAAGCTGTTACTGTACAGACTTTGCAATCGGCTACCTTGGAATAGTCAACGAAAGCCTTGTATTCTCTAATTCAGGTGAGATTGAAATTCTTCCCGCACTTCCTACAACAGGCTTTAACAAGGGCGAGATTACGGGAATTAAGGCAAGAACTCAGGCAACAGTAAACTCTCTTAAATGGGATGTTGAAAACAAAACTGCCGAAGTTGAAATCACTTCCGATACAGAGCAGACAATAACCGTTTCCTGCGGTATGTCAGATGAAGAACAGACTGTGGAGTTTAAACCAAACGAAACAAAATCTTTTACATTTGAAATTAAATAACAAATAAAACGAAAAACAGTCGAGAATTGTTCAACTCTCGACTGCTTTTTAATAAGTTTTAATGTGACATTGTCACGGAAAAGGAAAGAATAATAAGCTATAATACAGTCACAATAAAGAAAAGGAGGACTGAAATATGTCAGTAATCAAGATAGATAAAAACAATTTTCAAAAAGAGGTTATGGAAAGTGAGAGAAAAGTGCTTTTAGACTTTTACGCTGATTGGTGCGGTCCGTGCCGTATGGTGTCCCCTATCGTTGACGAAATTGCACAGGAGCATCCCGAATACAAGGTATGCAAAATCAATGTTGATGAGCAGCCTGAAATCGCGTCAAGCTTTCAGGTAATGAGTATTCCGTCACTTTTCATAATAGAAAACGGCAAGGCAGTAAACAGTTCAGTCGGTGCAAAAACGAAGGCTGAAATTCTCGAAATGCTCAAATAAAAAGGCATAAGAAAACGCAGAACGTTAATATGTTCTGCGTTTTTGTTTAGTCATATGCTATCTCATTTAATTTTTCTCTGTCTGTTATAGTCACGGTTCCTCGTGTAAGAGCAACAACACCCTCTGCCTGAAGATACTTCAATATTCTTGTGACAACCTCTCTGGCAGTACCAAGATGAGAGCCAATCTGTTCGTGGGTAATTTTAAGCTCATCAGTATTTTCAATATCACTTTCCTCGCAGAGAAATAATGCGATACGCTTATCCATACTTTTCCACATCACCTGCTCCACAAGCCACATTACATCTGTAAAGCGAGTTGCCATAAGCTCGTTGGTGTAATTTGCAATTACGGCAGATTTTTCCATAAGGGACTTATACACATAGGGCGGTATCAGCCAAGCCTCTGTATCCTTTTGAGCCTCTATGGAAATATCAAACTGAATACTGCTCATCATACAGGAGGCGGAAAAAAGGCAGATATCTCTTTCAAACAGGCGAAAAACAGTTATCTCCTTACCCTCGTCGGAACGAATAAATGCACGAAGCTGACCTGATTTAATCAAGAGAAGTCCCATACAGTCCTCTGAGCCGTTATGCACCATAGTGCCTTTTTCAAATTTCACAAGAGCTGCACTTGAGGAAAGCGTTTTCTGCTCCTCTGCCGTCAGCTTGTCAAAAATCGGAAAATAATCTGCAAAATCCATTAAAATTTCCACCTCTTTTGCTAAATAAAACTATATCATTATTTCACTTTTATGTCAAATCTCAAGGCAAATATTCATATTATAAAACTGCTTTGGTGACAAAATCACGGAAAAGAAAAACTAATCAGGTTATACTAACCATAGCAAATGAAAGGAGAATAATTATGGATAACAAAATTTATGATACAATAATAATCGGCGGCGGACCGGCAGGCTATACAGCGGCACTTTACGCAGTACGAGCAGGACTTGACGCGTTGGTATTAGAGAAATTTTCCGCAGGCGGACAGATGACGCAGACACAGCAGATTGACAATTATCCCGGCTTTGACGAGGGAATTGACGGCTTTTCATTAGGCTACAAAATGAAGCTCGGTGCTGAAAAATTCGGTGCAAAGACAATACAGACTCAAGTACTGTCCGTTGACCTTAAACAAAAGCCTAAAACAATCATTACCGACAGCGGTGAATACAGAGCAAAAACCGTTATGATTGCCACAGGAGCAGACCATAAGCATCTTGGAATTGAGGGCGAGGACGCTTTAATCGGCAAAGGTGTAGGCTACTGTGCAGCCTGCGACGGAATGTTTTACAAAGGCAAAACAGTTGCGGTAGTCGGCGGCGGAAATTCCGCTGCAGCAGACGCTCTTCTCCTGTCAAAAATCTGCAAAAAGGTTTACATTATTCACCGCAGAGATAAGCTCAGGGCAGAGAAAGTATACAATGCTCCTTTGATGAAAGCGGAAAATGTGGAATTCAAGTGGAACAATCAGGTTAAAAAGCTGATTGGCGACGGCAAAATCATCGCAGTTGAGATTGAAAACGCAGAGAAAGAGCAAGAGAAAATCAACATTGACGGACTGTTTATCAGCATCGGCAGAAGTCCTGCGTCAAGCCTTTTCAAAGGGCAGCTTGACCTTGACGAAAACGGATATATAATCGCTGACGAAACTACAAGGACAAATATCGACGGCGTTTTTGCCATAGGTGATATCCGCACAAAGCCTGTCCGTCAAATCGTTACTGCCGCCGCAGACGGAGCCTCGGCAGTTCACTTTGCAGAAGAATATTTAAATCAAGATTTGTCGGTCTAAATTGTTGTTTATATGCCTAACGGCGAGTAATATAAGCCTCTCCTGTGTAAGGAGAGGTGGGTTGCCGTCAGGCAAGCCGGAGAGGTTGATAGCTGTTCATTTCAGCGTTTTTATTGCAACAACCATCAATCCCTCAGTCACTTCGTGACAGCTCCCTTTACACAAAGGAGCCTTATTATTTTTATCCAATCAGTAATTGAAAATTTGTAGGGGATGGCGTCCTCGACATCCCAAACTATCAATAGCGTAGCGAAGCCGTGCAAACCTTATGAGAGTGGGTTACAAGGGGGACTTAAGCCTACTGCGTAGGCTTCCCCATTGGTCGTTTCTGGGTTACCGTCTTTGCGACACAAAGATGGTAACGACCTTGCGTCAGCAAAAACAATTAAAAATTTTTATTAAAAAGTACGGACAGTCCGAAGACTGTCCGTTTAGTATTTGCAAAACATTATTTATAAAGTGGTCCATAAGTCTGACAGGCACGGAAATCTGCTGCCTGAGTATCCTCTGTTCCGAAAGCTGACCAGCTATGCGGACGGAAGATTTTTTCCTTTGGAACATTGTGCATATTTACAGGAATACGAAGCATTGACGCAAGAGTAATCAAATCTGCACCAACGTGACCGTAAACTGTTACGCCGTGATTTGCACCCCAATTTGCCATAACGCTGTAAACGTCTGTAAATGCACCCTCACCTGTAATACGAGGAGCAAACCAGGTAGTAGGCCAAGTCGGGTCAGTTCTCTTGTCGATAATGCTGTGAACATCGTCAGGAAGCTCAACAGTATAGCCCTCGGCAATCTGCATAACAGGTCCGATGCCGTCAATGATATTAACTCTCAGCATTGTTACAGGCATCTGTGCACTGCAACGGAAGTGGCTTGAGAATCCGCCGCCTCTGAAATACTCGTAGTTAGCTCTGCACCAATCGGTAGCATTAAGGCAAGCCTTGATATCATCCTGTGTCATTTTCCAGAATGGTTTCATACAGCCCTCACCTTGAGCATTCTTACAAGCACCGCTGCCGTCAAGAGCAGTTGCACCTGAATTAATAAGATGAATAAAGCCGTCTTTTGCAACGCCGTCAGGACGGAAGCCTGTTACACGCTCGCAAGCGTCAGGGCTCCAATATGTACGAACATCGTGGAAGCAAGGAGCAGAATTTGAAACGAGAGTGCCGAGAAGCATTGAAACGCCGTTTAATGTATCGTTTTCAGTAGCAAAAGGAGTAGGCATCTTAGGTCCGTTCCAGTCGAAAGTTGTTGCCATAATTGCCTCGGTAAAGTCTGCGTTAGGAAGCCAGTCTGTCCAGTTCCTCTGTCCTTGGAAACCGCCTGCAACGGCATTTTTGCCAAGTGCCTCTTCGTGCCAGCCCATTTCGTCAAGCTTTTCGTTGCCGTAAAGAATATCACGCATAACGATAGTCATCTTTACTACAAATTCCCAATCTTTATCAGGAGAAACAACTTTTGACTTTCTGATTATTTCAGGTAAATTCTTACCTGCGTTTACATCAAAGCCCTCTTTGCAGTTTTCCTTAACCCACTTGATAGCCTTGTCGTACTCGTCGTGGTCATAGATTTCAAGAGTTATTCTGCGGACAATTTCTGTCATATCAACCCACTCAGGACGAATGCCCAAATACTTTTGGAAGAAATCTGCGTTACAGTATGAACCAGCAATACCCATTGCCACACCGCCGATATTTACATATGACTTATTCTTCATCCAACCAACTGCAACGGCTGATTTTGCAAAGCGAAGAATTTTTTCTGCCACATCAGCAGGAACAGTTCTGTCTGTCATATCCTGAACATCGTGTCCGTAAATTGAAAATGCAGGAAGTCCCTTTTGTGCGTGAGCAGCCATTACGGCAGCAAGATATACTGCACCCGGACGCTCTGTGCCGTTAAAGCCCCAAACAGCCTTGATTGTGTTAGGGTCCATATCGAATGTTTCAGAGCCGTAGCACCAGCAAGGTGTAACGGAAAGAGTTGCTACAACATTTTCAGTTGAAAACTGCTCGGCACATTTTGCAGCCTCTGCACCGCCGCCGATAGTTGTGTCGCTGATAACGCACTGAACAGGAGTTCCGTCAGGATAGCAAAGATTTGACTCGATAAGCTCTTTAGCAGCATTAGCAAGTCCCATAGTCTGCTCTTCAAGGCTTTCTCTTACACCGCCCCAACGGCCGTCAATAATAGGTCTGATTCCTATTTTTGGATATTTCATAAATATTACCTCTTTAAAATTATTTTACTGTACTGCCGTACAGAATTTTTCATAAGCATTCGCCCAAAGCTCTGTGCTTTCAGGTGAATAAGTTTTCACATTTTCATAAGCTCTAATTACTGCTCGTCCTTCGTCAACATCTTTGATATCGCCGAGAGCGATAAGCTGAAGAAGAATGTTACCGAGAGCAGTTGCCTCAGCAGGTCCTGCAATAACAGGAATGCCCAAACTGTCTGCCGTCATTTGACAAAGGAAACCATCCTTTGTGCCGCCGCCTAAAAGGTGAAGTGTGTCAAAGGTTTTACCTGTATTCTCTGCAATCTGGTTTACTGCGAACTTATATTTCATTGCAAGACTTTCGTAAATACAGCGAACAAGTGCACCGTCGCTTTCGGGTACAGGCTGATTTGTCCTTTTGCAGTATTCCTGAATTTTCTCAGGCATTGAGCCGGGAGTGGCAAATTCGGGAGCATCAGGGTCAATAAAACAGGTAAAAGGCTTTTGGGCTCTTGCAAGCTGTTCCATATCGTTAAAGGAATAGTCCTTGCCTGCTGCTTTGAAGTTTCTGCGAATTTCCTGAATAAGCCACAGACCGCTGATATTTTTAAGATAATTTATCTTGCCGTTTGCTCCCATTTCGTTGGAAAGCTCGTCGGTCATACTCTTTTCAGTCAAAACTGCCTTGTCATTTTCACAGCCGATAAGCGACCAGGTTCCGCAGGAGAGAAAAGCACAGCTCATACCCTTGTCAGCAGGCATTGCACAGACTGCACATTGAGTATCGTGACCTGCCACCTTAACAACCTTTATTCCCTTATACTCGCCCACAACAGCAGGAGAGTCAATTATTTTCGGCAGGATAGACGCACTTTTTCCAGAAAGCTTTACTGCGTCTGTGTTCCAGCCAAATTTTTCAAAATCAAACATTTGGGAGGTGGAGGCAATCGTCTTTTCGGTAGATTTGTCACCGCAAAGTGCCCACGCAAAAAGGTCAGGCATAAAGAGCATTTGTGCCGAATTTTCCTTTTCCTCCGCCGTCAGCTGAAAAAGAGTGTTGATAGCCATTATTTGATTGCCTGTTTTGCTATAAAGCTCATAAGGTGAAATACTCTCAAACACCTTATCAGGCATACCCTCGGTGCGAGTGTCACGATAGTTTACAGGCAAACCTATAAGCTTTCCGCTTTCATCAAGAAGTCCGTAGTCAACTCCCCAAGTGTCAAAGGCGAGAGAATCAACCTCACCGCACATATCAACTGCCTTTTTAACCTCTCCTAAAAGATAAGGAAAGTCCCAGCAGAGATGTCCATTTTCATAGGTTGGTATATTCTCAAACCTGTGAACCTCGCTGTAAGAAATTTTACTGCCGTCAAATTCCGCTTTGATTGCTCTGCCTGTTGAAGCACCGAAATCAAATGCAAGAACCGTACTCAATTAACGACAACTCCTTTCTTCAGCAAAACATTGGCATAAACTGCCGTTTCGCCTGTTGCGATAATGAGATATGCTCCCTTTGCTCTCTCGTAAAAAGCAAATCTTTCGGTCATTTCAATGTCGTGGTGGTCAGGCTCGTGCTTGTTTAAAATTTCCTCGTATTTTTCCCAAATTACAGGCTGAGGACAGCTGTCGCCCTTAACAACCTCCATAAGTGCCACAGGCTTTTCTGTGTATGTATCAAGTGGAATAAGGCTCAGTACGGCGTCTAAAATCTCGGCAGTACCGTGACCGTCTGCACGAATAACCACTGAATTTTTACCAATGCTTTCGCAAGGGAAATTTCCGTCAGCGATAACAAGCTCGTCGCCGTGTCCCATTTCGTCAAGAGCCTTTAAAAGTTCAGGTGAAATAAGTGGAGAAATACCTTTTAACATAATCAGTCCTCCTTAGCGTGAAGCATTTCATCGTCAGGATTATATACCTTGTAGCCAGGATGTCTGCCTGTTACGCGGTAGTAGCCTCTCAGGTCAATCAGCTTTTGAATATTTTCAGGGCTGATATCGTGGCTGCCGCCTAAAATAACAGCGTTAATTGTAATTTTTGCCCAAAGCTCAAGGCTTTCCATTCTGTAAAAAGCAGTAACAACATCACTGCCTACTGCAAGTGCACCGTGATTTTCAAGGAGCATTACATCGTGGTCCTCAAGATAAGGCTCAATTGAATCAGGAACTTCCGTTGTAGAAGGTGTGCCGTATGGGGTAAGAGGAACTGCACCGATAACTGCAACGTCCTCAATCATATTGTACATATCCATAGATTTGTGAGCTACTGCAAAGCCTGTTGCTCCAGGAGGATGTGCGTGAATAACGCTCATAACATCGTCACGCTTGTCATAACAGCGAAGGTGCATTTTGATTTCGCTTGACGGACGAAGTCCCTCGGCAGCCTCAAGTACATTACCCTCTCTGTCAATTCTAATCAATTTTTCAGGAGTGATGAATGATTTACTCATTCCTGTTGGTGTGGCAAGAATTGTGCCGTCGTCGAGCTTTGCACTAACATTTCCGTCGTTAGCCGCTACCCAACCAAGCTGCCACATTTTATGACAAATGTCACATATAAGCTCTTTTTGCTCTTGAATATTGCTCATTGCTTTTTCCTTTCCGCATCACTCTATTGACTTATTATAAAATAAGTGATACTCTAATTGTATTATAATTCATATCACTTCTTATTTCTTGGTTAATAGAGATAAAATAATATGACAAAATTCACTTTTCAGGAGCAGTTTGCCTATGAATTACAGCTCACTACACGAGGATAAAAAAAGAGGAAAGTTTGATTTTCCCATTGAGCTTTACTATGTTGACTCATCGTCGCCACGATATCAGATGCCACTCCATTGGCATCTTGAATATGAATTGATTTTAGTTTTAAGCGGAAGATTTCACCTGACTATTGACGGCGTACAGTATGTTCTTCAGGCAGGTGACAGTGCCTGGATAAGCGACGGTGCCGTTCACGGCGGATATGCCGAGGACTGCATATATGAGTGTGTAGTTTTTGACTTGGGGGCACTTTTAAGGGACACTCCCCTATGCACGAAATCGGCAAAGGAATTTTCGGCTCACAGCAGTTCATATACAGGAGTGCTCCAAAAAGGAAGCACCGAGGCGGATATTACCGACAAAATTTTTGAAACTATGGAAAAAGAGCAGAAAGGCTACGAGTGGATAACGGTAGGGCTGTTTTTTCAGCTTATGGGCAATATGATAAAAAGCAAAACCGCCTCTCAGAATTCCTACAATCAGGAGCTTCGGCAAATCACCAGCCTTA
>JAQXUH010000002.1 GCA_029219885.1 Eubacteriales bacterium | reverse complement strand
CTGATGAACGAAATAATTAATCTTGAAAATGCGTATGAGCATTATAAAAACGACCCCGAATTTGTTGCGGAGCTTGATACGCTTTATAAGGAATATGCAGGCAGACCGTCGCTTCTTTATTATGCAAAGAATATGACGGAGGATTTGGGCGGAGCAAAAATCTATCTTAAAAGAGAGGATTTAAATCACACGGGTGCTCATAAAATCAATAATGTTCTCGGTCAGTGTCTGCTTGCGAAAAAGATGGGCAAAACGCGAGTTATTGCCGAAACGGGCGCAGGTCAGCACGGCGTTGCAACCGCAACTGCGGCGGCACTTATGGGGCTTGAATGTGAAATCTTTATGGGTAAGATAGACACGGAGCGTCAGGCACTGAACTGCTACCGTATGGAGCTTCTTGGCGCAAAGGTGCACCCCGTAACAACAGGCACTCAAACGCTTAAAGACGCGGTAAACGAGGCAATGCGCGAATGGGTTTCCCGTGTTGACGACACTCTTTATGTTCTCGGCTCCGTTATGGGACCTCATCCGTTTCCAACGATTGTTCGCGATTTTCAAAGCGTAATAAGCAAGGAAGCAAGAGAGCAAATTCTCGAAAAAGAGGGCAGGCTTCCGTCTGCCGTTGTTGCGTGCGTCGGCGGCGGCTCAAACGCTATGGGAATGTTTTATAACTTTATAAATGATAAGGATGTTAAATTAATCGGCTGTGAGGCGGCAGGCAAGGGCGTTGATACAGACAGAACCGCCGCAACAATGGCAACGGGAACGCTTGGTGTTTTCCACGGTATGAAATCGTATTTCTGCCAGGATAAATACGGTCAGATTGCTCCTGTTTACAGTATTTCCGCAGGTCTTGATTATCCCGGAGTAGGTCCCGAGCACGCTAATTTAAAGGATACGGGCAGAGCGCAGTATGTTCCGATAACGGATGATGAAGCGGTTAATGCCTTTGAATATATTGCAAAAACAGAGGGCATTATCTGCGCAATAGAAAGCGCACACGCCGTTGCTCATGTTATGGAAATTGCTCCGAAAATGAGCAAGGAGGATATTATTATCTGCTGCCTTTCCGGCAGGGGCGATAAGGATGTTGCCGCCATAGCAAGATACAGGGGGAAGGAAGTTTATGAATAAGATTTCAGATGCATTCAAAAACGGAAAAGCCTTTATCGGCTTTGTAACCGCAGGCGATCCCGATTTGGAAACAAGCAGGGAAATAATGGTAAAAATGGCGCAGGCAGGCTGTGATTTAATAGAAATCGGTATTCCCTTCTCAGACCCGATTGCAGAGGGTCCCATTATCCAAGAGGCAAATTTGCGTTCTCTTTCGGGAGGAACAACAACCGATAAGGTTTTCTCTCTTGCAAGGGAGGTTTCCGCCGAGGTGGATATACCCCTTGTTTTTATGACATATCTTAATGTTCTGTTCAAATACGGCTATGATAAATTCCTTGATAACGCAAAAAAAAGCGGCGTATCGGGCGTTATCATTCCCGATTTGCCGTTTGAGGAAAAGGCAGAGCTTCAATCAGTTGCTCAAAAATATGATATTGATGTTATTTCTCTTATCGCACCAACGAGCGAGCAGAGAATACAGATGATAGCCAAAGAAGCGCAGGGCTTTGTTTATGAGGTTTCGTCGCTCGGTGTAACTGGTGTGCGCTCCGAGATTAAAACGGATTTGGAGTCAATAACGAAAGCTGTTAAATCGGCAACGGATATTCCCGTTGCAATCGGCTTTGGAATAAGCACTCCCGAGCAGGCAAAAAAATATTCCGCCATTGCAGACGGAGTTATAGTCGGCTCGGCGATAGTTAAAATTATCGCGCAGTACGGAAAAAATGCACCCGAAGAGGTTTATAAATATGTTAAATCAATGAAGGACGCAATCAGATAAAGCTGTTGATAAACGGACTAAACAACGCCGGCGGGAGAGCATTGCTCTCCTGCTTTTATTTTTGAAATTCGCCGTAAATTTCCTTTTGAACAAAGGCGATTATATCCTTGCCTGCGCTGACGGCAAGCCAAACCTTTATATAAAGCGAGGCAAGCGTGCAGTTGGGAACGGGCACAATTTTGAGCCTGTCAAATTCCCGTGCGCTTTCGTAAATATCAGTATTTCTTGCGCCTGCAACAAAAAGGGAAACGCCCTTTTTTTGCGCCTCCTTGCAGAAATCGGCAAGCGCTGTGCTCTCGGTGCAGAGCGTGCCCGAATGATACGGCTTGAAAATAACCGCTTTAACACGGCTTAAATCAATGCAGGGCGAAGCGGACGGTGCGCTTTCAAGCACCGCAATTTGCGAGGGCTCGCAGAATTTTATAATTTCGCTTTTTCTGCATTTCGGGATATTATAATCCGTGTTTATCTCTATTTTTCCGTTTATCATCTGTGCGGCAAAATCTCCGTTTGCCTCATAAATTCCGTCGTCTCCCTCTGCGCCTGCAATAAGCCTTGAAGCAAGCAGAATTTTTGCGTTATCCCCTTTATTTTTATATGAAACAAAAACGCCGCTTTCGTTATAATTTTTAAGAAATTCAACAGCCGCAAAAAAGTTTTGTGCGCCGTTAGACCTTTTATCGTTAAGCGGATAATTTGAGGAAACAAAAACTACTTTTGCCCCCTCGCCCGAAAGAGCAAAGGCAAGCGCGGCGGCGGAAAATCGCAGGGTGTCTGTTCCGTGGCAGATGATAATTTTATCATAGCCCTGCTTTATTTTTTCATAGGCGGTGCTTATAAGCATATTCAGCGTTTCGGCACAAAGATTTTCGCTCAAAACGGTAAACGGGCTGAGCTCCTCAAACTCGGTATCGTCCGAGTAAAGCCGTCTGTATTCTTCAATAACGGATTGTGCCGCGTCTGCGCTCGGCGAAAGAAAGCCGTTTTTATTTGTGCAGGAAATTGTTCCGCCCGTAAAAATAACAAGGATTTTCATATTACCGTTACCCTAATAAAAAAATTAACGGCAATCTTCCTCGGAAAATTGCCGTTATGGTGACCCGGACGAGAATTGAACTCGTGTTACCGCCGTGAAAGGGCGGTGTCTTAACCTCTTGACCACCGGGCCGTTGGTGGCTTTAACTGGATTCGAACCAGTGACACTGCGGGTATGAACCGCATGCTCTAGCCAACTGAGCTATAAAGCCATATGTACCGCACAAAAACAATTTGCCGTTCAAGTGCAAGCAAGATTATCTATTCTTTATTATTTTTTGTCAATACTTTTTTGGACAATTTTTATTTTTTTAATTTTTCCAAAAGATATCAGGTTGGGAATTAGTACAAATGTTTGACATTTTTCGCGGGTAATGTTATTATACTAAAAATACTATATTTTGTATCGGAGCTGCTGATATGGAAAATATTAATGATAAACAAAAACAGATTTTTGAATTTATAAAAAAGAAGATTGCCGATTATGGTATAGCACCCTCTATCCGTGAAATCGGTGAGGCTGTGGGCCTGCGTTCAACCTCAACTGTTCAGTACCACTTAAATGCTCTTGAGGACGCAGGATATATTAAGAGAGACGCTAATCTCAAGCGTACAATCCGTATTGCCGGCTCTGCCGAAAGTGTTGCTCATATTCCTGTGGTAGGTACTGTTACAGCGGGTATGCCTATTCTTGCAACTCAGCAGATAGAAGATTACATAGCTGTTTCAGGCGTGTCTGGTGACAATCTTTTCGCTCTTCACGTTCGTGGTGATTCTATGTTCAACGCAGGAATTTACGACGGCGATATCGTTATCGTTGAGCAATGTCCTGTGGCAGACAACGGCGATATTGTGGTAGCTCTTATTGATGACGAGGCAACGGTAAAGAGATTTTACAAGGAAAAGGGGCATTTCAGACTTCAGCCGGAGAATGAAAAGTACGACCCGATTATCGTCGATGAGTGTAATATTTTAGGAAAGGTGAAAACCCTTATCCGAAACTATTGATATTTTACGCCCTTTATGATAAATTATTATAATAAGAAAAAATTTTGGTGGTGTTATTATGAGCGAATGCAGTCACGATTGCTCAAATTGCAGTGAAAACTGCTCTTCAAAAAATCAAAGCAAGGCTGATTTTCTTAAGCCTATGAATAAATATTCAAACATTAAAAATGTTATCGGTATCGTCAGCGGTAAAGGCGGAGTAGGTAAAAGCTTCGTTTCCTGTATGCTTGCCGAGAAATGTGCCAAGGCAGGACTTAAGGTTGGTATCCTCGACGCAGATATTACAGGTCCTTCTGTTCCGAAATCTTTTGGCATAACCTCGAGAGCTATGCAGGATGACGAGTGCCTTCTTCCTACCGTAACAGAAGACGGCGTTAAGATTATGAGCGTCAATCTTCTGCTTGAAGATGTGAATTCTCCTGTTGTTTGGAGAGGTCCTGTTATCAGCGGTGTTATCGAGCAGTTCTGGACAGATGTCCGTTGGGGCGAGCTTGACTATCTTTTTGTTGATATGCCTCCCGGAACAGGTGATGTTGCTTTGACTGTATTCCAAAGCCTGCCAATCGGCGGAATCGTTATTGTATCAACGCCTCAGGATTTGGTAAAAATGATTGTAAGCAAGGCATACAATATGGCAAAAATGATGAGCGTTCCTGTTTTGGGACTTGTGGAAAATATGAGCTACTATGTATGTCCCGACTGCGGTAAAAAGATTGACATTTTCGGCAAGTCAAAAATTGACGAAACGGCAGCAGAGCTTGGCGTTCCTGTTCTTGCAAAGCTTCCTGTAAATTCTGAAATCAACAGGCTTGTTGATGAGGGTAAAATCAGCGAGGTTAATTGTCCTGAGCTTGACGAATTTGTTGACGCATTGAAATAAGATAAAAAGCTTAATTGATTTGAAATAATAAATTTTCAAAGGAGCAGATTATGCCTAAAAGAGAAGACTATATCAGCTGGGATGAATACTTTATGGGCGTTGCAATGCTTGCTTCTCTCAGAAGTAAGGACCCATCAACTCAAGTTGGTGCCTGCATTGTAAATGACGACAACAAAATTATGTCCGTTGGTTATAACGGTTTGCCGAGAGGCTGCAGTGACGACGATTTCCCTTGGGAACGCAATGCCGACAAGGAGACGGATACTAAATATCCCTACGTCTGCCACGCAGAGCTTAATGCAATTCTGAACGCAGGGGGAAACAGCCTCAGCGGATGCAGAATTTATGTTGCTCTTTTCCCTTGCAACGAGTGTGCAAAGGCTATTATTCAGTCGGGAATTAAAGAGGTAATATATAATAGTAATAAATATAAAGATACCGATTTGGTTAAGGCAAGCAAGCGTATGCTTCAATGTGCAGGCGTTAAGCTTACTGAATTTAAGTCAGACAAAAAGCTGACAATCAATTTCAGCAAAGAGGAAATTTAAGGTTTATGAAGGATATCGATATTTACGATTTTGACAAAACGATTGTTCCTTTTGACAGCGGTACCCTTTTCTGCGTCTATTGTGCAGTCCATTATCCCTGGATAATTCTGCTTTTGCCTATTGAGGCGGTAGGTGCAATTTTAATACTTTTGAAGATAATCAGCTTTACCTCGTTTAAAAAGCTTTGCTTTATCTTTGTGCCCTTTATCCCTCTCGATAAGGCGGTTAAAAAGTTTTGGGACAAATACGAGTGCAGAGTGAACAAGTGGTTTTATACGAGAAAAAGACACGCAGTTGTAATAAGTGCGTCACCTGATTTTCTGCTCGAGGAAATACATAAAAGGCTCGGCTTTGAGGAGCTTATCTGCACACGTCACAGCAAAAAAACGGGAATGATAATCGGTGAAAACTGCCGTGACGAAGAAAAGGTTAAAAGGCTTTACGAGCTTTATGACAAGGACAGCATTAACGTTGTTGATGTTTATTCCGACTCGTTAAAACACGACAGACCTATTTTTTCTCTTGCAGGCGGCACCTGCTATCATATCGTAAACGGCGAGAAAAAGGCGTTTGAATTCGGCAAGGTATATGCTGAAAAAAAGTAATTTTTTCTATTTTGAAAGGGTAACTTTATGAAATATTTTTCAAAGGTTTTAGTAGTTCTTTTGATTGTTCTTGCAGTGATTTTCGGCTTTTCGTATCATTACAGGGAAAAGAAAAATGCAGATAATATAATTTTGACTACTGCCGATATGTCAAAAAAGCAGACAACCAAGGCTGAAAGGCAGTTGATTTGTCAAAACAGCGACGGCGGATATCAGCTTTATCTTGACGGCGACAAGGTTATTCTCGCTCACGAGGGAATTGAAAAAACTCTTGAGGGCTGGGCATCTAACGTTAAGCTTGAAAAGCCGCAGATGTTTTATCGAGATTATGACGAAGACGGCGAGGGCGAGCTACTGATTAAGCTTGCTACTAATGTTACTAACATTAACGGACAGGAGCAGTTTGTGTATAACCTCTATCTGTTTGAGCCGATTGAGAAAAACGGCAAAAGCGATTTCAGCGTAATTTCTGCTACGTCCAACACATGGAAAGCTCCTTTTGAAAATGCCATAAAGGCTGAAATGAGCCAGCTTGAAAGCTGTGACAAAATCATTCAGTTTGTTATGGACGATGCAGATACGCCTATTGTTTATAACGAGGATACCGGTATTACAAGAAATAAATATGTGGGCTTTGCCTGTGCGTTAAGGAATAACAAGGGCGGATACGGGGAGCTTGAAAGATGGAACAAGGGTATAGGTCTTTACAGCGTCAGCAAAAAAGGCGAAATCACTCTTGATATTCAGATTAAAGCTTTCTACAAAAATGTTGATGACCCGCAGTATATCGGCAATATTCACACCGATGTGGCCGTAATTGACGGCAAATTCGGTATTGTGCCTAACACAATAAGCTTTGTTGCAAATGAGGAATATGAGGTTGCTTCGCCTGTATATGCTTCCGAGGAAAGCTGGAAGAGTACAATTTATAACAGCTACGAGCCTACATTCAGGGAAGATAATTCCAAGATAGACTGGATTGAAACAAAAATTGAGCTGAACCCTACGTTTAAGGAAAGAACATTGTCGTTCTCCGGTCTCAGCTCGCAGATTAAATGTATTGAAAAGATTGTTGTCACTCCTACCGAAATTAAATTTACGGCACAGGAGGGTTACACTTTTGACGAAAGTCTGCTGGATAAATTCGGCTTTTCTGTAACAATAAGACCTGATTATGACGATTCGTATAATATTGAATATAAGGGTGAAATTAAGAATAAAGACGGCAGAAGTGTCCTTATAATTCATTTTGACAGAGCATATGACCGCAATACTCTTGACGGTATGCTTGTAAAGTTCGGCTCTTAATATAGACTATTGATTTATACAAAGTCTATAAACTGTAAAAAATTGCTTGTAATTATTAAATTTGAATTAACATTTATGGACAGAAGTTGCCCTTTTGTAATTTATATGGTAGAATTTTGTTCTAAAAAACTATATTGCGAAAGGTGATATTAATTTGAAAGAGGTTGTTATTACAGCAGATTCAACCTGCGACCTTCCGATTGATATAATTGAAAAGTACAACATTATAATCACTCCGCTGACCATCCTTTTGGGCTCTGAATCATACAAGGACGGCGTAAATGTTTTTCCAAAGGATATTTACGAGCACGTGGACAAAACAGGCGAGCTGCCGAAAACCGCAGCCGTTTCTCCTGCGGAGTATTATGAGCTTTTTGAGGAGCAGACAAAGGCGGGCAAGTCAGTAGTTCATATCGGCTTGTCCTCGGCAATTTCATCAAGCTATCAAAACGCTTGCATTGCCGCGTCGGAGTTTGATGACGTTTACTGCATTGACTCAAAAAGTCTTTGTATGGGTATGGGACTTCTTGTGCTGAAAGCCTGTGATTTCAGGAAAAAGGGCTACGACGCAAAGAAGATTGCAAACAGAGTTAATTCTCTTGTACCAAAAGTCAGCACTACTTTTGTTCTCGACAGTCTTGAGTATCTCCACAAAGGCGGAAGATGTTCAGGCGTTGCAAAGTTCAGTGCCAATGTTCTGGGCATTAAGCCAAGTATAGCAGTTGACCCAAAGGTCGGTAACCTTGATGTTGCCAAGAAATACAGGGGCAAGATTGATGTTGTTTACAAGCAGTATGTAAGCGACTGCCTTAAGGACGTGGGCAAGATTGACACTTCAAGAATTGTTATTGCCAACAGTGGCGGTGTCAGTCCTGAGGTTATCAGCTTTGCCAAGGGTGTTATTGCAGGCAAGGCTAATTTCGGCGAGATTATTACGGCTGACGCAGGCTGTACTATCTCCTCCCATTGCGGACCGAGAACTTTTGCGATTTTCTATATTAAAAAATAATTTAAAGCTGTCCTTTCGGGGACAGCTTAATTTGAAATAAATGTAAACTAAAACTTAAATTAAGTTTACAATGAGGTTAATATGGCACTTAAAAACGATATACTTTACGAGCTTTTGTCTGCAAAGGACTATATAAGCGGTGAAGATTTGGCAGTTAAATTTGATAAAAGCCGTGCTGCCGTGTGGAAAGCGGTAAGAGCCTTAAAGGCTGACGGATACGATATTGACGCCGTGACGAATAAAGGCTACAGGCTGACTGACAGCAACAATTTGATTTCCGCCGAGGGAATAAAAGCAAAGCTCCGGTACGATGCCGACGTGATTTACTGTCCTGTAATAGATTCCACCAACAACGAATGCAAACGCCTGCTTGCCGACGGCAAAAGCGGTGTGTTTATTGTGGCTGCCGATGAGCAGACTGCCGGTAGAGGACGGCAGGGAAAAAGCTTTTATTCTCCTGCAATGACCGGCGTTTATTTCAGCCTTGTTATCAGACCTGAAACTACACTTCAAAATGTTGTTACAGCCACCACCGCCGCCTCTGTTGCCGTGTGCCGTGCTATTGAAACGCTTACACCTCTAAAGCCGAAAATCAAATGGGTAAATGATGTTTATCTTGACGGCAAAAAGATTTGCGGTATTCTCACTGAGGCCGTGACGAATTTTGAAAGCGGAATTGTTGACAGCGTTGTAGTGGGCGTTGGAATAAATATTAATACTATAGAATTTCCTGCCGATGTGGAAAACGCAGGCAGTCTTGACTTTAAGGTGGGCAGAAATGACCTTATCGCAGAGATTTCAAATAATCTCCTAAATATTGCTTTAGGGGACTATAAGCTGTTTATCGACTATTACCGCAGCCATTCTCTTGTAATAGGTCAGCGTATTAATTTTATTGAAAAAGGGAAAATCACTCCTGCCACCGCCGTTGCCATTGACGAAACAGGTGGACTTGAGGTCCTCCTTGACAGTGGTGAAAAAACCACTCTTCGCAGCGGCGAAATCAGTATCAGGAAGATATAAAAAACTCTTAACAGCAAAAAATAAGGCTCCCTTGTGTAAAGGGAGCTGGATGCGAACTTTGTGAGCAGACTGAGGGATTGATGGTTGTTGCAATAAAAGTGCTTAAATGAATGACCATCAACCTCTCCGGCTTGCCTGAATATCCAAGTTGCTACGAAACAGTCCACCGGACTGTTTCTCCCAAATCGCAGATTTGGAGCAACGGTCTCTTTTGCTGACGCAAAATTCACGCCTCTCCTTACACAGGAGAGGCGTAGAACTTTTTTATTTACTTTTCTTCTTTCTGTTTCGCAGTACAATCATAAAAATCATACCTACAACACCGCCGACAGCGTTCATCATCATATCGGTCATAGTATCAACAAGACCGAGATAGCCGTATTCGCCGTTGTATTTTGAAATGTCAATCATTGCCGTTTCCTCACCGTATTTGGCAAGCTGAAGATTTGTACCGTGGAGCGTGTCCATCAAAAACTCGTAAAATTCCCAGCCTACAGCGATTGAAAGGGCAAACATAAGTGCGAATATTGCAGCAAGCGTTGCGGCACATTGACCTTTTTTTCTTTGAATAATGCAGGCAAAGTCATAACCGAAGGACGCACAGACAAAGCCTGACAGAATGTGCATAAAATTATCGAACCAGGAAATTTTATCAAACAGTCCGAAGTATGAGCCGATAACTATGCCGATAAAAATAATAATGTTAAGCATAGTTTGGCTGAGGGGAGGGACCTCCTCAATAAAGCTTCCGTTTCCGAAAATCTGAAACATATCCCATAAGTGAGTAAATATGAAACAGAAAACGCTTTCAAAGCCCATTACCACATCACCTGTAACAAAAGAGTAGGTGGCACAGATAATCATTGAAAGTCTTACGATTATCCAGAAAATCAATTGAGCCTTTGGTATTTTATCTATCGGGTCTTTTTTTATTTTATAAGCCATTTTTTCACCGCCTGAAAATTGTAACTCTTATTCTACCATATATGTCAAAAAAGTCAATTATTAAATAAAGATAAACTATTTTTATAATATGTAGATTTAATAAAATTTATTTGTTATAATCGTTGACTGAAATGTACATATGACTTAAAAGTGTGCAAAAATGTCTTTTGGAGGTAATGTGATGATAGAATACACCACAAAATATGACGTTAAAAAAACTATGTACGAGAAGTTTGCAGATTCCGCTGCTCAAAACGGCGACTCTCCCTGCTTCTACTATTATAGCAATACTATTTCCTGGAAAAAGGCAGAGGAAATGGTTGACCTTTGTGCCGCAGCTCTTGTTGCAAACGGCGTAAGAAAAGGGGACAGAGTTATTATCTGTGCACCTAATATGCCACAGTGTATCACAGCAATTTACGCTGTAAACAAGATTGGTGCTATTGCATCAATGCTCCATCCTCTTTCCGTTGCCAGCGAGGCTCAGTACGCAGTAAACCTTGTAGGTGCTAAGTTTGCATTCTGCTTTGATGTTTCCGAAAAGTCATTCAAGGGTATGAAAAACCTTACTCTCGTTCGCTGCAAGACTGCAACATATTTCCCAAAAACTCCTTACGGCTTGATTGCAAATCAGGTATATAAAAAGAAGATTAAGGGCAAAACTGCTCCTGCAACAGATGTTCATAAGAATATCGAGTGGACTAAGTTCCTTAAGGAAGGCAATGAGTTTCTTGCAAATGGCGGTAAGGTTGAGATTGCTACCGACCCGCAGGCAGTTGCCGCAATTATGATGACAGGCGGTACAACAGGTAATCCAAAGGGCGTTATGCTTTCAAATGAGGCTATCAACAACCTTTCATATCAGCTTGTAGATGTTGTTGACACTGTTCTTGATATGAAGGTTGACCCAAAGAACGACGCTATGCTTACAGCACTTCCTGTATTCCACGGCTTCGGCTTTGCACTTTGTATGCACGTATCAATGTGCGTTGGTATGCCACAGGCATTGTTCCCGCAGTTTGACGCTAAAATGTGCTCCGACTATATCAAAAAGTATGGCATTAACTACATTTTCGGCGTGCCTGATTTCTTTGACAAGGTATACGAGGCAGGTTACCTTAAGGGCGTAGATATGTCCAATATGAAGCTTATCGGTTCAGGCGGAGACGTTGTTCCTTATTCACTTACAGAGAAGATGGATAGACTTCTTAAAGAGAATGGTGCAAAGTGCCACTTCGCATCAGGCTACGGCCTTACAGAGTGCGTAACAGTTTGTACCTTTACTGATATGAGAAGAGAGGCTCCTCAGGGCTGTATCGGTCTTCCTTGCTACAATATCGAGGCTATTACAGTTAAGCCCGGCACTACTGAAGAGGTTAAGGGCGAGGACGGCGAGCTTTGTATCTACGGTCCTACTCTTATGGAGGGTTACTATCACGACCCAGAAGAAACTGCTAAAGTACTTGTTAAGCACGAGGACGGCAGAGTATGGCTTCATACAGGCGATATGTGTTATATCGAGCCTGAAACAGGTGATATCTATTATCGTCAAAGACTTAAGAGAGTTTACAAGATAAGCGGTTACCTTGTTTATCCGTCATTTATCGAGGAAGCATACAGAGCAATGGCAGAGATTTATGACTGCTGTGTTATCGGCACAGGAGAAGAGGGACATACTCAGCTTAAGCTTTATGTAGTTAAGAATAAGAAGTATGCCGAGGACGACGAGGAAGAGCTCAAGAAGAAGATTATCGAGTTCGGTAAGCAGAATCTTTCCAAGTGGTCAGTTCCTAAGGAAGTTGTTTATATTGACGAGCTTCCGAGAACTAAAATCGGTAAGGTTGACTTTAAGGTTCTTAAGTAATCTGAATACAAAAACAAAACACAGTGGCTGTCAGGTCACTGTGTTTTTCTTATATAAATATTCAAATTTTAATAAATACTATTCGCTGTCGGACTCGGTTGACGGTTCGGTTGTAACTACTTCTTCGCCGTAAACCTGGAGAATAACCTCGTCGCCTACTGCACATACAGAGCCGGCAGACGGAGCCATTCCGTAATTTGCTTTAACAGTACCCGGTGTGTAACCGCCGTCATTGTATACCTCAACTGAAGAAACCTCAAAGCCTGCCTCTTTAAGCTTTTCGGTAGCCTCCTCAAGAGTAAGACCGCCTACATCAGGAACCTCCGCTGTCTGTACGCCTTTGCTGATTGTAAGGATAATTTCCGTACCCTCGTCAACCTCTTCGCCAGCATTGATGCTTTGCTTAAATACAATTCCCTCGTCAACGTCAACGGAGTATTGTGCGTCAAAGGTCAGCTTGAACTGCTTGTTCCAAGCACCATTGTTTTCGATATCGCTTTGAGTGTAGCCTGCCGATGTGAAGTTAGGAACGGTATACTTTGCAAGGGCAGCCGTTGAGGATGTTGTTTCCTCACCGCCTAAACCGCCGTTCTTTGCCACAAGCACACCTGCCACGCAGGCAATAACAATCAGCACCACAAGAACGATGATTACGATTTTTGACTTGGAGTTTGACTTCTGATTGTCATATCCGGGATATCCCTTGTAATGCTCTTCCTCTTCCACAGGGTCTTTCTCAGGGACTGCCTTTGAATTTTTAACAGGTGCCGCCGCCGCAACAACAGTAGGTGCCGCACTGAGCTGTTCCCTGAAAGTGTTAATATCCTGCGTTCTCTTTTCCGGATAAATTTGAAGTCCGCCGCCTAATGCCCTGATTACATAGGTCGGAATTTTCTCTGCTATTGTGTTTGGAATCATCAGCCTGTCGTTAGTTTCTCTCGACTTGGCATCAGGAGGATTCTGACCCACAAGTGCCCTGAATATACAAGCCGAAAAAGCATATATATCAGTTGCAGGACCCATTTTATGATTGTTGTCATACTGCTCAATGGCGGTGTATCCGTCATTTACGTTAAATTCAAGAGCAGAGGACATTGTATTGGCCTCGGAAATGCAAAAGCCCTTAAGCCTTACCTTGCCGTCACGGCAGAGAAGAAGATTGTCGGGACAGATTGCTCCGTGAATTATTCCGTTTGAATGGAGAGCCTCAAGCGTTGTAAGAATCGGCATAAACATAATTCTTGCGGTGTCCCAATCAATATTGCCGTCAGGATTTCTCAAAAGAAATTCCCTGAGCGAAATTGACTCCATATACTCGCTTACTGCATATGCCGTTCCGTTAAGCTCAAATACATCATAAGTTGGAATAACGGCGGAAAGATTTTTCATCTTAACAAGAGTTGTCCACAAATTAAGGAAGGACGCCTTAAGCTTATCAAAGCTGTCTCTGTATCTTTCTCTGATATGAACATCAAGATTACCCTCAAGCCTAACTGCAATACCCTTAGGTAAAAATTCCCTTATTGTAATTACCTTGTCAAGCTGAGTATCATATCCCATATAAACGGCTGCGTCGCTTTCGTGGGCAACCATTCTGCCGATAACGTATCTGTCGGCAAGGACTGTTTTCATCTGAAGATAAATAATCTCCTCAGGTGTGTCATTGTCAAAGCCGCATTCCTCACAAACGCTGCCGCTTGTCAGCTCCTCAAAGCAGTTCATACAAAGATTATCAATATTTTTCAAGGATTATCACTCCTAAAAATCTAATTACTAATTTACATATATAAAGTATAATAACAATAGTATTTTATTTTGTCAAGTAAACAACTTGTTAATTTAGGCTCATAAACAGTACCATTGTGAATTTATCATTGAATACTAAAATGAGTTATTGTATAATATTCTCATAATCTTAAATCTTTAAACCGAAAGGAAAAATAAAATGTCATACGCAATGATAAAAGAGCTTACCGAGAAAAAGGACAAAAACGGCAACGGCTATCTTGACCTTATTGTTATCGGCAGCGATAAAAAGGAATATCCCGCAAAAATCTGGAAATTTGAAAATAACGGTCAGTTCGAGGCAGATGATGTGGTGGAAATTGAATATACTGTTGATACCTTTAAGGGCAAAACTCAGCTTAAAATTTCCTCAATCAAAAAAGCTCCCGACGAGATGATAAAAGATTTTGTTCCTACCTCGGAGTACAGCGGAAAGGCAGTATTTGCAAATCTTCTTGCAAAGGTAAACGCTTTTAAGGACAGCGAGCTTAAGGCGATTGTTTCAACAATTCTTACTGAAAACAGAGAGAAGTTAGAGGTTTATCCTGCGGCGTTCAAGCTTCACCACGCAGTGGTTGGCGGACTTATGCTTCATACTGCTTCAATAGTTGAAATGGCAGAAAAAACCTGTCAGGTTTATCCTAATATCAACAGAGAACTTCTCCTGTCAGGTGCAATTCTTCACGATGTGGCAAAGACCTTTGAAATGGAAACAAGAAAAACAGGACTTTGCAAAAACTATTCGGTAGGCGGTGAGCTTATCGGTCATCTTGTAAAGGGTGCAATGTACGTTGAAGAAACGGCTAAAAAATTAGGCGTCAGCGGTGAAAAGGCAACACTTCTTGAGCATATGATTTTGTCTCATCACGGCGAGCCTGAATATGGCTCACCTGTTCGCCCGATGTTCCTTGAGGCGGCAGTTTTGTCTGCTCTTGACGGACTTGACGCTACTGTATTTGAAATAAGCAACGCCACCTCTCAGGTGAAGGTGGGCGAATTTACTGACAGGCAGTGGGCTCTTGACAACAGAAAGCTTTACAATCACGGACTTTCAGCAACCGAATACAAAGTAAATTTAGGAGAATAATTTTGGAAAATAATACAGAAAATACAGCTCAGAGCTGGACAGAAATAGCAATTACAGTTGATACAAAGGATATTGACACCGCAGGAGATATTGCCAATATGGTAGTTCCTTACGGTATCTATATTGAAGATTATTCCGATTTGGAAAATGAGGTTATGGAAATTGCTCATATCGACCTGATTGAGGAAAGCTTGCTTGAGGCTGACAGAACAAAGGGCATTATCCACGTTTATGTAAATCCTCACGAAAATCCACTTGAGGCAGTTTCTTTTATTAAAGAAAGGCTTGATGCAGAAAATATTTCTTACGATATTAAAATTGCCGATTGTGCCGAGGAAGATTGGGTAAATAATTGGAAGCAGTATTTCCACCCAATGCCTGTGGGCGAAAGGCTGTTAATTCGTCCTACTTGGGAGGATGAATATGACCCTCAAGGAAGAATTGTTCTTCATATTGAGCCCGGTCTCGCTTTCGGTACAGGCAGTCACCCTACAACAAAACTTTGTCTTGAAACCCTTGAAAAGTATGTTGACGAAAATTCCACACTTCTTGATGTGGGCTGCGGCAGCGGTATTCTTTCAATTGCAGGCTTGCTCTTAGGTGCAAAAACTGCTTTCGGCGTTGATATCGACTCTCTCGCCGTTAAAACGGCACAGCAGAATGCTCTCGAAAATGGCTTTGACGAAAGCAGATTTACTGTTGTTCAGGGCAACCTTTCCGATAAAGTTGACGGAACATATAATGTTGTTGTGGCAAATATTGTTGCCGATATTATTATGGAGCTCAACAAGGACGTGGGCAGATTTTTAACTGATGACGGCGTTTATATCACCGGCGGTATTATTGAAAGCAGAGAGGACGAGGTGCTTATGTCTTTCGCTCAAAACGGCTTTCAGGTTATAGAGCGTTTTGAGGAAAAAGGCTGGCTCGTTTTCGTTCTCAAAAAGGCATAATAACAAATTTAAAATGCTGATAAAACAAAAATCCCGACTTTTCCGTCGGGATTTTTTGCGTGTAAAATTATAATTCTGCCACGTATTTGCTGATTTTATCGGCAACAGGCTTTGCTTCCTCGTAAGAAACAGGAAGAAACGGACTTCTGGGCTCTCCGCAGTCGATACCGAAACGCTGAGATATAACCTGCTTTGCCGCACCATAAAGTGATTTGCAGGCAAGCAAATCGAAGATACACTCGTTAATCTTAAACTGCAAAGCCTTTGCCTCGTCGATTCTGTTTTCGTTTACAAGCTCGTCAAGTCTGACAAAAAGTTCAGGCATACAGCCGTATGTTCCGCCGATTCCAGCATCTGCACCCATAAGTCTGCCGCCTACAAACTGCTCGTCGGAGCCGTTGAATATGATGAAATTATCGCCTGCCGCCTGTCTGTATCTCTCCATAAGATAAACAGGCTCTGCTGAATTTTTTACGCCGATAACCTTTTCATTTTTTGCCATTTCTCCCAGCATTTCAGGTGAAAGATTAAAGCCTGTAAGCTGTGGGATATTGTAGATAATAAACGGCAGAGAGGTTGAGTCAATAATAGAATTCCAATGAAGCTTAACGCTTTCTTCGGGAAGATGATAATATACGCAGGGAACGGCACTTACAGCGTCAACACCGATTTCCTCTGCGTGCTTTGCAAGCTCAATGCTCTCTTTAGTTGAGGCACAGCCAACGTGAACTATAACTGTAAAATCGTCACCTGCCGCCTCTTTAACTGCCTTTGCAACCTGCTTTCTTTCATCAGTTGAAAGAAGAAAGCCTTCGCCTGTTGAACCGCAGGCATACACACCTTTTACGCCTAATGATTTGTAAACCTTAACAAGTGCCTTGATTTTTTCGCAGTCGATGTTGTCGTTTTTGTCGTAGATTGCGTTAAGGGCACAAAATACGCCCCTGAATTTATTTAAATCGGTCATAATAATTTTCTCCTTTTCTTTATCATTACGATAATAGCACAAAAAAACAATGCTTTCAATATTGAATTACCACCTTTGATGATATATAATGTTTTCGGTGATAAAAATGACGAATGAAGAAATATTAAAAAAGATTAAAGGCGGACTTATCGTTTCCTGTCAGGCACTTGAAACCGAGCCTCTTTATGACAGCTATATTATGTCAAAAATGGCTTGGGCTGCTTTTCTCGGCGGTGCAGTGGGAATCAGGGCAAATACTGTTGTTGATATCAAGGCGATTAAGGAAAGGGTTGATTTGCCTGTTATCGGCATTATTAAGCAGGAATATGACGGCAGTGATGTCTATATTACGCCTACAATGAAAGAGGTTGACGCTCTTGTGGATATCGGCTGTGAGATTATTGCTGTTGACGCTACAAAGAGATTAAGACCTGACGGCGTTACCTTTGAGCGGTTTTTTACAGAGGTGAGAAGTAAGTATCCGAATCAGCTTTTTATGGCGGATACGAGCTGTTTTGATGAGGGTGCTTTGGCTGAAAAGTTAGGCTTTGACCTTATCGGCACAACTATGGCAGGCTATACTCCGTACACTAAAGGTACATCACTTCCTGATTATACCTTGATGGAAAGGTATGTTACCGAGCTTCACACTCCTGTAATTGCCGAGGGCGGTATCTGGTCACCTGACCAGCTTAAAAAGGCCATTGATATTGGCGTTCACGCCGCCGTTGTAGGCACGGCAATTACTCGCCCGATGGATATAACAAAGCGTTTTGTATCAGCTTTGAAGTGATTTGTCGGTCTAAATTATGATTTAATGGCGTAACGGCGAGTAGCATTAAGCCTCTCCTGTGTAAGGAGAGGTGGGTTGCCATTAGGCAACTCGGAGAGGTTGATAGCTGTTCATTTGAGCATTTTTAATGCAACAAATATCAATCCCTCAGTCTGCTCACAAAGTTCGCATCCAGCTCCCTTTACACAAGGGAGCCGATTTTTCGTCGCCGTGACGCTACTAAACAACAACAGGGATGCATTTTGCATCCCTGTATTTTTGTATCTATTTACTTTAATCTTCGCTTTCTTGTTTCTCAATATCCGACGAGGACAGGTGATAAATAAATTCCTCAAGCTTGTCTTTGTTTTCCTCGGTATTGATACTGATAACGCTGTTGCCTTGAATTGTGGCGTAGTCCCAGGTGCCGTCAAATGGTACTTTAGCCTGATGAATACTGCCTGTTATGCAGATACCTGCCGCACCTACAAAGCGGATAAGCTCGCCTTTGCTCATATCTGTTTCAATATAAGGTGCACTGTTAAACGCCATTTTGTAAAGCTTAAACGGTCCTGCGTGGAGAGCACTGTCAAGTATTGCACTCATAACAGTACGCTGTCTTTCAGTTCTCACAAAGTCAGTATCAATCTTCCTGATTCGGCA
This sequence comes from Eubacteriales bacterium, assembly GCA_029219885.1. Taxonomy (GTDB): domain Bacteria; phylum Bacillota; class Clostridia; order Oscillospirales; family Acutalibacteraceae; genus Eubacterium_R. Next base: position 1,308 of record JAQXUH010000002.1, on the reverse strand, counting down.
GTATGCTAAAGCCTGCTCGCCTGTAAGTGTATTCTTTCCTGCCTCAAGAGTAACATTGCCGTAACGCTTAGGATGATTTGTTACTTCCTTTGCCTCTGCCTCCGTAACATCAACCTCAACACCGCCGAGGCTGTCTACAAGCACCTTGAACATTTCAAAGTCGGTTACTACATAGCCGTCAATATCCACGCCGAAATTGTACTCGATTGTGTCAACAACGTTCTGATATCCGCCGCTGGAGCAGGCCGCATTGAGCCTTTGCTCATATCCCAAAGACGGAATATATACCCACGTATCTCTGAGGAATGATGTCAGCTTGATACAATGATGCTTCATATCAACGCTCACAAGCATCATAGTGTCAGACCTTGATGCCGACGCCTCATCATCACTTCTTGCGTCAACGCCTAAAAGCAGTATGTTCTTCACCATAGAACTGCTTGCAAGCTCACTTTGAGTCACATACTCGCTTTCCTTTTTGTCGTCATAATTTATTCTGCCTAAAATCGGGAACATTGCCCCCACGATTACAAGAATTATTACAAGTATGATAATCAGTATTTTCTTTCCTGTGGAAAGCTTACCGCTTTTTTTCTTCTTTTCAGGCTTGTCTTTCGGACTGCTGTTTCTGCTGCGGTTTCGATTTTCGGTATTTCTTTCACCGCTGTTTCGTTCGCTTTTTTGAGTATGCTGAAAATCTTCCCGTCTTTCGCTGACAAAATGCTGTGAGCCGCTGCCCTGAGTGTTTGTATCACAAGGGTTGATTCCGTCTCTTTGATTATCTCTTACCACATTGTCATTTCTCGTTCTGTTGTTAAAGTTAAGGTCAATGGGCGAATATCCGTAGTAGTTTTCGTCCTCCGGAACTGTTCTGTCCACATCATTATTTCTGCCCTTTTTGTAGCCCTCATTTTCAAATCTCGGCATACTTTCACCTCCGATAGAGAGATTTTACTACATATCCCTGATTATTTCAACTGCCATTTTGTAAAATCAGTTGACATTCACCTTAAAATTTTTTAAAATAGTCTTTGACGAGTCGGCGAGACAGTTGCGTGCCCTTATGGGTATGAGGAAAGTCCGAGCAGCACAGAGCAGGATAACGGCTAACGGCCGCCGAGAGTAATCTTAGGGAAAGTGCAACAGAAATAAACCGCCTCTTTTGAGGTAAGGATGGAAAGGCGAGGTAAGAGCTCACCGAGGAAGTGGAGACATTTCCTGCCATGTAAACCCTATCCGCTGCAACATCGACTAAAGGGTTGTTTGCTCGACACATAACTTTGAAGGATGGCTTGAACGCAGGAGCAA
>JAQXUH010000001.1 GCA_029219885.1 Eubacteriales bacterium | reverse complement strand
TGAGTGGGATATAAAATCCCGTGAGGAAGAAATCGAATACGCCGAGGCGCACAACATTCCTCTTAAAATTAACCGAGAAACAAACTATTCAAAGGATAAGAATGTTTGGCACCTTTCCCACGAGGGACTTGACCTTGAGGACCCTGCAAACGAGCCAATGTACTCTAAGGAGGGCTTTCTTGAATTAGGCGTTGCTCCTGAGCAGGCACCTGACGAGCCTACATATGTAACAATTCATTTTGAGCAGGGCGTTCCTACTGCAATTGACGGCGAGGAAATGAAGGCTCTTGCTATTGTTGAAAAGCTCAACGACCTTGGCGGAAAGAATGGTATCGGTCTCCTTGATATCGTTGAAAACCGTCTTGTCGGTATGAAGAGCAGGGGAGTTTATGAAACTCCAGGCGGTGCAATTCTTTATAAGGCACACGAGCTTCTTGAAATGATTACTCTTGACCGTGAAACTTCTCACTATAAAAAGCTTGTAGCTCAGAAGTTCGGCGAGCTTGTATATAACGGACTTTGGTTTACTCCTCTTCGTGAGGCTCTTTCAGCATTCGTTGACAAGACACAGGAAACTGTTACAGGTGATGTTAAGCTTAAGCTTTACAAAGGCAATATCATCAACGCCGGTATTACTTCACCATATACTCTTTATGATGAAAATATTGCATCCTTCGGCGAAGACGGCGGAGCATACAATCAGGCTGATTCAGCAGGATTTATCAATCTTTTCGGTCTTTCAATCAAGGTTAAGGCTCTTCTTGACCAGGCAAGAGAAGAAAATAAGTAATTTTTACTTAGTATAGATTTTGTTCAGGGAGGGTTTCCACGCCCTCCCTGTGTGTTAATTTACGAAAAAGCAGAGGGAACGCAATGGCACAGTTATGGAAAGGCAGGTTCAAAAAGGAGCTTGCAAAAGAAACTAACGATTTCAACTCCTCAATTAAATTCGACAGCAGAATGTATGAGGAGGATATTAAAGGCAGTATCGCCCACGCAACAATGCTTGGTGCAACAGGAATTATCGAAAAAAGCGAAAGCGAAAAAATCGTTGACGGCTTAAACGGAATTCTCGAGGATATCAAAAGCGGCAAGCTTCCTATTGATATGGAGGCCGAGGATATCCATACTTTTGTTGAGGGTGAGCTTACTGCAAGGCTCGGACAGACAGGTAAAAGACTTCATACCGCCAGGTCGAGAAATGACCAGGTTGCTCTTGATATCCGTCTTGTTCTCAAAAAAGAAATTGACGAGATTTCTGACAAGGTAAAGTCACTTATTTCCGTTCTCTGTGACAAGGCAGAGGAAAACGAAGATACAATTATGCCGGGATATACCCACCTTCAAAGAGCACAGCCTATTACCTTTGCTCATCATCTTATGGCGTACGCATCAATGCTTTGCAGAGACCTTGACCGCCTTGCAGATGTTAAAAAAAGGATGAACGTTCTGCCTCTTGGCAGCGGTGCTCTTGCAGGCACAACTTATCCTCTTGACAGAAGTATGGTGGCTGACCTTTTAGGCTTTGACGATGTTTCTTCAAACAGCCTTGACGGCGTTTCCGACAGAGATTTCTGTATTGAGCTTGCATCTGCACTTTCTCTTATTATGGTGCATCTTTCCCGTTTCAGCGAGGAAATTATTATGTGGTGCAGCTGGGAATTTAAATTTGTTGAGCTTGATGATGCATTTTCAACAGGCTCCAGCATTATGCCACAGAAGAAAAATCCTGATATCGCAGAGCTTGTAAGGGGAAAGAGCGGACGAGTTTTCGGTGATTTAACAACACTCCTTACTGTTATGAAAGGTATTGCACTTGCATACAACAAGGATATGCAGGAGGACAAAGAAGCAATTTTTGATGCCGTTGATACTGTTAAAATGTGCCTTAACGCCTTTACTCCTATGATTGAAACAATGACAGTTCTCAAGGATAATATGCGTAATGCAGCAGCGAAAGGCTTTATCAATGCTACAGACTGTGCCGATTATCTTGTGGGCAAGGGACTTCCTTTCCGTGATGCATATAAGGCAACAGGGGAGCTTGTGGCACTTTGCATTGACAAGGGACTGACACTTGAAACATTGCCTATTGAGGAATACAAGAACGTCTGCGACCTTTTTGATGACGAGGTATATACCGCAATAAATCTTGAAAAATGTGTCAATGACAGGCTTGTTGTGGGCGGTCCAAGCAAACAGAGCGTAGAGGCTCAGATTAAAAAAGCAAGAGAAATTATTGCTAAATAAAAATAAAAAACGCTGTCCGATTGGATAGCGTTTTTGTTTGCCTGAAATTATGAAATTTGAATAACTTCGTTGAATACAGCAGTCATTTTTTTGCTGATATTCAGGTCAATGTGAAGTGAGCCGAAGTACCAATGCATATATCCAACATTATTGAGAATTTCCTGCAAATAGGTATTCAGCGGTGTAATGATAATATCCTTGTTAGTTCGCTGACGGAGAATGTCCTTTGCAATAGTCGGTGCTTCATAGGTGAGAATATAGTTAATATCCTTGTCTGTTTCCTTAAGGTTATTTACACCGTTTCTCAACTCTTCAGCACTTGGAAGCTCTGCCTCCCACCAGCTTGTGCCTGACTCTCTCATATAAGCGTCATCGCTTTCGCCGCCGCCCATAACGAAAAATGTCTTGCCCTCAAAGGTGAAAATCTCACCTCTCATAAGGTGGTAGATGTTGTCGGCGATTTTGTGAGTGTTACCGCCTTTCCATCTGTACGGCGGATATGAGTTGAGAATATCAAAATTCTCGTGAGCACCGTCTACAAAGCAGATAGTGTATTTTCTCTTTTTCAGCCATTCAAGATTCTTCTTTTCCTTGCTGTCCTCAGGATTCCAGATAAAGCCGAAATCACCGCAGACAATAAGAATATCCTTTTCTCCAAGCTTTGAAAGCTTTGGATTTTTAAAGCACGAAATATCTCCGTGAGTGTCGCCTGTTAAATAAATCATTTTTTTCTCCAAAAAAATATAAAATAGTCTTTAAATTAGTGTAGAAAGATGTTAAACTACTATATATAATATATTTTTATCTAAAAGGTGTCAAGTCTATGAAAAAAACACTTTCCTATATTTTATCTTTTTTAATGCTTATTACGGCAGTTTTCTGCGTTCCTTTTACATCTCAGGCGGCAACCTATAAGCCTGACAGGAAAATTTATGCCGAATCATATATGCTCATCAACCTTGATGATGATTCTTATCCGGTAGTAGCAGAGAAAAATCCTGACGAAAGGCTCTATCCTGCATCGCTTACTAAAATAGTTACGGCAATGGTTGTTATCAACAATGTTAAAGATTTTAATGCCACAACTAAAATGAGCCAGTCTGCTTTTGACGCAACTCTCGGAACAGGTGCACAGGTGGCAGGCATTAAGGTGGGCGAGGAAATCACTATCGACAAGCTCCTTTATCTCACTATGGTTCATTCAGCCTGCGACGCCTGTCAGGTATTGGCAGAATATGTCAGCGGTTCTTCCCAGGCCTTTGTGGCTGAAATGAACAAGTGGGTTCAGTCTTTAGGCTGTAAGGATACTAATTTCGTAAATCCCGACGGACTTCATAATGATAATCATTATACCACCGCAAGAGATATGTCAATTATTACTCTTGAGGCTCTTAAAAATCCTAACTTCGTAAAATACGCAACGGCAACCTCTGTCGATTATGACGGTATGACGCTTCACCACACCAATTTAATGCTCAGTCCCGGATATGTGACTTACTATTACGAGTACGCACAGGGAATTAAAACAGGCTCAACAGACGAGGCAGAATACTGCGTTATTACCAAGGCGTCAAAGGACGGCTACAACTATCTTGCTATTGTTTTAAAATCACCACAGCAGAAAATCAAAGGTCAGTCTTATCTTACAAAATGCTCCTTTGTCGACGCAAAATCACTGTTCGAGTGGGCGTTTGACAGCCTTAAATATACCACGCTTATCAGTAAAGGCGAGGTAATCAGCGAGATTGCGGTGGAAAACGGAAAGGACGCAGACAGTGTTCAGCTCGTTGCAAAGGATGATACTAATGTTATCGTTCCCGCAGGTCTTGATAAGTCTGCCGTAATCTATGATGTTGTTGAAAAGCCTGAAAGCATCAGTGCTCCTGTTTCAAAAGGCGATTATGTGTGCTCTGCCAATGTAATTTATGCCGATGAGGTAATTGCAACTGTAGATTTGGTGGCAGCCAAGGATATCGAGCTTTCAACTTTTCTCAAAATGATTAACGCAATTAAATCTTTCTTTTCTCTCACAATAGTTAAGATTATCTGCGTTGTTGCAGTAATTGCATTGGTGATTTATGTTTATGTGCTTTATTCAAATCTGAAGAAGAAAAAGAAGAACGAGGCTAAAAAACAGGCAAGACGTGAAAGATACGATGACGGTCCTGACGATTTGCCGCCGCCAAGACGCAGAAGATAAAAATTTGCTTATGTATAGACTGATGTCTATTTGCTAATATTTGCCTGCTTATGTCCTATTTTTTGTTGACTACTTATAAAAAAAGGCGTATAATATTGCCGTATGTAACCCCAGGGTATATAACAAATTGAAAGGTGGCCGCCTATGAGCTATAAAATAGTAGTTGACAGCTGCTGTGATTTATCCGAAGATATGAGAAATTGGGATAACCTCGCTGTTGTTCCTTTGACTCTTGAAATAAATGATTACAGAATTTTTGATGATGAGAATTTCGACCAGGACGATTTCATCTCACGTATGAAAGCAAACGGCGGTATTGCTAAATCTGCCTGCCCTGCACCTGACGCTTTCAAAAAAGCGTATGAGGGCGATTATGACGAGGTGTTCGTTCTCACAATCACCGACAAGCTCAGCGGTACTTATAACAGTGCACTTCAGGGCAAAATGCTTTATGAAGAGGAGTTTGGTGATGGTAAGAAGATTCACGTTTTCAACTCCCTTGCCACATCAGGTCTTGAAACTATTGTTGCAAGGAAGATTAAGGAGCTTGCTGACGGTGGTGCCGATTTTGATACAGTAGTTAATACTGTTGAAGATTTTATCGTAAACCACACGGCACTTTACTTCTGCCTTGAAAGCCTTGACGCTCTTAAGAAAAACGGCAGGCTTTTTGCATTAGCCGCAAATGTGCTTGAAAAAATTCGTGTCAAGCTTATCTGCAAGCGTACCCAAGAGGGCAATATTTCACTTGTAACTCAAGATTTGACTATCAACCGTGCTGTGATTAAGACGTCAAAAATCATCTGTGAACAACTTGAGGGCAAAGATTTAAGCGACGCAAGCCTTATTATAACTTATGTCTGCTGTGAGGACAGAGCAAAGCTTGTGGCACAGAAAATATCCGATAAGCTTAATTTCGGAAAAGTTGAGATTATAAAAGCTTCGGGACTTAATTCCCTTTACGCCTCTGACGGAGGAATTATCGTTTCCTACAGCTTTTAATTATAAAATTGCAATTCAATTTAAAAGAGGTAATATAAAAATGGAAATCAAGTATGATTTAACCAAAACACCAAAAGAGAAGCCAACAGGCAAGTTAGGCTTCGGTCACATCTTTACCGACCATATGTTCATTATGGACTATAAGACAGGTGAGGGCTGGCACGATGCAAGGATAGTTCCTTATCAGCCACTTGTTCTCGACCCATCTGCTCTCGTATTCCACTATGCACAGGAATGTTTTGAAGGCCTTAAGGCATACAGAACTCCTGACGGCGGCGTTCAGCTTTTCAGACCTGAGAAGAACGGTGCAAGACTTAATTCTACTCATGACAGACTTTGCATTCCGCAGATTCCTGTTGAAGATTTCGTTCAGGCTGTTAAGGCACTTGTAAGTGTTGAAAAAGATTGGGTTCCATCTGAGCCTGACACAAGCCTTTATATCCGTCCTTTCACAATTGCTACCGAGCCTGTTCTCGGCGTTAAGGCATCAGACGAATATAAGTTTATTATTATTTGCTCACCATCAGGTGCATACTACGAAGAGGGTATGAATCCTGTTAAGATTTATGTTGAGGACGAGTATGTTCGTGCTACTCCAGGCGGAACAGGTTATATCAAGTGCGGCGGTAACTACGCTGCTTCTATCATCGCTTCCGAAAAAGGTCATAAGCTTGGTTTCTCTCAGGTTCTTTGGCTTGACGGCGTTGAGAGAAAGTATGTTGAAGAAGTTGGCTCAATGAACATTATGTTCAAGGTTGACGGTGAAATTTATACTGCTCCGACTGTTGGTACAGTTCTTCCGGGTATCACAAGAATGAGCTGTATTGAGCTTCTTAAGAAATGGGGCTACAAGGTAAACGAAACAAGATTTACTATCGACTTCATTATGGATGCTGCTAAGAGCGGTAAGCTTGAGGAAGTATTCGGTACAGGTACAGCCGCTGTAATCAGTCCTGTTGGCGGACTTACATATGAGGGCGAGTCAGTTGAAATCAACGGCTTCAAGACAGGCGAGCTTACTCAGAGGCTTTACGATACACTTACTGACATTCAGTTCGGCAGAGCAGAAGACACTATGGGCTGGACAGTTAAGGTTGACTGATAAATTATAATAACTTGTAACAGCCTCATTTCGTGTGAGGCTGTTTTTATACCTATGAGAAAGATTGAATTTTTAATTTCCCCACAGGACAGCGGGATGCAGATTAGAGATTTTTTAAGACGCTTCGGCGTTTCTGCATCTCTTATGAAAAAGCTTAAGCATACTGAAAACGGCATACTTTTAAACGGCGAATTTGCCAGGACAATTGAATATTTGAACACAGGCGACACGCTGACCGTTAATATTGAAAACAGCGGTAAAATGCCTGAAAGGCTTGAAAATTGTGAAGTTGTTGCCGTCTATGATGACGAGGATATTCTTATTCTCAACAAGCCAGCGAATATGCCTGTTCACGAAAGCAGAAACCATCGCGGTGATACTTTGGCAAATGTTGCCGCCTGTTATATGGAGCCTGATACTGCATTTCGTTCGGTTTACCGCCTTGACCGTGACACAAGCGGTCTTGTGCTTATTGCAAAAAACGAGCTTGCAGCGTCAAAGCTTGCAGGCAAAATAAAGAAAGATTACTACGCCGTCTGTGACGGAATACTGACAGGTGAGGGGACTGTTGATTTACCTATCAGGCGAGTGGAGGAAAGTATAATTGTCCGTGGCGTTTTTGATGACGGAGAAAGAGCAGTAACTCACTATACCGCTGTGGAGAATTTCGGCAACAAAACTCTTTTGCGTATTAATCTTGAAACAGGGAAAACTCATCAAATACGAGTTCATTTTTCACATCTCGGTCATCCGCTTTTGGGCGACAGCCTTTACGGCGGCAACTGTAGTGAAATAAAAAGGCAGGCTCTTCACTGCAAAACAATCAGCTTTGTTCATCCGATAACGGAAAAAGAAATGACTGTTGACAGCGATTTTCCTGCCGATTTTAAAGCAATACTTAAGTAAGGAAATGATATTATGCCTGCATTTGCAAGCCATTATATTTTTGCAAAGGAAATGCTTCCTTTCATTAGACAGACGGCAGATTTTAATGTCTGTGATGACGCTGTGCTTATCGGTTCTCAAGGGCCTGATATATTCTTCTTCGGTAGAATTTTTCCTTGGCAGGTGGGCAAACCGCTGTCTAAAATCGGCTCAAAGCTCCACAGGGTAAAGCCGTCAATTATCTTTGAGTCAATGCGTGATTATGCCGAAAAATCATTGTATTATGATATTGCAAAATCTTACACCTATGGCTTTATGCTCCATTACGCTCTTGACAGAAAATGCCATCCCTATGTCTATTCTCTCCAGGATAGGCTGACCGAGGAAAGGCGTTTTCTCAATTCCCATACGGCACATAATATTATCGAAAATTCCGCCGACTCATATCTTCTCAATAAACGTATGTACGTTCAAAAGCCACATCTTTTTGATACATCAAAAACAATAACAGACGATAAAAATATTACCGCTGAAATCGGCAGGCTTTGGGAATATGTTTTGCCGTTTTCAACAGGAATTAAACTGACGGCAAAGCAGGCACAAAACGCAGTAGGTGATACAAAATATGCACAAAAAATGCTTCTTGACCGTCAAGGCGTAAAGCGTCTTTTGCTGTCTCCTGCGGAAACGGCAGTATCACCTATAACAAAAAATTATAAAATAACTTCAATGCTTCGCCCAAAAGACTTGGAAAAAGCAAAGAAATATGTTAATATAGACAGGAACGAGTGGTCGTCACCTTTCAGCGATATGAAATCAACAGATAGCTTTGAGGAGCTATTTGACAAGGCACGGCAGGAGGCGGAGGTAATGCTTCTTCGCTTTCAGTCAGGAGACGACTGCGAAAAAATCACAGGAAATTTATCATTTTTAACAGGAGTTGAAGTAAAATGAAAACTATACCAAGCTTTCAGATTGACCACAATATTTTGAAAAAAGGAATTTATATCAGCCGTATTGACGACGATATTACCACCTACGATATCCGTATGCGTGAGCCTAACAGAGAAACCGTTATGACAAACGCAGCAATGCACACTATCGAGCATCTTTTTGCTACATATGTCCGCAATACAGAGTTCGGCGATAATATCATTTATTTCGGTCCTATGGGCTGCCGTACAGGCTTTTATTTTTTGACACGCAATCTCAGCGATAATTATGTTATCGGTCTTATTAAAGAGGCTTTTCAGTTCATCGTTGATTATTGGGGAATTATTCCGGGTGCTACACCTAAGGAGTGCGGTAACTGCCGTGACCACAATCTCCCTCAGGCAAAAGAAGAGTCAAAGGCGTTCCTTGAAGTTATCAAAGATTGGACTAAAGAAGATTTGAAATATCCAACCGCTGAAACTGAAGAATAATATTTACGCAATAAAAAACAGCCTTCGCAAGAAGGCTGTTTTGTTTGTTATTAAGATTTACTTATCTGCACCGGAAAGCTCTTTCCAATGAATTTTGCAGTAATTCTTGCCGTCGATAGCAGGATAGTCCTCGTCGTCAACCTTTGCTTTATTATAGCAGGTGAAAGAATCTGTTGCGTAAGCACATCTCTGTACATCTGTTCCGCCCTCGGAAAGTGACGGAATAAATGCGTAAAGGAAGATACCCAAAACTGCAACTGTAATAACTGCTGTGCCGATTTTGTTACGCTTCTTTTCGTCAACCTTTTTGAAAAGCTTTTCTGCGTCAACCTTGTCAACAGGAGTTTTCATAACAAGCTTTGCAAGAAGATAACCGAGACTGCCTGCGATAATACCAACAATTAAACCGCCTACAACGTCTGATGGATAGTGAACCATAAGGTAAATTCTGCTGCACATTGTACCGAATGCTAATACAGGAAATACCCAAGCAATCTTTTTCTTTCCGTCACTTCTGAGGCAAAGGAACATTGCAACTGCCATTTCAACAGCACCTGTTGTATGACCTGACGGGAAAGAATAGTCGCTTTCTGAAAGAGCACCGGCACCTATGTACCAAGACCAGTATGCAGAGTTTGACTGAAGAGTGTTGTAAGGTCTGATTCTCAATATAGCAGGCTTTGCGATTACATTAGTAATAAGCGAGCCTATGATGATTGAAAACAGCAGAGTAAAGCCGTATTTCCTCGTTTTCTTGAAGAAACACAAAACGATTGACACCACAACAATAGGCACCATAAAGGCTTCGTCACCGAATGTGGTAAAGAATTTTGCAACAACTGTCATAAACGAACTCTGTATTGAGCCGAAAATGTTGAATACCCACATATCAAATGAGTAAAACACACGGTCAAGAGTGTCGCCTAAGGTTAAAAGAATAAGACTCATAATTTCCTCCTTGAATTTCTTTAAAACTATATTACCAAATTCTTGGAGTAAATTCAATATGAAATGTTAAATTTAAGTTAAACTATATTTTTATTTCTTTTTGCCTGTATTTACAACGAACTGATTTTGACAATGAGGGCAGGTGACATTGATTTTGCCTTTGTGCTTTGGAAGTCTTAATACTTTCTTGCACTTGGAGCATTTTACAAATTTGTGAGTTTTTCTCTGCTTCCACTTATTTTTGTTGAAATTATGCTTTTGCCTGATTTTGCCTGCAAATCTCAGCCAAGCCTCGTTTTCTTTCCTTCTTTCCTCAATATTCTTTGAAAATACTCTGTATACCGCAAAGACAACAAGAACAATTCCTAAAACAGAAATTGCATAGTAGGATATTTTTGAAAAGCGGTAGAGAATATTTGCAAGAATTATCACAATAAGATATGCAATGATAAGCACTGTCCACAGCTTGTCAATGCCGTAGCGTCCTGTCATAAAACGCTGAAATTTGTAGCCTAAATTTGCAAAAAAGCTTTTGATTTTTTCTTTCATTATTATTAGTCCGACCTTTCGTTATTGTGTAACAGTTTCTCCGTTGCTGCCGCCGAAGTATGATTCGGGGGAGTCAGAGTTGTCATATTCCTGTGAATATTCCTGTGACGGCGTTTGATATCTGTAGCTTCTCCAAGGCTGTGAGTAATAATATCCGCCTACAAGAGAAAATACCAGCCTGAAAACAATTCTTATTGCAATTATAATCAGTATAAAACGTAAAATTCTTGACAGACATCCTCTGTTTTGATTAGTTGTGTAAACAGTTCTTCTGCCGTTATTACTGCTTTGCTGATATTCGCCTGAATACTGACCGCCTGTAAAATCAAAAAATGAGCCAAACGGATTTTGCTGCAATGGGTTTATTCCGTTCGTTATATCTCTGTACGCCTGCTGATATGTGGCATTGTCAGGCTCTTTGGCATAAGCTGTTCTTATGTGGTCCTCGGCAACCTTTTGATTGCCAATGCTCATATTTGCTAAGGCTGACAGGTAGTACCATTTGGCGTTTCTGTCCTCAATACTGTTAAGCAGATTCAGTGCCTGCTGATACTGACCTGACCTTATAAGCTGTGCCGCCGATGAAAGATAGTCAGGTGCAGAGGTGGTTTTCTGCCTGCCTCGTGACGAATAGCCAGAATATGAATATCCGCCTTGAGTATTAGCGGTGCCGTTTTTAATCTGGTCATAGGCGGCATTTATTTCCGCCATTTTCTTCTCCGCTTCTTTATCGTTAGGGTTAAGGTCGGGATGATATTTCTTTGCAAGCTTTTTGTAGGCTTTAGTACATTCCTCTTCACTTGCACCGTCCGGTACCCCTAATACTTTATATGGATTAGTAATCATTAATTTTCCCTCAAATATATTTTAGCAAATATTAACATTAATATTTTACGCAGATATTAACAAAGCAAGTATATCACTTTAATTTTATGAATCTTAAATTAACTGCGTTGTGACAAAAAATAAAGACCGCAAAGGAAAACCTGTGCAGTCTTTGAATAAATATATCAGTTTTTCAGGCTATGGAGAGGAGCAGGAATTTTACCGCCGCGATTGATAAACTGTGCAGGAGATTTGGTGTTTACTTTCATAATCGGTCCGCTGCCGAAAAGTCCGCCGAATTCCAATTCCTCGCCTGCTTTCTTGCCAATAGCAGGAATAACTCTTACCGCTGTAGTTTTTGCATTAACCATACCGATTGCCGCCTCGTCGGCAATTATACCGCTAATAACCTCGGCAGGAGTATCACCTGGAATTACAATCATATCAAGACCTACGGAGCATACTGCTGTCATAGCTTCAAGCTTCTCAATAGAAAGTGCACCGCTTCTTGCTGCGTCAATCATACCTGCATCCTCAGAAACAGGAATGAAAGCACCTGAAAGGCCGCCGATACTTGATGACGCCATAACGCCGCCTTTTTTAACTGCGTCATTGAGCATAGCAAGGCAGGCAGTAGTTCCTGCGGCACCGCACTGCTCAAGTCCGATTTCCTCAAGAATATGAGCAACAGAGTCGCCGACGGCAGGAGTAGGAGCGAGAGAAAGGTCAACAATACCGAAAGGAACGCCAAGTCTCTTTGACGCCTCAACACCTACAAGCTGTCCCATTCTCGTAACCTTAAATGCAGTCTTCTTAATAAGCTCTGCAACCTCGTTGATTGAATATTCAGGATGCTTTGAAACAGCACTTCTTACAACACCCGGACCTGATACACCTACGTTGATAACGCAGTCAGGCTCGGAAACGCCGTGGAATGCACCTGCCATAAACGGATTATCCTCAGGAGCGTTGCAGAGAATAACAAGCTTGCTTGCACCCATACACTCCTTATCCTTTGTAAGCTCGGCAGCCTCAATAACCTTTTGTCCCATAATCTTAACGGCGTCAAGGTTAATACCTGCTTTAGTAGAGCCGATGTTGACAGAGGCACAAAGATGCTCGGTTTCAGCAAGTGCCTGCGGAATTGAGTTGATAAGCTCAAGGTCGCCTGCGGCAAAGCCTTTTTGCACAAGTGCACTGTAACCGCCGATAAAGTTTACACCGATTTCTTTAGCAGCTCTCTCAAGAGCAAGAGCGTATTTAACAGGGTCACCGCCGCTGACACCTGCAAGAATTGCAGCAGGTGTAATGCTGACTCTCTTATTTATAATAGGTATGCCGTATTCCTTTTCAATCTGCTCACCGGTAGCCACAAGCTTTTCAGCCTTTGTGCAGATTTTGTCATATACCTTTTGGCAGGACTTGTCAATGTCAGAATCAGCACAATCAATAAGAGAAATACCCATTGTGATTGTACGGATGTCAAGACATTCGTCCTGTATCATTCTTATTGTTTCGAGTATATCGTTAGTGTTAATCAAAGATTATTCCTCCTAAATTCTGTGCATAGAGTTGAAAATATCTTCGTGCATAACGTGAATTGAAAGCCCGTTTTCCTCACCGTATTTTGCAAGCTTATCGGAAAAAGCAGAAAACTCTATTGTGCTTTCTGATATATCTGCCATCATAATCATACAAAACATATCCTCAAGTACAGACTGTGTAACCTCTGTAATGTTGATTTTGCTTTCTGCACAAATTGCAGACACTTTGGCTAAAATACCAACAGCGTCTTTACCTACAACTGTTATAACTGCTCTCATAACCTAATACCTCCGAATTTTTCCTTAATTATAACAGAGTAATAAAGTTTTTTCAATAAAGTAAAGAAATATATTTTAATTTTTTAATATATGTGATAAAATACCATTATAATATATCAGCGAAAGGAAACAGGGAAAGTTAAATTGAAATATAATAATATTGCTGATACTCACACCCACAGCATTCACAGCTTTGACGGAAATCATCCTTGCAGGGCTCTTTGCGAAAGTGCCGTAGAAAAAGGTGCAAAATATATTGCCATAACCGACCATTGCGATATCGACGGCAAGGATATGGATATTGATACCCTCTGTCCTGCTCAGCTTAAGGATATAGCGGAATGTCAAAAGGAATTTGACGGAAAAATCAAGGTGCTTAAGGGCATTGAAATCGGCCAGGGAATTTACAGAAAAGAGGAAACTGAAAGACTGCTTTCAACCTATGATTACGATTTCGTGTTAGGCTCACTTCATAATCTTGAAAATATGGAAGATTTTTTCTTTCTCGATTATTCACAGTATGACATTTACGAGCTTTTAGGCAGATATTTTGACGGACTTCTTGAGCTTTGCCAGTGGGGGGCTTTTGACTCCTTGGCACACCTTACCTATCCGTTAAGATACATTGTCGCCAGAGAAAAGATAAATGTTGATATGACGAAATTTGCAGACAGGATTGACACGATTTTCTCTCTTCTTGTGGAGAAAGATAAGGCACTTGAGATTAACACCTCAGGACTTTTTATGGATATGAAGGACACGCTGCCTAATATCTCTTTTGTTAAAAGATTTAAAGAGCTTGGCGGAAAATATATCACAGTAGGCTCCGACTCTCATTTTGCAGAAAAGGTTTGCCGTGGAATTGAAACAGGCTACGATATCGCAAAAGAATGCGGTTTTGACTTTGTTGTTGCTTTCGAAAACAGGCAGCCTGTTATTCTTCCGATTGAATAATATATAATTTGAATTTTAGAAAGGCGAAATATGGATAAGCTTTTAGTTTTACTTGAGAAAAATCCAAGACTTACAAATAAAGAATTAGCCGTTATGCTTGGCATTTCCGAAAAGGAAGTGGGAGAACAGGTGCGTCTTTATGAGCAGACGGGAGTTATAAAGGGCTACAGAGCCATTATTGACAAAAACAAGGCCTATGCCGAAACAGTTACGGCTCTTATCGAAATCAGAGTTCAGCCTAAATTCGGTCACGGCTTTGATGAAATTGCCAATAAAATCGCTCAGCTTGAAGAGGTAGAAAGTATCTATCTTATGAGCGGCGGATTTGACTTGTGCTGTATGGTTTCCGACAAGTCATTTCAGGAGGTTGCAATGTTTGTGGCAAACAGACTTTCTCCTCTTGACGGCGTAGTTTCCACCGCAACTCATTTTATACTTAAAACATATAAGGAGCAGGGCGTACTCTTTTCAGAAAAGAAAAAGGACGACAGGGGGACAATTTCACTCTGATGAATTATGATGAATTTTTAAACCCCAAAATCGTTGATGTTAAACCAAGCGGAATAAGGAAATTCTTTTCTATTGCCGAGGAGATGGACGATGTTATTTCTCTCGGCGTAGGTGAGCCTGACTTTCTTACTCCGTGGCATATAAGGCAAAAGGGAATTGCGTCACTTGACGACGGTGCAACTCGCTATACTGCCAACGCAGGACTTAAAGAGCTGAGAAATGAAATATCCGCTTTCTACGAAAGACGTCACTCGGTAAAATATAATCCCGACAGCGAAATTGTAGTTACAGTAGGCGGTTCGGAGGGTATTGATATGTGCATTCGTACTCTCGTTTGTCCCGGCGACGAGGTTCTTGTGGTTGAGCCGTCTTTCGTTTGCTATAAACCTATTGTTGAGGTTTGCGGCGGTAAGGCTGTACCCCTTGTGACAAAGGCGGAAAACAATTTCAGGCTTCAGGCAGACGATTTGGAAAAAGCAATAACCCCTAAAACTAAATTGCTTGTCCTTCCGTATCCTAACAATCCTACCGGTGCAGTTATGCGTAAGGAAGATTTGCAGGCTGTGGCAGATGTTGTAATAAAACATAATATCCTCGTGCTGTCCGACGAGATTTACAGCGAGCTGACTTTCGGCTCTCAGGAGCATGTGAGTATTGCTTCAATAAATGGTATGCAGGAAAGGACAGTTGTCATTAACGGCTTTTCAAAAACCTATTCAATGACAGGCTGGAGGCTTGGCTACGCTTTAGGTCCGGCACCTATTATAAAACAGATGACAAAGCTTCATCAGTATGCGATTATGTCAGCTCCTACCACATCTCAGTATGCGGCAATCGAGGCACTTCAAAACGGCGACGAGGATATTGTTAAAATGAAGTGGGAATACGATACAAGACGCAGATATACAGTCAACGCTTTTCGTGAAATCGGTCTTGACTGTTTTGAGCCGGAGGGTGCGTTTTATGCTTTTCCGTGTATCAAATCGACAGGACTTTCGTCAGAGGAATTCTGTGAAAGGCTGATTGTCAGCAAGCACGTTGCAGTAGTTCCGGGAAATGCTTTCGGCGACTGCGGTGAGGGATATATTCGTGTGTCTTATTGTTATTCAATAGACAATATAAAGGAAGCAGTAAGAAGAATAGGCGAGTTTGTTCGTGAACTTAAAGAGGAAAGCGAAAATAATGGAGAATGTAATGGAAATTAAAGTTAATGCCTACGCAAAAATTAATCTTATGCTTGATATAGTCTGCAAAAGAACAGACGGCTATCACGACCTGTTTATGATTATGCAGAGCATAGGCCTTTACGATACTGTAACTGTTACGCAGACAAAATCAAAAAAAATCACCATCACCTGCAATATTGACGATATTCCTCTTGACGAGAAGAATATTGCTCATAAGGCAGCGAAAGCTTTCTTTGTCGCAACAGGTGTAAAAAATAAAGGTATAAATATTGATATAGTTAAAAGAATACCTCACGCAGCAGGTCTTGCAGGTGGAAGTGCCGACGGTGCAGGCGTTCTTGTGGCACTCAATGAGCTGTGCCAGACAAATCTGACCGACGACGAGCTTTGCAAAATCGGCGTTAAAATCGGTGCAGATGTTCCGTTCTGTATCAAGGGCGGTACACTTCTTGCTCAAGGAATAGGTGATGTGCTCAATAAGGTAAAGCCTTTGAGAAAGTGTCACATTCTTATTGCAAAGCCTGATTACGGCGTTAATACAGGACTTGCTTACAGTCAGTTTGATACTCAGGGAAAGTTCCACACGCCTGATAAGCTCGGTATGCTTTACGCAATGCAGAGCAGAGATTTAAATGAAATCTGTTTGAAAATGGAAAATGTTTTCGAGCAGTTTATCGAAGTACCGTATAAGGTGGATATTAAAAATGTAATGAGAGAGTGCGGTGCTCTCGGTGTTTGTATGAGTGGCAGCGGTCCTACCGTTTTCGGCATATTTGATGATAAGGAAAAGGCACAGAATGCGGCAGAACAGCTTAAGCCTTACGCCAAGGATATTGCCGTAACCGTTCCTGTCAGCAAAGGCTGTAAAATCTGCTGACATACTGCATTTATTTTGATGAAATAGGGAGAAATTTATGAAAGCATATGAACAGGTTGAAGCCTATATGCAGGAAATCGGGCTGAAATATATTAAAAATTCCAACGATTTTATTGCAGGACTTACATACAGAACAGATAAGAACTACGCTTTAAAGGTGGCACAGGAGCTTAACGCGAGAGGTACAGGTCAGGTAACATCAAATTCCGTATTCTATAAAATGAAAAACGAAAGCCTGACAGCATCAATTTATATTTCCGCAGCCTTTGACGGCGGTCTTTTCAGGCATCTCGGCAATTTGATTATTGACAGCAAAGAGCTTTTTGACGGAAAAACTATAATTGATATGGGCTGTGACTGCGGTATCGTTACCTGCTTTATAGCAAAAATGTACCCGAGTTGCCGTGTAACAGGCGTTGATATAAACTCTTCTGCCGTTGAAAACGGAAAACAGCTTGCAGAGAAGTTGAGCCTTGACAATGTAGATTTTGTCTGTGCCGATGTAAACGATTATCACGCAGATGATAAAGCGGACACAATCTGCTCGTTCAGGGGACTTCTTGATATCTGCTTTGAAAAAACCTCATCTCTGCCGTTTTTCGGAGAGATGGAAAGGCGAGAGAATATGTACTGTCAGGCGTTTTCGGGTTATGCTCAGGCTATATCCGATAATCTTAAGAATGACGGCTTTGTGCTTTCTGTTGAAAGATATACTGCCGATTACGGCTGGCTTGGATGGATGAAAGCACTGTCCGCCTGCGGTATAAATATGAACGCAGAAAAATGTATGCTTATGAGAGCGTCAGATATTAATTCCGTAAAAGAGTATTCTGTTACACTTGCACAAAAATCAGCAGGCTGTTCACCAATGGCAGCTTTCAACGCAGTTCTTTCAAGAGATTTCAAAAGCGGTACAGGCTATGAGGGCGGAATGGCAGAGTTTGCGTTATACAGCGACGCAGACGGCGATATTGACATCTACGATATTTTCGACGGCGACAAGATAGTGCATCAGTTTGCTTGTGCAAAGGCTGAAAGCGGCAAGCTTATGTATTATGACGCAAATTCCACAAAAAAGAAAATTAAGTATATGAATCCTAAGAAAAAGGACGCTTTGGATAAAATGCTCAGGGACAATCTTTCTGTATATTCTGACGAAAAGTACAAAATAGAACATTTAACAGTCGGCAGTGCAATAAAAGAATAGTGTGCATTTTTTTTAATATGTAATTTAACGTGTACAACATTTGTTCGTAATTGAACGAATGTTGTACATTTTGTTTTTATTTTGTTAATCGAATGGTTAATTTATACAAAATTCTCAAAAGCTGTTGAAAACTTTAGTAATATGTGCTAAAATTCAGTTGTAATCAAAAGTTAGGTGTACAACTTAACGAATTCAATGGATAGTTAGTATGTCAGTTTTAGTTAAGATAATTATTGGAGTTGTCTATGGTTTGGCGTTATCCGTCGTGACAATTCCTTTATCAAAGAAGTTAATCATATCAAGAAGCGAAGATCCGGGTGATACGATACTTCTTAAAAACAAGCTTTTGATTGCTTCTTTGGTTATTCTCGGAGTTTTCTCCTCGGTGGGCTTGATGCTCACAGTTGATGATACACCGCTCCTTATCAGAAATTTGGTTTTATTAATACCAATCTTCAGTATAGCGGTTGTTGATTCAATTATCAGGAAAATTCCAAACTCACTTTTATTAGTAATGATTGTTACACATGCCGTTTATGCGGTTTATGTTTCAATAGCAACCAAAACATCGCAGGTTTTGATAGCCTCCTTGATAGGAGCCTTCATTGGACTTCTTGCTTGTACTGCACCAAGTTTATTAAGAATCCCTGTTGGTGCCGGCGACATTAAGTACAGCGGAGTAATCGGGCTTTGCCTCTACCTCGGCGGTTATCTTCAAGCCATGGTGATTATGGGACTTTTGGCATTAGGTGCCTATATCATCCTTAAGGTAACAAAAAAGGGCGGTATGAAAACCTTAATTCCGATGGGACCGTTCCTATCGGCAGGAACAGTAATTTCAATGTGCTTTCCTTTGATTGATTCTCTGGTATCAGAGGTTGGCGTATTCTAATTAACAAATAAATTATTAAAATCTAAACAGGAGGAAAAAATTATGACAAGGTTTTTAAAGGACGAAAGCGGACAGGGTATGATAGAGTATGTACTTATCATTGCTCTTGTAGCTGTTATCGCAGTTATTGCTATCGTAGTTATCAGAAATATTGTTCAGAATAAGGCTGATGACCTTGAGAGCGAAATGGCAACTATCGAAGACGCTACCGGCGGTGAATAATTTATATTTAACAAAACACTATATAAGGGCAGGGAATCCTGCCCTTATATTTTTAGATTAGCACTTTTCAAAGATATGAGGTGAAAATCTCGATGAAAAATAAACAAAAAAAAGATAAGGAAAGCGGTCAGGCAATACTTGAATTTGTCTTGATTTTTCCTATTTTTGTATTTGTCATATTGATTGTTGTAGACTTTGGATGGCTGTTTTATAACTATATTTCGGTGGAAAATTCCGCAAGAAACGCTGCCAGAATTGCCTGCGTTGAGTATCAGGAATGCTGTTACGACGATGAAAGCAAAACGCCTGAGACAGGTCCTGACGGCGAGGGCAAGGTGTTTGCCGTTGAAGATGTTGAGCCTTATTTTAACACTTCCGGAATGGACCCTGACCAAATTCCTTATACAGAGCAGGAAATTAATATTGTCAGAACGGCAGTAGATACGCTTCCGGGCTCTATATCGGATGTGACAGTAAAGGTCAGCTATAGTTATGACAGCTCCGCAGCTCTTGACTATAACGTCAACAGCAGGTGTAACGGCGATGTTACTGTTTACGTTTCGGGAAAGTTGAGAGTTCTGACGCCAATTCTTGGTAACGCCGATAACCATATGCTGCGTGACGTTGGTTCAAAGTCAACATATAAGGTAGAAAGAAACAGCTCCGATGACTCCGAATAGTCCGTGAGTTTTGATTATATATTAAAAAATTTAAATCCTGAAAGATTATTTTTCAAATAACTTTTTGATACGAAAGGCACAGAAATATGAAAAAGGTTTATCTCATTGCAGTTTTATTTGCTTTAATCGCAGGCTTTGCAACATATATGTTCGCAAGCGAAATTGATAAAAAATCGACAATCAAGGATGCTGATACTGTTACGGTATTCGTTCCTGTTGCTGATATTGAGGCAAACACCTCAATCACCGAGGATATGTTTGCAGAGGACGCAGGCGTGTTTGCCACAAAAACAGTAATTGCTGAGGACAAGGCTCCTAACGCAGTTACCTCAAAGGAAGAGCTTTTGGATATGGTAACAATTGATACTCTTTATGCAGGCGAGCAGATTAACTCAAAGAGATTGGAGAGTATTGACGGCGAGGATGTGGCACTTTCACTTAAGCTTGCAAAGGGCAAGGTTGCTTACTCCTTCGACGCACCTTCCGTAACAAGTGTTGACGGTTATATCAGCGAGGGCGATACGGTTGACGTACTTATTTATGAGGATGAGGAAGGCAAGGAAAAGTCAGAAATCGCCTACAAAGGTTTGAAAATTCTTCGTGTTTCAACTAATTCCGATAACTCAAAGGCAAGTAAAAACGGCTCCGCAATTACAGAGTACAGCACACTTACCGTTGAGGTAACAAAAGAACAAGCTCTTGAGCTTTACGATATTGAAAATACATACAGCTACAAGCTTATTCTTAACCCAAGAGATTAATCAGCAAATACCCTAAGGAGTTTATACAGTTATGGAAAAGATTAACATAGTTGTTTGTTCCGAGAAAACCGAATATAAGGTTGCACTCAAAAACAAGCTTGAAAATAATGATGAATATTCAATAATAGGCTATTCCGATTTTTCACCGGAGGCAAAGACAAGACTTAAGGGCTTTGTTCCAGATGTTGCAGTCTTTGTTATTGACAGCGTTGATATCAGCGATGAGTTCTTTGATTATATCGACGATATGAATTTAGGCTCATTTGGTTGTTCTGCTGTAATAATGACCGATAATGTTACTGTTGATTTGGTAAACAGTGCTGCTCAGTACGGCATCAGGCAGGTAATGTCACTCAGCGTAGGCGGCGAAGAATTTTGCAGAAACATCGGCAAGATAGTTTCCAACGAGAGAAAATTCAGCAGAAATATGAACGTCGGAAAGAAAGAACGTTCACGTGTTTATGCTTTCTTCAGCGGTAAAGGCGGCGTAGGCAAAACAACAATCTGCACAAATACAGCAGTTTGCCTTGCATCAATGGGCAAAAATGTTTTGCTTGTTGACCTTGACCTTCAGTTCGGTGACGCAGATATGGCACTTGACCTTGACCCTAAAGAAACTATTGTTGATTTGGTAAGAGATTCAAACGGCATTTCAATCGACAACCTGACTTCCTGCTGTATAACTCATTCATCAGGTCTTTCAGTTCTTGCATCACCAAGCTCTCCTGAGCTTGCGGAATATGTTCAGTCAAATCATTCAAAAGCAATTATAGATGTAGCAAGAAACTACTATGAATATATTATTCTCGACTGCGGATGTGCACTTACCGACCCGATAATTACGGCACTTGAATCGTCAGATGAAATATTTATGGTAAACGATGTAAACATTCTTTCGCTCAAGAGAGCCAAGCTTTGCCAAAACGTATTACAGCAGATAAATCAGCAGGATAAAGTTAGGCTTTTGATTAACAAGAACGTTAAGAAAAACAACGTTAAGATTTCAGATTTTGAGAATTTGCTGGGACTTGAAGCTTATGCAGTAGTTTCAAGCGATTTAAAGACAGTAAATAACTCACTTAATAACGGTCAGCCTTTTATCACCTTTAAGCCGAGAGCAGTTATAGCTAAGGATATCAAAGCCTTTGCGGACAAGCTTATTCTGGAAAGAGAAGGAAAACTGACAAGCGAAAAATTAAAAAGCAAGCGAAAGAAGTAATAACTAAATGGGATTATTAGATAGATATTCCTCTCCTGTACCTGAGGAAAATTCAAAAAGCAGCAAGGCAGTCTTCGGGGCAAAGGGTGAAAACACAGTTAAAGACCCTTACGAAGAGGCAAAATCAAAAATACACGCTGCCATTATAGCAAGTCAGCTCGGTAACGATGAGGCGTTTACCGAGGACGGAATGCGAAAGCTTATTGAGGAGTATGTCAATAAGCAGGAATACGGAATAGCAAGAATGGACAGAGGTGCCGTTCAGGAAGAGTTGATTGATGATATTTTGGGCTATGGCCCAATTCAGTGTCTTGTTGACAGCGACGCTTATTCCGAAATAATGGTAAACGGTCCTTACCAGATTTATGTTGAGTCTCACGGTAAGCTTGTGCAGACAGATATTAAATTTAAGGACAGCGAGCATTTGATGCAGATTATCGACAGAATTGTTACAAAGGTTGGCCGTCACGTTGACGAAGCAAGTCCTATGGTTGACGCAAGACTTCCCGACGGCTCCCGTGTTAACGTAATTATTCCGCCTGTATCACTTATTGGTCCGATTCTTACTATCCGTAAATTCGGTAAAACGCCTATCACGGCAGACAATCTTGTTACCTGGGGCTCAATTTCACCGAGAATGATAGAATTTCTTGAGGCCGCCGTTAAAGGCAAGCTCAACATTATTGTTTCCGGTGGTACCGGTTCAGGTAAAACAACCTTGCTTAACGTTTTATCCTCATACATTCCGGCAGACGAAAGAATTGTAACAATTGAGGACTCTGCCGAGGTACAGCTTCATCAGGAGCACGTATTAACACTTGAAAGCCGTCCTGCAAATATGGAGGGCAAGGGACGTATAAGTATCCGTGACCTTGTAGTAAACGCCCTTCGTATGCGACCTGACAGAATTATCGTAGGTGAGGTTCGTAGCGAGGAAACCCTCGATATGCTTCAGGCTATGAACACAGGTCACGACGGCTCACTTACAACTATTCATGCCAACTCACCGAGAGATTCAATTTCCCGTATTGAAACAATGGTTATGATGTCCGGCTCGGAGCTTCCCTCAAAGGCTATCAGAGACCAGGTCGCATCTGCTATTAACCTTATTGTTCAGCAGGCTCGTCTCAGAGACGGCTCGAGAAAGGTTGTTTCCATTTCCGAAATTGTGGGAATGGAGGGCGACACTATAAGAATGCAGGAAATTTTCACCTATGATACATCAGGTGAGCTTGATGCAAACAATAAATTTAAAGGAGAATTCAGGGCAACAGGTATTGTCCCGAGATGTGTTGAAAAAATTCGCGAAAACGGAGTGGCTGTAAACAATGACTGGTTCTCTAACTAATATAATAATTTTAACTGTTTCATTTGCTCTGCTTGTATTTGTAACGGTTTTCATAATTGCCTCTCTTTTGTCTTCTAACAAAATCGCTTCGAATAAGCGACTTGAAGAGCTTAAGAAAAAGGAAGGCGACGCAGCGGATATTGCTCTTGTCAAGCACGAAAGCAAGCTGACACAGCGTAGAAAAAATAAAAAGAATAACAACAGCTTTTTTGAAAAGATGGCGTCATCTCTTTATAAGGAACTTCAGGCTGCCGATATTAAGATGCGTCCTGAGGAGTTTTTGACAATTTGGCTTATCGTAAGCGTTGTTCCTGCAAGCTTGGTTGTTATGTTCACAGGAAATGCTGCTATTGCCGTGATTTTGCTTGTCGTGGGACTTGTTATTCCTATGATGTATGTTAAAAACAAGCAAAAGTCCAGAGTTAAGAAATTTGACAATCAGCTTGCAGACGCATTGATGATTGCGTGCAGCTGTCTTAAGTCAGGTCTTAGCTTTACTCAGGCTATGGAAACTATCGCAAAGGATATGGATGCACCAATCAGCACCGAATTTTCCTATGTTATTCAGGAGCTGAATATGGGTACATCTATGGACGATGCCCTCGAAAATATGGGAAAGAGAATTAAAAGCAGTTATCTTTCACTTATGATTTCCGCAGTTCTTGTTCAAAGGCAGACAGGCGGTAATCTCTCTCAAATACTTGAGAATATTTCAAATTCCATTAAGGAAAAAATGAAACTCAGAAAAGAGCTCAAGGCGGCAACTGCTTCAGGAAGAATGACCGGTATGATTGTAGGCTGTATGCCTGTTGTAATTCTCGGTATGTTTGCACTTGTAAACTTCGATTTTATAAAGCCGCTGTTTACTACAACAATCGGTCACACCTGTTTGATAATCGCAGCTATACTTGAGATTATATGCTTTGCTATTATAAGAAAGATTACAGATATAAAAATGTAAAGTCGGTTTATCGGCAGTATTAAAAGTATACGCACCACGCAGACTACGGTATGGTGTAAAACCTCGGCAAATTTCGTAGTCGGAAAGGCTTTGAAACATTATGAGCAGCTATATTGTACCTTTTTTGGTAATTTCATATACGGCACTTGTTCTTGTTATAGTTGTGCTTATCCTCGGCAAAAAAGGCAAGGAGGAGGATAACAACCTTCGCAGAATGAAAGCCATCGGCAAGGAAACTGTAAGCTCTGATTACAAAAATGTTGACACATCATTTTACGAAAGAGTTATTAAGCCCTTTGTTGATAAATTGAATAATGTTGACGAAAACGGAAAAAAGCCAACTAAAAACGCACAGAAAAAGAAACAGAATGCTCAGCTTGCAAGACAGCTCAGGCAAGCAGGTCTTCATATTTCAGTGTCGAATTTTCAGTTTTTTAAAACAGCATTTATGCTTATTACATTAGTAATTTCAGTAGGTATCGGTCTTGCCTTGATGAATGTTACAAACTATTTCTATCTTGTTATTTTAATTGGCTGCCTTATTGCAATATTAGGCCCGAATATGTTTTTGAAAACCAGAGTCAGCGGTCATCAGCAGGCAATACGTTCTCAGCTTCCAGACACTCTCGACCTTATGAGTGTATGTATGGAGGCAGGTCTCAGCTTTGACGCATCTCTTGTTAAGATTTCCGAGAGAATGGAAGGCCCGCTGATTGACGAGCTTGTAACGGTATTCAAGCAAATTCAGCTTGGTAAAAACAGAAATGAGGCACTTAAGGAGCTTTCCGATTCAACTGATGTTGCAGAGCTTAAAACGTTTATCTCTGCCGTTATTCAGGCAAATCAGCTTGGTATTCCTATTACCAATGTACTTGCGGCACAATCGGAACAGCTTAGATTTTCAAAGAGGGAAGAAATTAAAACCGTTGCCGCAAAGGTTCCTTCAAAAATGACGATTCCCACCGTACTGTTTATCCTGCCCGCAATCATTATTATCGTTATGGCCCCTATTATTATAATGGTAATGGATTCAATGTCGGGAATGTTTTAGTCGGTGAGAATATGAAATTATTAAAGCTTTATAAAGACGGTGAGCTGCTTATTCAGGAGATTGAAAACGCAAATCACTTTTTCAGACGATTTATGGGACTTATGTACCGCAAAAGTATGAATTCAAATCACGGCTTACTTTTAATGCCTTGTAACGAAATTCACACTTTCGGTATGAGATTTGATATTGATACAATCACTCTCGATAAAAACAATAAGGTTTTGTTTATTGACAGAAGCGTTCCTCCCAATAAGGTTCGCAAAAAGGTCAAAAACGGGTACAAGGTTTTGGAGCTTTGCTCCGGAATGGCAGACAGGCTTTGTATTCGTGATGGCGATTGTTTGGAGTTTGTCAGTTAATTATTTGATGCTATTGCATCATTCAAGTTCGGCAATTTTAGTTCAGGAGAAAATTTATGAGTAACAATGACATTGTAAACAGAGATCAAATTATAGGCAAAGAGGTTCAGGATTTCGGTTTTGACAAGGTCCTTCGTGGCTACGATGTCAAGCAGGTAAACGAATATATCAACAATCTGCTTGCGGCCAACAAAAATGCAGGCGAGCTTTTTGACCAGCGTTTCAGCGAGATTCAAAACGAAAATTCAATGCTTTCCTGCGAGCTGTCACAGATAAAGGGCGAGTTTGAAAAAATCAATGCTCTTTATGAAAACTGTAGAAGACAGCGTGACGAATATAAGTCACAGCTTGACGGACCTGTAATAACTCAGGCAGACTCTGTAAAAATCAGCGAGCTTCAGGAAAAAATTGACAGCCTTATTTCAAAGAACAGGCTTTTAGGCGAGGAAAACAGAAAGCTTGAGGAAAAGAACAGAGACCTGCAAAGAGATGTTACTCATCTTACTAAAAAAGCAGATAAAAACAGATTTGAAATAAATAATTTAAAGCAGGAGCTGGAGGTTGGTATGTCCTCAGATTCTGCAAAGAAATATTCGGAGATTTCCCAAATTTATGCAAGTGCAATTGATAAGGCGGAAGATTTGATTTACCGTCTTCAGACAGAGCTTTCTCTTGCTCATTCAAAGGCAGAGGATGTTGCTTCGGGAGAAGATAACGAATAATTACGTAATTTTTACGTGTGCTGAATATAAGAAAGGAGCGAATCACTTTGAGTTCTACAAAAAGAAGTAAACAAAGGCGTAATAGAAATGAAAACGGCGCAGTTACACTGATGTCGGCTTTTGCAATAGCGTTTTTAGTACTGCTTTCTGCCTTTGCACTTGATTTCGGACTTTATTATTATCAGGGTGCAAAGCTTCAAAATGCAGTAGATGCTGCCGCTGTGGCAGTTGGTTCCAGCTTCGAGAGCACTGATTCTTCCCTTGAGGGAGTTGCACTTTCTTATCTGCAAAAAAACGGAATTGACGTAGAGGATAAATACAAGGATGCTATCAACGTAAGAATTGAGCGTAAGGGCGTTCTTGACTCGGAAACTATTGATTATGATTACATCACTTCAGGATATATTAAGCTTATTGTTACAATAGACAGCGACGCCGTGGCGGCAAATATATTCAACATTGACTCTTGGAAACTGCAAAAAAGTGCGTTCGTTAAGTGCGATGTAAACTATGTTGAAATGCCGAGAGCACTTAAATATTCTCTTTTCGCAGGCTCAACAAACGGCAGCACAAATAATCCTGCACTTGAAATTAACGGCAGAACAGGTGATGTTACCAACTATGTTGTCTCTACTCTTGAAATGGTTATCAACGGAGTAAACGAAAAGATAGTTCAGCCGATTATCGGCATTTTCGGCGGTACTCCTAATATGACAGACCTTGTTCATATTAATATTTCAGAGGCTATTACAAACGGAGACGTTCATTCTAATTCAAACATTTCAATCGGTGTACAGGCTCTTAACGCTGCAAGAGTTAAGGACCAGGACTATACCGGTACGGAAACTAATTCGGTTGACGAAAATACAGAAATACTGCCTGACGAAAACGAGTATGACGATTACGGTCAGGTTACATACACAGCTGTTGATTCAATAGTATTTACTAATACAAGCCGTGACGCATCTACTCACGTGTATGTTCAGAATCAGCAGTATATAGAGCAGACCCAGAATGCTCTGACTATTCTCAATGAGATGAATTTAAGCTCTATTTCTAGCACCGCAGACCTTCAAAGAGAATATCGCAGAAAGGCAGAAAGCTATCTTGAAAACAAGGTAACCGTAACAAACGCTCAAAAGCAGAAAATCATTGACCAGGCAGACAATCTTGCATATAACGACGACGGAACTATCAGTCTCCAAAATCAGTCAATGATAGTTTATGACGTATCTCAAGGAGATGCTAAAACACTCCTTAATATGGCTAATGAGCAGACCTTAAGCGGAGTTGTGGACGAGCTTAATATAGTAGGTACCGACGAGCTTTATGCTTCCGGAACTACAACTCCTAAGTTCTTAAATATTGCTGATAAAGCCTCTAAAGGCGGCATAAAGTACAGTATTGTAATTTCTCATAAGGACGCTGACGGAAACGACCTTGACGATGTTAACGTAAATGTTCAGGGTGCACAGATTAACAGAGATTTGCAGAAAACGGGAGCGTCTGTTACTTCAACAACCAACGCTACTGTTACAGGTGCAAAGTTTGCTTTAACAAGAACATTCCAGGAAAAGCTCGGTACAGACGGCTATATTCCTGTTCCTAATATGAAGCCATACTTTGTCCGTCAGGTTAATCAGTCAATCAGAAACGCAACTAAGTCGAGAGAAGATTTCGGCGAAAGCGTTGCAGCAGGGGACCGTACAGTACGTGAGGCTGTCAAGACTATGTCCGGTGACCTTGAGGACTTGTTAGAAAAAACATCCTACGAGGATAATACTTATTCGGATGTTAGCGATTATACAAAAAAGGACACTTCACTTCTTTTCACTCGGTACAAGAGAACAAAGAACGAGGGTCTTTCAACGCTGACCGAGGATGCTCACACCACATTTTTGGGTGAGAAGCTCTATAACAGCAATGATAAGCTCAAGACTCCTGCGGAATTTACAAAGGAATTTTGGGAAAAGAATATTGCACCTGACGCAAACGGCGAAAGCAAATATTCAAAGGGTGCAGTTAAAACCTATTATAATGATAACGTTGCAGGCAATTACGCTGCCGACGCTGTTCAAAAGAAAAAGGATAGCCTTACCGGTAAGTATGGAAGTCAGTTTTCATCAAAGCAGGCGGAAGTCAACGCAACAAATGTGGAAGAAAGCAATCTTCCTACGCTCCCTTACAGAAAGAATATTTTCTTAGGCCCTGATATGTCAGAGTTTACCTCTCTCGGTCTTATCGGCGACTATACCGCATATGCTGAAAGAGAAAAATTTAATGCTCAGATGAACTATACACTTGCAGGCGTTACAGGCGGAACAGTTGATATAATTATGCCGACATATAACGATAACGGCAATGGTACAATTACCGTTAATATGATAGGCGGTTCAACTTGGGGCGGCGGCTCAACAGAGTCAAGAACGCTTACAAGCAGCAGTAAGCCAAGCAGCAAAGACTCTGATATGGCAGGCAAGTATTATTCAGGCTTCAGTGTTTCAGGCTTCCATCCGCATGTTTCATCAGGCGGCTCTTCACTTGTTACAGGTGATGTAAAAGTTGAGAAGAACTTCTGGGGCAACGGCGGTAATCTTGATGTTGGTCAAGGCGGAGGCTCAAATGCAACTCTTATTGTAACCGGCAGTATTTCAGTTGAAGAAGAGCTTCAGGTAAGACAAAACTGTATCCTCTACTGCACAGGTAATATCAGTACAGGTAAACTTCTCGTTGAACCCGGCGGAAAGATTTACTGCAACGGCAGTATCAGCGTCAGCGGTAACTCCAACATCGGCAATAATGCTCTTGTAAGTGCTAAGGGTAACTTTACTACTAAAACTATCAATCTCGGCGAAGGTTCTTACCTCAATGCCTATGGTATAGCTGAGTTTAAGTCAAACAGCAAAACCGAATATGTAGATACTGCTACTTCGACGGTAAAAGCGTCAACTATCATATTTACAGGTAATGACGATGCTCTTATGATTGTCAACGGTAATCTCCTTTCAATGAGCCAAGTTAATATGACGCCTAAGCTTGAGCTTCACGGCACAATTAAGGCTAAAGGTGATATGGTCTTTAATGGTGATAAAGATTGGATGTCTGTTGAAAGCTACGGCAAAATTTATGCTTCAGGTGATGTTGCGGCAAACTTTAAGATTGTTATGAGTAATGCTGAAATGTATGTGGGCGGTAACGTAACAGCATCTAATAACAGCAAGACGGATAGTAATGCTTATAACTTCCTTGATTTGTCAGGTACGTGTAATCTTTATGTAGGCGGTAGTGTAGGTACAAAGTCATCAGCCGAGCGTCACTTCTATATGCACGACGGCACTGGTTCTGTCGTCAGCATTTACGGATATGACAGAGACTACACTTTGCAGTCAAGCAGAAAGCCATTTGTAAACGTTAAAGAATTTTGTAATACTCAATCTAATTCTGTAGTTTATATCGGCGATGGCAGACTTGCAGATAATAACTATGCAACGATTACAATATCTTTCCCTAACACTTTCCAGAATTACGGCACACTTTACTGTTATGACAAGCTTGAACTTACAGGTTCAGCAAAACTTATCCTCAGCGGATACGGAAGCTCCACATTTGAAAAGGGCTTTTCAGTTGCAAGCGGCGATATAACAGTATCTAATGCACATACACTTTACTGTCAAAGCTCTGCATCTTTTGCAAATCTTATTTTCAGCGGCGGCTCAAGGGCAGTATTTACAAACAGCGTTACCTCAAGCGGTACAATTTCCGCATCAGGCTCGTCAAGAATTCTCTGCAACACAACTCTTAAGGCTTCTGCACTTAATATCAGCGAAAGCTCAAGACTTGTCTGCAAAAGAAATCTTACTGTTGATACTATTAACGTCAGCAACAAGTCTAAGGTTTGGGGAATGAAGACTGTCGAAAGCAGTAATATCAACATCGACAGCGACACCGCAGATTATCTTTCCGAGCTTTACTGCGGTCAAGGCTCAAAGGTTCGTTCAGGCGGTCAGCTTGTAATAAACGGCGGTTTCTATACTCCGTCTCAGGACCTTGACGGTCAGCCGATTTATAATCTCAGCAAGCTTGAAATCGGTCAGTATGGCAGATTTGTATGTCCTGAAACTGTTTATGTAGCAGGTTATTTCTACATTAAAGAGGGCGGATTGTTTTACGCTACAGAAAAGCTGACAATCAGCGGATGTACAATTACAAGCTACGGCAATATGTATCTTATGGGCGGCGTTGATATGTCTGCCTCAAACGCGACAAATACATACTGCGATATCGCACTCGGTCCGAATTCCGATACGTTTATTGCTTCAAATTCCGCAGACGGCTTAGGTAGTCTCGATTATAAGGGATATTTCTGCGGTCAGGGTAATATTTATATTGAAAATAACCTTAACATAAACGGCTACTATAACGGCAAGGCTGCTGATTATGTTCAAAACAGACTTGAGGCGTTTATCGTCCAAAACGGCAATACATATGTCAGCGGTGATATTTCAATAAATGACCACAAGCGTGCTTTTTATGTTGAACAAAACAGCTCGGTAAGCTGTAAGAATCTTAATGTGGGCAGTGCTATCTATAATCTCGGTAAGCTCATAATTTTAGATAATCTCAATTATTACAACGACGGCGAGTTCAGTGATTACGAAAAGTATGACAGCGTATCAAACCTTAAAAAAGGCTTTTCAATCCGAAACGGTGGCAGCGAAAAAACTCAAATAACAACTGCTGTTATTTATATCGGCGGTTCTAACGGCATTAAAATTGGCGGTTCACTTCAAAACTGGGGCAGTATTTACTGTAACGGCGGTGCAAATATTCAGGGATATTATTCTTCAAGTACTGCACCGGCAGCGGATATTGCTTTCCTTAATCAGGATGGTGCTATTGCTCATTTTGCAGGAAATATGTATATGAACTCCAACGCAATGCTCAACGGCGTTGATTCTGTCTTTGCAACAGAGGGTAATTTCAAATTCGGTTGCAGTCTTTATAACTGTGGCACATTTATCGTTACAGGTACAATCACCAATGATGAGCAGACTAACGAAACTGTAAATAACAGAAGCTACAGAGATTCCAGCAGTACAGCAATACGTAACGGCTCTTACACTATTTCAAAGGACCTTGACTCAACTACATATCCTAATTCCCTTATTTACTGCGGTGGTGATATGAAGCTTGGTACTTCTGAATCAGCAGGTAATTCAGGCTCATTTATCAGCTTCGGTACTGCTTATATCGGCGGAAAGCTTCTTTGCTACACAAATAAGGATAACTCTTATTACAGAACTGCTCTTTGGCTTTTCAACGATACAAAGACATTTGTATCTGAAAATGTATTTGCAGGAGCAGGTGTAGTAGTAGGCGAGGATAGCATATTTATGTGTGGCGGCGATTATCAGTCAAAGAGAAGTACAAAGCTTAACTGCCGCTGCGGTGCAAGCTCTAATGTTTACAAAGAGTGGTACACATACTACGACGATAATGAAGACTCAAATGATGACGAGCTTTCAAGTGCGTATGTTTATGTAGGCGGCAATATGCTTGTCAACACTCTTGGTAAAAACGTTCGAGCAATGAGTGCCGAAAAGGTTCCGAAAAACTATTCACGTAATTTTGATATTTACTCTAATGCAAATATCTATGTTGGCGGTTCTCTTTATGCAAACAGTAAGGTTGTTATGAAACAGAATGTAACAATGCTTATTGCAGGACAAAAGAGTATTTCCAGCGGCAGCTCTCTTGATACTATTCTGGATTCGTTGGAAAACGGCACAATCAGGAATACTATCCAAAACCTTATTGATGGCACAGATTATAAATTCTTTGCTTATCAGAGCCTTGATGAAAATATCTGTTCAAGACTTGCGGTAAACGGCGATATGTATGTCCGTGATACCTGCAAAATGCGTGATATGGTTAAGAATTATATCTACGGCGATTTTAACTGCGATAACTATGTTGAAATCGGTAAATCACTTTACGATGATGACAGAGACCAGTCACAAGCAGTTGAGGAACTGTACAGAGCCAAGGGCGAAACTAAGGTTAAATATATTTTCTCCAACGCAGGTGAAATGTATGTTGACGGTGATTTTGACAGCCGTGGATATACAAAGGTTTACGCTTCTACCACACTTAGGGTAAAGGGCGACTTTGTTTCACATAAGTATCTGACACTCCGTCACGATGCTAAAATTTATGTAGGCAAAAAGCTTAAGGCAGCTACTTCAATCGACGGCGGCTCATATTCACAGTTCCATATTGCAGGCAGTATGCAGGCTTTAACATCATTTATCAAGCTTCGTGACTGCACTACTGTTGTAGTAGGCGGTAATATGACTGCTATGAGGTATATTGAGCTTGGCAAGTACGGCGATTACACAAGAACTGTTACTGAAACAAGTGCAGGAAAATATACTGTCAGCGAGTCGGATATTCACGGCGTAACCGAAGGTGAAGAGTGCGAGTACAACGATAGTGATGATGATGAAACCGGCGACAAGATTGGCGAAAGTACAGACGCCGGCGATGATTCCACAGCTGAAGAGGCAATTAAGGATACTCAGACCTTGGATACCGAGGCAGAGCTGGCAGACGATAAATCAGACCTTGCAAAAGGCGGACAGTTCTATATCGGCAAAACTCTTGCCTCCTATACAAGCTATATTAAGGAATTTGCTTATTCCCGTGTAGCAGTAGGCGAGTATGTATTCACACCTAAATATATTACCCTCCGTCACAACTCGGATATGTGGGTAATGCCTGAAACCTTTGATAATGACACATTTATCAAAAAGCAGTATGTCAGCCAAAGCGACGGCACACTTCTCGGCGATATTATTGATAAGGTTAAGGAGATAGGCTTTAACATTCAGCAGACTTTCTCGCCAAAGAACGGCAGTATCTATACTCTCGGTCAGCTTACTCTTAACAAGAACGCCTCTCTTATGGGTACTTATGACACGATTATTCTCGGTCAATGTGTACTTCGTCAGGACGCACTTGTGTATATGGGACATAATTTTGAATGCTCCGCACCTAATGTAAATCTTACTTGGGATTCCATTACAGGTGAAACCTCAGTAGTTGGCTTTGATAGCTATGGTACAGCATCCGATTCATCAAATAATACAGCATTCCCGGTAGTTGTATTTGCTAATAACGATATCAAGATTACCACAACAATTGATATGAAGCTTACATATCTTGTGGCAAACCTCGGTGACGTTGAGCTTTACAATATTTATTCAAAGAGCGAAAATGCAGAGTATAACGCAAAACAGCTTCCGAATGCAGTAGCCTCATATTACGGCGATATCGACTACTTTGCTATGTACGGCAAGATTGGTGCTCTTTTCTATGCACCTAACGGAAATCTCGATATCGACGGATATTATACAGAAATTTGGGGATGCGGTCTCGGTGACACAGTAGATGTAAATGCTTATTACTTCAATATGCACAGATTTACAAACTGGCGTACTATGAATCTTCATATTGCCGAGTCATCAAGTGTATTCCTTGTTTCAAAGTCAGAATATGAGAACGCAGAGGATAATGTTGACGATATCTATATGACTGACCGCGATACAGCAATCAGGGATATGTCAAACGGTGCGAATCTGTTCTTCAACTTTGGTGAAGAAG
Source organism: Eubacteriales bacterium (assembly GCA_029219885.1). GTDB lineage: Bacteria > Bacillota > Clostridia > Oscillospirales > Acutalibacteraceae > Eubacterium_R. Next base: position 703 of record JAQXUH010000001.1, on the reverse strand, counting down.
GATAGAACTCAAACAAAACAAAAACAGACTGTTCACAATGTGAGCAGTCTGTTTTTCTGTGTAAAAGTAAAAGCCCAAATCTTTCGACTTGAGCTTTTTGATTGAAACAATTATCTCCTCGAGAACTGTCGGAGCGTTAGGAAAACAGTCCTGTGGACTGTTTTTAGCTTCGACCGCAACAGCTATGCTGTGAGGACCCACAGTGAAATATTGTAAAACAAAAGCCCAAATCTTTCGACTTGAGCTTTTTGATTGAAACAATTATCTCTTGCTGAACTGTGGTGCACGACGAGCAGCCTTGAGACCTGGCTTCTTTCTTTCCTTCATACGTGGGTCACGAGTGAGGAAGCCTGCCTTCTTAAGAGCAGGACGAAGTGACTCGTCATACTGAAGAAGTGCTCTTGCAATACCGTGACGGATAGCACCAGCCTGACCGGTAACACCGCCGCCGTTTACACGGCATACGATATCGAACTTCTCAGTTGTTTCAGTAAGGTTAAGAGGCTGACGAACGATAAGCTTGAGAGTTTCAAGGCCAAAGTAATCGTCAATGTCTCTGTCGTTGATTGTGATTTTACCGGTACCTGCGTAAACACGTACACGAGCTACAGATTCTTTTCTTCTGCCTGTACCGTAGAAATATGGATTAGTTTCATACATAACTCAGATACCTCCTGTTAAATTTCGTAAGCTTCAGGCTTCT